>CAJXKN010000010.1 GCA_913055585.1 uncultured Caldisericota bacterium | reverse complement strand
TATAAATAAAACAGGACAATAACTATGCCTAACCAAAAGCAAATAAAAAACCAAATTCTTATCTATAAACCCAAAGGTGGAGATATTGAGGTGGAAGTGAAGTTAGATAGGGAGACTATCTGGCTTACTTTGAATCAGATTGCATATCTTTTTGGTGTTCAAAAAGCAGCAATATCAAAACACATTAAGAATATCTTTTCTTCTGGTGAATTAGATAGAAATTCAACTGTTTCCAAAATGGAAACAGTTCAAATTGAGGGGAAAAGGAAGATAAAAAGAAAACTTACTTATTTCAATCTTGATGTGATTATTGCTGTTGGTTACAGAGTCAACTCTTTTCGTGCTACTCAGTTCAGAATTTGGGCAACAAAAGTGCTAAAAAATTATCTTACAAAAGGTTATGTGATCAATGAAAAAAGACTTATTTCTTCTCAAAATAGACTAAAAAATCTCCAGGAAACAATAAAGTTATTAGAAGAGAAAATTGCTCATCCAGTTATTGCTGGTCAAGAAAAAGAAATACTTAAATTTCTCTCTACCTATGCTCATACTTTAACTCTGTTAAATGAATATGATACAGGAGAAATTAAAAAGGTAAAAGGAAAAGAAACTAAATTCCGACTTGCTTATAAAACAGCAAAGAAATTAATCTCCCAATTAAAAACGGAGCTTATTGCTAAAAAGGAAGCAAGCGAACTTTTTGGAAGAGAGCAGGAGAATAAACTTGAAGTAGCTAAAAAATATTTATCAGACTTTTGGTGGTAAAGATCTATATTCTACAATTGAAGATAAAGCATCGCACCTTTTGTATTTTATTATAAAAGACCATCCCTTTGTTGATGGAAATAAAAGGATAGGGGCTATGCTTTTTATCTATTTTCTGGAAAAATCAAATTATCTCTTTAGAAAAGATGGAGAAAGAAAATTCAACGATAATGCCTTAACAACCTTATGCCTTTTGATTGCTATAAGTGATCTTAAGGAAAAAGATAAATTGATAGAAATTACTAAAAATTTAATTTCTGGAGAATAAATTATGAATATAAATGAAGCAACTTAAACTGATTTAAAAGTGATAAACGAACTTCAAAAACTTATTAATACTCTCTCTTTTTAACATTTTTTGATACTATAAGTGTCAAAGTGTAGTTGGAAATCTCTGATAAGAGGATATAATGAAAGAAAAGGAGGCTTACAATAAAAGGTGGAGATACGTTTAAAAGTAATTTGGAATGCAACTACTTCGGATATAATGCCGAATGGGGGATATATAAATTTGAGTTCGGATATACCAACATCAGGCGAATTACCCTTGCTGCCCTCGCTTTACTCGGGTATGCTAACAGGTGGATATGTGGCTTTGCTGTGCTTCACTCAAATTGCCTTCGGCAATTTCTTTTATCCGCAAAACATTATATAAATTCCCTTGCTTTTGGAAGTGAAATGCTTTAAAATATTTAAAAATGTTTGACAGGAAAGTTTTTTGTATTAAATTATAATATGCAAGAAAAAACCATTGAATTTAGGATTTGTATAAGCGGGAAGGATATTTGGAGGATAAAGGATTCATTAAATACTATTATTGAAAAAGGTATAAGCAACCAATAGCGGTTATTTTAAGATACATAATGGCAATTTCAAGATAAATAGGAGAATGAAAATTATGGAAAGACTTTTCAAAGATTTGGAAGCGCCTCCTTTATCCTATGGAGCGGTGGTATTTAACAAAGAAAAACTTATTCAAGTTTTAGAAGAGATAAATAATTTGGGCAATTTAACCTCGATTAAAAATAGAATTATTGCTTTAAAGAAAATTGTGAGGTTCCCTAAAAGTGACCGAGAAGGGCTTTTAAATATAGTCCCAAACGGCGATACGGTTTCTTTACGCAGAGATGTTCTAACTTCTGAATTGAATCAGATCTTGGAAGCAAGAACATTGGAAAGAGCAAAATATTATATAAAAAGATTAACGAACAGTGTCCAAAAAGTTAAGACCAGTAAAATCAATGACATAAATCTTCACCGATGGAAAGAGTACGATGAAATTATAACCGACAGCCTTTGGATATTTGATAAAAGGGACACTTCTGGTGCTCATATTGGTTGGTATTGGGGCAATTTTATCCCTCAAATTCCTCATCAAATGATGTTAAGATACACTAAAAGAGGAGACTGGGTTTTAGATCCCTTCGTTGGCTCTGGAACTACATTAATTGAGTGTAGAAGATTGGGAAGAAACGGTATTGGGATAGAATTGAATCCTGATGTTGCTCAAAAAGCAGATGTATCAGTAAAAAAGGAATATAACAAGTATAATGTAACTACTGAAATAATAACCGATGATAGCAGAACGGTAGATATAAAAGCGATTTTAGATAAATACAGAATAGAACAAGTCCAACTTCTTATTATGCATCCTCCATACCATGATATTATTAAGTTTTCAAAAGATGAAAGAGATCTTTCAAATGCAAAGAATACCAAAGAATTTTTAAAGATGTTTGGTGAGGTTGTTGATAATACAACCCCCTTTTTAGAGAAAGGAAGATATTTTGTACTTGTGATAGGAGATAAATACTCTAAAGGGGAATGGATACCTTTAGGATTCTATTGTATGCAGGAGGTGTTAAAAAGAGGATATTTATTAAAAAGTATTATTGTAAAGAACTTCGAAGAAACAAGAGGAAAGAGAAATCAGAAGGAACTCTGGCGATACAGAGCGTTAGCTGGTGGATTCTATATTTTTAAACATGAATACATTATGCTTTTTAAGAAAAAATAGGGGGGATCGTTTATGCCATTATTGAGTCAAAAAGAGGTTTTGAATCTAAAATTGGGTTGTATCAAAGCACCACAATTAAGAATACTTGCGTCAAATTTAGGACTTTCCAATAAAGGCTCAGCAACTGAAATAATTAAGAGAATATTGAAAAGTCAGGGAGACGAGAAAATAATCGATACATTTATCAAGCAAAAATACACAGAGACAATCCAAAAAAGGAGAACAATCATTTCTGATGAGGATTTAAAGAAAGAGTTAGGGAAGGTAAAAACTTTTTCTTGGGGTGTGGTTCAGGGACAGTTAGATCAAAAGATACAAACTGAATATGTGAGAAAGATTGTAAGATATGAAGACTTAATAAATAATGTTAAAGCCAAACTACAGGGTGATGTAACAAATTATGTAATATGCACCTGGTTTAATCATTGGACAACAGTATTGATTGAAGACCACATAAGCACTCATCCAAAGGTAATTCCTACCATCAAAAACATAAAAGGAATTGATATTTTTTTTGATGGGCAACCATTTGATTTAAAAGTAACCTATCTACCACGTGAATATGACCCAATTGATGCTGTAAGAAATCCTTCTCGCTTAGCAGTATGGATGTACGAGAATCAAGGTGCTCAGAGATTTGGAGCTGATAACCGATTGTTTGTTGTCTTGTTAGATAAAGATAACCCTGAAAGAAGTTGGGAACTAAAGAGAGACTTTACTCTTGTATTCCGGAAAATTGACAATTTCTTTGATAGGGAATCAGTTTCAAAGAAAGATGAAATCATTTTTACTTTTAAAAGGAAGACCTATACAGCAGTTACTAAGGTATTGATGATAACAAAATAATGAAAATGCTAATTAATGTAACAACGGATAAAAAAGAGAAATCAAGGATTCCCCCAAATCGCCCTTGGCAACTTCTTTTATTTGCAAACGTTATATAAATTCTCTTGCTTTTAGAAGTGAAATGTTTTAAAATATTTGGAAGGCTTAATTTACGAGTATGAGAAAAAGTGAAATTTTGAGAGAAGGTTTGACAGGAAAGTTTTCTGTATTAAACTGCAGTATGCAAGAAAAAACCATTGAATATTATGCGAGGAGGTTAAAATGAATTTCTCATTGAAACAGTGGATTGTTATTGTTGTTCTTGTGAGTTTTATTGCTTTTGGTGCGGGGATGATAGCAGGGAAAGGAGCTGCAAAAGTACAATCTTCAAACTCAACGCCTGTTGTGACAACCAAAGAGACAGTAGAGATAAAGGATGACACTCCAAAGGATGTTACTGTTTACGTAGCAGGTGCAGTGAAAAAAAGCGATGTCTATAAACTGCCTGTGGGTAGTATTGTGAAGGATGCTATAGAAAAAGCAGGTGGGGCAACTAAAGATGCAGACCTTGTAGCAATAAACCTTGCTCAAAAAGTGCAGGACGGTGAAGAAATTGTTGTACCAACAAAACAATCAAATATAGCTCCTTCATCCACAAGTAGTAGCAAAAATAATGGAAAGATAAATATAAACACTGCTTCTCTTACAGAATTGGAAACGCTCCCTGGCATCGGAGAGGTAAAGGGTAATGCAATTATTCAATATAGAAAAACGCACGGAGCATTTAAAAGCACCCATGATATTACCAATGTCTCTGGAATTGGAGAAAAGACATTTGAAAAGATAGAAGCTCTCATCACGGTTTAGTAAATGCCCGCACTGTTTGCTCTGCTCGGGGAAATATCAGGGATTTTTTCAGGATTTGCATTTTTTTATAAGAATTTTATCATTTTATTCATCATTTTGCCTTCTGTTCTTCTCCTTGCGGTTCTTAAAAAGAAGTATGCAATCCTTATCATTTTATTTTTTGTTCTGTCAATTTTTACGACAGGTCTATCTTTAAAGCCTTTTACATATTCAAAAATCCCTCTCTCTTTATTAAAAAAGGAACAGGAAATTAAAGGGACTGTACAGGGTTTTTCGCAGGATACGTATAAACCAAATAGCTTTATCATTTCACATCTCTCTATTCAAGGGCAGGTATTCTCAGGCAGGGCAAGAGTATATGCAGAAAAAATGCCTCCTCCTTACAGTTCAATTACGCTGAGAGGAACAATTTATAAAAACAATCTTCAAAATAGTTTGCAAAGATTCACAGGATACGATTATACTATCTTTGGTGAAAAAATCTCCGTACAAAAAAGTTACCGCTTGTTCAATTTTTTATCAAAACTCCGTAGCAGGATAGAAGATAGAGCGCTTCTCTCTATGAAAAGCGAGGAAGCTTTCCTTTTCCTTTCTTCTATAGCAGGTATTTCTTCTCTTGATGCAAGTGAAAAATTGCCGTTCAGGGATACAGGTACTGCACATATATTTGCCATATCAGGATTGCACTTTGGTATATTGGGAGAAACTTCTTATACTTTTTTAAAGTCGTTTACACCATTTGCTTCTCAAATTTCTTTTATTATCCTTTTATTTTTCTTATTTCTTATTGGTTTCAAAGCTTCTGCTCTACGTGCATTCATAATGTATGGGGCAGGAATGCTTGCAAAAATGACAGGAAGAGAACCTATCCCGATCAATACGCTTTGCTTTGCAGCTCTTATTATACTACTCATTAATCCCATTGCACTCTTCTCTGTGAGTTTTCAACTCTCGTTTCTTGCCATTCTCTCATTACTTGTTATAGCACCGCTTATCTATGAGCATCTGCCAGAGAATTTTGTTCTCAGGATGCTTTCAGAGGTAATTTCTGTACAGCTTTTGCTTTTCCCTATTTTTGCATACTACTTTCATTCTGTTTCCCTTGTTTCTATTTTTTCAAATCTTCTTATCATTCCTTTTATGTATATTCTTGTCCCTGTAGGTGTTATTCAGCTTATCTTCATCGTCTTAAACTTTAAATTAGCAATGCTTTTTGCGCCTGTAACGAATTTCTTTTTCTCCATCCTGTTTAATACTGTAAAATTCTTTTCACATCTTCCTTTTGCATCTGTAAATGTACAATTCAGAGGGATATTTGTAATAATCTATTTTATTACAATAGGTTTCCTCATTTTTGGATACAATAAAGAGAAGAAATGGAAAAATTTTGTCTTCATTCCTCTTTTTCTAATTATTATGACGCCACTTATAATGAAACCTTCTTTTTGTATTACACCTCTTGCACTTTCAGGCGAAGATGGTTTCATCATCCAATCAGGCAACAAAACTGTATACGTAACATCACCTACCATAGCAAAGACAGAGGAAAAGGACCTATACACGATACAAACGGAACTGAAAAGAAGAGGAATAAACAGAATAGATCTTATGATTTTTGATGGAGCTTTTAAGGATAAGGAATCAAGCAGTGCAAAACTTATAGCGCAGGGAATCGTAAAAAATGTTGTACTTCCAGACTCTCAAAGCAAGTTACAGGAAGAATTTATACATTTAAACAGAGATAATGCACGTATTATTACTGTTTCAGAGAAAGAGGTATTGCATTTTAATAATATAGATTTCAATTTTATAGATGATAAAAATGGGCATTTCGCACTGTTATTAACGCATAACAAAAGAACATTTTTACTGTTAGGCAAAAGGTTTCATATAAGTAATGTGCCTTATGCAGATGTAATATATCTTCCAAAAGATTCATATGTAGACAGATTAAAATTTGGAAAAATTTGTACATATTAGTATAGTGTAAAGAGGGTGATATAATGGAAAAAATTGTGTTGATTGATGGAAGTAGCATACTGTACAGAGCTTTTTATGCATTGCCTCACTTTGTCACGAAGAATAATGAGCCTACAGGTGCTCTGTATGGTTTCTTAAGAATGCTTCTCCGTGTATTAAAAGATGAAAAGCCTCAGTATCTTGCTGTTGCATTTGATAGAAGAGCACCTACAAAGAGGAAGAGACAGTACAAAGAATACAAAGCACAACGCCCACCTATGCCAGACGAACTATCCCCACAGTTTGGAACAATACACGAACTGCTTGAGGCATTAAATATAAAAGTGTATGAGATGGATGGATATGAGGCGGATGACATCATAGGGACAATAGCAAAAGCTTCTGAAAAGAAAGGGATAGAAACAATCATCATTTCAGGTGATATGGACCTTACTCAACTCATATCTCCAAAGATAAAGGTAAAAGTAACAAAAAAGGGTGTTACAACGATTGAAGAGCTGGACGGTAAAAAGCTAAAAGAAAAGTTAGGTATATATCCTAACCAGATTCCTGATTATAAAGCATTGTGTGGGGACCCTTCTGACAATATCCCTGGTGTTCCTGGCATAGGTCCGAAAACTGCAGCAATGCTCCTGTCTAAATATGGTAACATAGAAAATATTTTTGCGCATCTTTCAGAAATTAAAAAGGGCAAACTACTTGAACAGTACAAAGACCAGATCATCTTTGGAAAAAGCCTCTGCACGTTGATACTTGACGTACCAATTCATTTTACTATTGATGAAATGCGACTAAAAGCATTTGACAAGAAAAAAGTAAAGGATATTTTAAGTCGCTTTGAATTCAATAGCCTTTTTAAGGAATTCGGATTGGAAAGTGACTACATATCCATAAAAGAAGACGATAGAATAGGATTATCCTTTCAAGAAGAAAATGGTAAAGTAAAAAGATTTGCCATTGCAACGAATAAAGAGGTAAAAGAATTTAATGTAGGTGGAGAGCTTTTCACTAATGCTAATGCAATGGATATTCTAAAAAAGACACTGGAAAATGATAAGCAGAAGGAAGTTTTTAATTTGAAAGAGCTTTATAAAGTATCTCGTTACTACGGAATAAAGCTCAATAACATCCATCTGGATGTGGCACTTGCAGGATATCTCATCAATCCCGAATTAAGAAGTTATTCTGCCGAGAAACTCTGTAAATTTTTTTCTGTTCCCTACAGTGACGAATCTTTAACGTCAAATGCAAAATATGCAATTCAACTTTCATATATTGAAGAAAAAAGGCTTGAAGAAGAAGGATTATTAAAAATCTATAATGAATTGGAAAAACCTCTCTCCGAAGTGCTTGCCGATATGGAACTTGTGGGCGTAAAAATAGATACGACGTATTTTAAGCAACTAAAAAAAGACATTGATAAAGAAATTGAAAAGCTTGAAAGCAAAATATATGAGCTTGCTCATATTTCCTTTAATATCCTTTCCTCTAAACAGCTTGCAGCAGTGTTGTATGATAATTTAGGTTTAACACCATCAAAAAAAGGAAAAACAGGTTATTCCACAAGCAGTGCAGCATTATCAGGACTTATTAATGCTCATCCTATCGTTCCCCTTATACTACAGTACAGGCATCTTTCAAAGTTACGTTCAGGATATATTGAAGCACTGCCAAAGCTTGTGTCAAAGGAAGACCTTCGTTTACATGCAACTTTTCATCAGTTAGGGACAAGCACGGGAAGATTGCGGAGCTCAAATCCTAATCTGCAAAATATTCCTGCAAGAACCGAATGGGGAGAAAAGATAAGGGCAGGTTTTGTCTCTTCAGAGGGGCATCTTTTGCTCAGTGCGGATTACTCGCAGATTGAGCTACGAGTGCTTGCTCATCTATCTAAAGATAGTAAACTCATCGAAGCATTCAAAAATAATATGGATATACATACCCGTACAGCTTCTCTTGTATTTAACGTAAAAGAAAAGGATGTAACAAAAGAGATGAGAAGAAGAGCAAAGATTTTAAATTTTGGTATCATATATGGAATGTCTTCATATGGGGTCGCTGCACAGCTTGGTTGCTCAAGGGAAGAAGCAGAGAGTTACATTGATAGATATTTTGCACAATTCCCTACCGTGCGCGGGTTTATCGAAAGTCTCATAGAAAAAGCACAGGAAACAGGAGAGACACGGACAATACTGGGAAGAAGAAGGAAAGTTTCAGACTTAAATAAGGAAGAAGCAAAAAGAATTGCAATAAATACACCAATTCAGGGGAGTGCAGCAGATATCATAAAGATTGCAATGATAAAACTATTTAACAAAATAAAGAACAGTGGTAACCATATTATACTTCAGATTCATGATGAATTAGTCTGTGAAGTAAAAGAGAATAGTATTGATGAAATGAAGGAAACAATGAGAAAAGAGATGGAGTCTGCTTATCCTATGAACGTA
This sequence comes from uncultured Caldisericota bacterium, assembly GCA_913055585.1. Taxonomy (GTDB): domain Bacteria; phylum Caldisericota; class Caldisericia; order Caldisericales; family Caldisericaceae; genus CAJXKN01. Next base: position 14,227 of record CAJXKN010000010.1, on the reverse strand, counting down.
CCGCTTAAGGTAAATATTAAATCTGGGAGAAACTTAAAAGAAGCAAAAGGATGATTATTATAGGGCTCACAGGAAACATTGCTTCTGGTAAAAGTGCCGTTGCAGCGCTCCTTAAAGAATGGGGTGCTTGCGTAATAGATATGGATAGAGTTGCAAAAGAGATACAATCACATAATGTAACGGTTTTGGATGAGATTAAGAAGACTTTCGGAGAAAGCGTTGTTAAGGATAATAAATTGATGAGAAAAAAATTGGGAGAGATTGTTTTCTCTGATAAAAATGAACTGAAGAAACTCAATAAGATTATGATCCCTGTAATGACAGAAAGACTTAAAAAGATCATTAATGAAAAGAAAAAACAGGGAGTAAAAATACTCGTTATAGATGCAGCAATTCTCTTTGAAGCAAAATGGGAGAAGTTTGCGCAAGAGGTATGGGTTGTGTATATACCGAAGGAACTGCAAATAAAAAGACTGATAAAGAGGGAACAGATTGGAAGAGATGAAGCTCTGAAACGAATAGAATCACAGATGGATATCAAAGAAAAGATTAAAAAAGCAAATGCTGTAATTGATAATAGCAAAAATTTTGCTTATACAAAGGAGCAGGTATGGAGACTGTGGAAAAAGATACAGAATTCCATTTGAGTTACTCCCGTGTTGCAACATACATTAAATGTCCATTGCGCTACAAGTTTATCTATATTGATAAGCTTCCTGTAAAGGAGCACAGCTATTTTAGCTTTGGAAGTTCCATACACAAAGTACTTGAAATCTTTTATCATCCAGAGAAAAATTTCATCAATATGAAAAAGCCACCATTTGAATATATGCTCAGTCTGTTGGATGAGCATTGGATTTCCTCTGGTTATGCAACAAAGAGAGAGGAACAAAAAGCAAAGGAAAAAGCATTAAAAATCCTTAAAAGATTATATCAGGAGACGATATTTGGCTTTCGGCCAGCTTATCTTGTAGAACAATCATTCTCCTTTCATCTGGACAAGTTCAAAGTAATAGGAAGAATTGATAGAATAGATTATACAAATAACGGCTACACAATTATTGACTACAAGACAAATAGACTTCTCCCACGCTTCTTTAAAATAACTGAACTCTTGCAGCCCGTTGTTTATTATGTTGGCGCAAAGGAATCATTGCACCTTGAAAAAATAGATAACGTTTTTCTATACTTTGTAAATTATAATAAAAAGGTGAAGTTTGATATTTCAGATGAAATGGTAGAAAAAGGGAAGAACAAGATCATTCAAGTTGGTGAAGCAATAATGAGGAAAGAATTTTATCCAAAACCCAATGGTTCCTGTGCAAGCTGTGAGTTTAAGGATATCTGCCCGGTATACAATAGGAAATAAACTTATTGCAGAATGAGCAGATTATGGTATAATTCTTTGTAATTTTCTATGGAGGTAGTATATGGATAAATTTGATGTAATTTTTTTATTGGGAAGGCCTGCAGCAGGGAAATCTGAAATTATTGATTTCCTTTTGAAGCTTTCAGACACAGAGAGAAAAAAGGAATTCTACATAGGGAAGATTGATGAAATTGATGACTTCCCAATGCTATGGACCTGGTATGAAGAGGATGATATCCTTGCAAACAAATTGCACAAGCCAAGGCTCCATACAACGGAAGATGGTTACTTTAAATACCAGTATCTATGGAATCTTCTCATTGAAAGAATTTCCCTTGAATATGAAAAGCATATAAGGGATATACCCAACTATTTAGAAGAGTATACTGCACTTGTAGAATTCTCAAGGGGCAAAGAGCACGGAGGATACAGAGAAGCATTCCGTCATGTTTCAGAAGAATTGCTTAAACGAGGCGCTATTATCTATGTTAACGTACCGTTTGAGGAGTCTTTAAGGAAAAACAGGAGAAGGCGTGATCCATCACGTCCTGACAGCATCCTGCATCATTCCTTAACGGATGAAAAATTAATAAAGCTCTATAAAGAAATTGATTGGGATGAATTTAGAGGAGAGAATCAGGAATTCATCAAAATTAAAGGGATAAACGTGCCTTATGTAGTTTTCGAAAATGCCGATGATGTAACGACAAATGACGGCATACCTTTGAGAAATAGGCTCAAAGAAACGGTAGAAAAATTAAAGAGCATTATAGTAAAGAGGGTATAAATTACCCTCTTTACTGCTACATTAAGTAATGAAATGTAATTAGTGATGTACTGCAAACTCTTTCTTACTGCTTTCTACAAGCTTATCCCAATAGTCCTTGTTATAGATGCATCCTGGGTCAGGCGCAAGATAATCTCCATAGTATGCATAGGCTCTCGCTCTGCATCCTCCACATACTGCACGGAATTCACAGCTCTTGCAATGCTCTTCTAACTTATCCCTATTCCTCAGATCCTGTAATACTTTTGAATCTCTCCATATCTTTCCAAGCGGGGTTTTCCTTATGTTCCCCACTACAAGTGTCGGCATAAATACGCAGGGAGTAACATCTCCATTTGGCTGGAGTGCAAAATATGCTCTGCCTGCTCCACATCCTCCGATAAATTCTGCACCATCTCTTGCAAACTTGCCGCTTGTAGCACTGTAATGACTTGTAACTACAGGACCTAAAGGATTTTCTCTTACACAATACATACCAAACTCCGGTGCAGTAGAGAATACATCAATCTTTCCCTCAGTGAGATGCTTGTACAGTATTCCCATTATTTTTTCTCTATCCTCAGGGGTGGGATCCATATCTATGATTTCTTTGCCTCTTCCCACCGGAATAAAATTAAAAATGAAGAATTTATCTGCACCTATATCTACTGAAAATTTATATAGATCTTCTATCTCCTGCACATTATATTTTGTTGCTGTTGTGGCAATACCAACCTTTAAACCTTTTACCTTAACAGCATTCTTAATGCCTTTAACAGTCATTTCCCATGCACCCTTTACACCTCTGAATTCATCGTGTACTTCAGGATTAACACTATCAAGGCTGATTTCAACATAGTTAACACCTGCTTCTTTTGTTTTTTCTGCCAACCCAGGAAGAGAGAGGAACGTACCGTTTGTGGCTATGGAAACATGCATTCCCTTGTCGTGCGCATAACGAGTAACCTTAAAAAGGTCTTTTGATGTGTATGGCTCCCCTCCAGATATTGCCAGAGTAGGCACATCTTCCTCTGCCATTTGGTCCACTGCTTTAAGTTTTTCCTGCAGAGTTAGCTCATCGGGCCATGGTGTACCTGCATTTTGATAGCAATGTTTACACTTCAGGTTGCAACCGTTGGTAAAGTTCCATACAATAAGAAGAGGAGAATAAAAATTCTGTGGCCTTGTAACGCCCCAATGCCCTACACTCCTTGCAAGATTATTTACCGCAATGACCGTAGGCCTCATATCCACTATTTTTTCTCTAAAATCCTCTCTGCTAAGATTCAATTTCTTTCTCATAAATAGCACAAATAAGTAAAAAGGAGCATAGAGGATTCTTTTACCAACAGGAAAATGAGGATCAACATAACTATCAAATACATTATAAATAATGCTTTTACCATTCTTGTCCTTTTTGCTGAGGTAACGCAAAAAAGCTTTTACAGGCCTTTTGTTCAGAAAGCTTTCTACTTCTTTAGCAGTTTTCATACTATCACCTCCACTTGCATTAATTATATCCAAAAAAACAATTTTTGTCAAATAGTAATAAGTGCAATTTCTGGCAGTTTATATTGATATTATGCCATAATTTCAAAAATAAAAGTTGCAAAAATCTTAAAACAGAATAATGAAATAATTATGACAAATTTATAGAGTGATTCAATTCCCCTATTTTCTATTATGAGCAAAAGTGCTAAAATATAAATAGATTGAAGGAGGCAAAAATGACACCGATACAATTTTGGATAGTTATGATTGTAGTTTCCTTGATAGCTGAAGCACTAACCACTTCATTTTTTTCAATATGGTTTGCTGCCGGGGCTGTTTGCGCATTGATAGTAAAACTACTGGGAGGAAGTTTTGCGGTTCAAATGTATATCTTTGCAATTACCTCTATCATTTTCATTCTTTTGTCTGAATTTATTTTAAAAAAGAAATTTCACATACTGAAGAAAGCTCCAAAAACAAATATAGATAGCATTATAGGAAAAGTAGGCATTGTAACTAAGGAAATAAACAACATAGAAGGCAAAGGAGAAGTTGAAATAGAAGGAAAAAGATGGACTGCTCTAAGCGCTGATGATAGGATTATCCACAAAAAGGAAAGAGTGGTTATAGAAAGAGTAGAGGGAGTAAAACTCATTGTAAGGAAGAAAGAGCATTAATTTCCTGCTCAAACTTTTTGAGAAAAAAATATTTTGTGCTATCATTTAAATAAATGAATAGCACAAAGATAAGTAAAAAATTTATTTCAAAAGAAGAGCTACAGAGAAGAAAAGCACAGAATTTCTTATACCTTCTTATCGCAAAGGGTCTGTTTGAAGATTTTCTTGGCCCAAATAGTCCTTTTACTGTTTCCTATATAGACAAAGATAACGTTGTTCTTCTTCTTATGGGAAACAAAATGGATCCTTTTATAAGTGAAGGGCTCGTTGTTTCTAAGGAACTCTTTGGCAAAACTGCTATATCTTTATGTATTGAACAGAATCGTACAGTAGAAGTAAAAGGAAGCGCCCATACAGATAAAATATTCAAGGATTGGTCCTGCACTGCCTCACCAGTAAGAAATGAAAAAGGTGAACTTGTAGGAATTATGAGCCTTTCTTCACTCTCTAAATATTATCCCCGTTATGCTAAAGGTATTATTTCTGCATTAGCACATGCAGTAGAAAATGAGGCAAACTTAAAAAATGCCCTGAATAGGGTAGAGCTCTCCAAAAAATATATTGAGGTTATAGGAGAAGGTAACAAAGACGGTATACTTCTGCTGGATAAAGATGCCCGTGTTGTTTACATTAACAGTAGCGGAGCTGATATTCTGCATATAAATAAGAAAAATGCCATAGGTAAAGACGTATCGGAAATTGTTGATTTTACACCTGTAATATTGTCCGTCTTTAAAACTCATAAAGGATACGTGGATAAAGAGTTTATTATAGATAGCCCTTCAAGGGGCATTCTTCATTTTATTAAAACTGCAGCAGTTATAAGGGATAAAGATGGTAACTTTGCAGGCGTAGTTGATACTTTTAGAGAGATAAGCAGAGTAAGAAAATTCGTTACATCATACATCGGTGCAGAAGCACGTTTTACCTTTCAGGACATTATAGGGAAGAGCAAAAAGCTAAAAGAGGCTATTCGTATAGCAAAAATTGCTGCAAAATCTAATTCCTCTGTACTCATTTCAGGTGAAACAGGTACAGGCAAAGAAATGTTTGCACAGGCAATACACTTTGAAAGTAACCGCTCTAAAGGCCCATTTGTTGCATTGAACTGTGGAGCAGTGCCAAGAGACCTTGCCGAGAGTGAACTATTTGGTTATGAACCTGGTTCATTTACAGATGCAGATAAAAGAGGGCGACCAGGAAAGTTTGAGCTTGCAGACCACGGGACAATCTTTCTTGATGAAATAGGGGAGCTACCTCTTGCAATACAGACGAAGCTTCTCAGAGTATTGGAAGATAGAGTTATCACTCGTATCGGTGGAACAAGATCTTTGAAAGTAGATGTGCGGGTTATCGCCGCTACAAACAAGGAGCTCAACAAATTTATGGAACATGGAGAATTCAGGAAAGACCTCTATTATAGACTTAATGTAATACAGATTAACATTCCGCCTCTCAGAGAGAGAAGAGAAGATATTCCTCTGCTTGTTGATCATTTTGTTAAAAAATTTAACACTATTTTACATAAAGATGTAAAGAGAGTGGATGAATCATTCATCGCTCCGTTAATGGATTATGATTTTCCTGGGAATGTAAGAGAGCTTGAGAATATTGTAGAAAGAGCAATGAATATAGCAGAAGGGAATGTATTAAAGAAGGAATATCTCCCGGAAACCATTGTAGCAAGTAAAGCAGAGGATATTTCACCAATGGACACAATGAAAAAAAGACTCATAGAAAAGATACTTTTGGAGACAAACCATAATATTTCCCTTGCAGCAAATAAGCTGAACATTTCACGTCCTACACTGTATAAACTTCTTAAAAAATATAACATTTCTTAACAGTTTACACTGTGTTAAAATAATTTACACTTTTTACATCAATTTTCTCAATAACACTTACAAAACCTCTATCTTAAGTATCTTTTTCATTCTGGCACGATTTTTGCGCATATTAAGTGGAAAAGAAAATTGGAGGTGAATATGGAGTATACAAAAGAGTTCTTGCAGGGTTTGTATCGTACAATGGTGCGGATACGAACGTTTGAAAAAACTGCCGAAGAACTATTTTTGCAGGGTGAACTTCCTGGTTTTATCCATCTTTACATTGGAGAAGAAGCTATCGCAACAGGTACAATGGCAAACCTCAGGCAGGATGACTATATTACTTCTACGCACAGAGGACACGGACATATGATTGCAAAAGGTGCAGATACAAAGAAGATGATGGCAGAACTCTACGGGAAAAAAGCAGGTTACTGCAAAGGTAAAGGTGGCTCAATGCACATTGCTGACCTGTCTATTGGGGTATTAGGAGCAAACGGTGAAGTTGCAGGAGGGCTTCCTATTGCAGCTGGAGCTGGTATGGCAATAAAACTGAAGAAAACAGACCAGGTTGTTGTGGCATTCTTTGGTGATGGCGCATCAAATAGAGGTGCATTTCATGAGGCTCTAAATTGGTGCTCTATCTATAAATTGCCCGTAATTTTCCTTAATGAAAATAACCAGTTTGCATCTACAGAACGTGTACAGGAGACAACCTCTGTAGAGAACGTTTCAGATAGGGCAATTGGGTATAGTATACCTGGTGTTACTATTGATGGAAACGATGTTCTTAAAGTGTATGAAACAGTAAAAGAGGCAGTAGAAAGAGCTCGGAATGGAGGTGGCCCGACCCTAATTGAGGCAAAGACATACAGAATAAAAGGGCATTTTGTTGGTGACCCTACATTGTACAGAAAAGAGAAAGAGGTAGAGGAGCACTGGGCAAAAGAACCGATAGGTAGGTTTGAAAAACAGTTGAAAGAGATGGGAAAAATTACGGACTCTGAAAAGGAAACAATATGGAAAGAGGCAGAAGAAGAGATAAAAGAAGCTGTAGAGTTTGGACGGAATGCTCCATACCCTGCCCCCGAAGAGGCACTGACTGACCTGTTTGTTGATGACACAGGCTATGATTATTAAGGAGGTATAGGATGAGAGAGATTACATTTTCAGAAGCTCTTGGAGAAGCAATGTATGAAGAAATGAGTAAGGACCCTACGATTTTTACGTACGGCGAAGATATAGCAAAACAGGGTGGCATATTTGGTGCATATAAATCTCTTTTAGGTAAATTCCCTGATAGAATAATTGATACACCAATCTCAGAGGAAGTAATCTTTGGTTCGGCTCTGGGTGCTGCACTTGCAGGTATGCGACCTGTTGCAGAATTTCATTTTGCAGACTTTATTTTCACTGGGATGACTTCTATTGCAAACCAGATAATGAAATTTAGGTATATGACTGGAGGACAACCAAAACTGCATCTTGTGTTAAGAGGACCCGACGGTGTTTCAAAATCAGCTGCTGCACAGCATTCTGAGTCCATAGAAACGATATTTATGCATATACCCGGAATAAAGGTAATTATTCCTTCTACTCCATACGATATGAAAGGTTTATTCAAAACTGCATTGAGATCAGATGACCCTGTAATCTGTTTTGAGCATAAGATGCTTTATGGATTGAAGGGGCCTGTGCCTGAAGAAGAATACTATATTCCCTTTGGAGAGGCAGATGTAAAGAAAGAAGGAAAGGATGTAACGGTTGTGACAACATCTCGTATGGTTCATGAGTCCCTGAAGGCAGCAAAAGAACTTGAAAAAGAAGGAATAAGCGTTGAAGTAATTGATCTACGTACATTGGTCCCCTGGGATAAAGAGAAGGTTTTAGAGTCTGTAAAGAAGACGCATCACCTTGTTGTAGCACATGAAACCTGGAAAAGAGCAGGGTGGGGTGCAGAGATTGCTGCAACTGTACAGGAAGAAGCATTTGACTATTTAGATGCACCTATTCTTAGAGTGGGCGAAAGAAATGTTCATATTCCATTCAGTCCGCCACTTCAGGATTTTGTTGTGCCTGATAAAAATGATGTAATAAAAGCTGTAAAAAAAGTTGTTGGAGGTATGTAGATGTTTGTATTAAAGATGCCAAAGTTTGGTTTATCAATGGAAAGTGGTACTATATCAAAGTGGTATAAAAAAGAAGGAGAACCTGTTAAAAAGGGGGAACCCATTGTAGAGGTTGAATCAGAAAAAATTACTAATGATGTACCTTCTCCAGTAGATGGCTTCTTGAAAAAGATTGTAGTAGAAGAGGGGGAAGAGCAGAAAGTAGGTGAAGTAATTGCATATATTGCGGAGAATAAAACAGAATTAGAAAAGGAGATTGAAGAAAAGAAAGAGGAAGAAGTAGTAAAAGAGGAAAAAGTAGTGCAAGAACCGCAAAAGATAATCGCAAAAGAAGCACAGAAAGCAGAGGAGAGTTTTATCAAAGCATCACCTCGTGCAAAGCGGCTTGCAAAAGAAAAAGGTATTGACCTCCGTAAGATTAGAGGTACAGGACCTAACGGGAGGATTGTTGAAAAGGATGTTCTTGCATTTGCAGAAGCCGGAGCTACCGTAGAAGAAGGTACAGAAGAGCCTATTTCAGCAATAAGAAAAACAATCATAAAAAACCTCTCTGAATCATACCACAATTCAGTGCTTGTTACCAATATGACAAAGATAGATATGACAGAATTATTGAAGCTACGTGAAGAATGGAAAAAAGAGGAGAAGGTTTCTGTTACAGCAATCCTTGTGAAGATTGTTTCTGAGGTGTTAAAGAAGTTACCAAAGTTTAACGTATTATTTGATGGAGAAAAAGTAAAGAAATTTAGCAGTATAAATATTGGTGTTGCTGTAGATACAGAAAAGGGGCTTGTTGTTCCTGTAATTAAAAATACAGGGGCAATGGGAATAAGAGAGATAAATAAAGAGTTGAAGCGTATATCAGATGCTGCTAAGTCTAATAAGATTGAGCTGGATGATCTGGAAGGCTCTCATTTTACCATAACAAATCTTGGGATGATGAGAACGGATATGTTTACACCGATTCTGAACGGTAAAGAGGTCGCTATATTGGGAGTTGGTAGAACAGTAAAAGAAGTAAAAGTAATGGATGATAATAGTTTTGCAGTGAGAGATATGTGCTGGTTCAGTCTGTCATATGACCACAGAATTATTGATGGTGCGGATGCCGCACGCTTTTTGGGAGAACTATCAGGTTTCATTGAATTGCATCTTGACAAGATGAAGGAAACATTTTAGAGGCAGAAACAGTTTCTTTGATTTTGAATTATATATATGCTTATAGTGTGATGTAATAAAAAGTTATTTATTAATAAAATTTAAAATATTATAAGGAGGTAAAGTATGAAAAAAGCAGTAAGTATTTTGGTTGTAGTAGTACTTGTGCTTGGCGTTTTTGCAGCAGGATTAACTGGTTGTAAACCAGCGCAAAAGCCAGAGGAGAAACCAGCTAAACCAGCGTTTACTCCAAAAGCGGAGTACAATCTAAGTGTTGTTGTTGGCCCTACGTTCTGGTGGGGTGAAGGTGCACAGAAGTTTGCGGATTTGGTAAAAAAGTATACAGATGGTAAGATCAACATCAAGGTTTATTATGGTGGACAGCTCTTTAAGGGTAAACAGACAAATGAATTCCAGCTTATGTCACAGGGAGTTATTGACTTTGCTTGGGGTTCTACTATTAACTGGTCTCCTACTGTCCCTGAGTGCAATTTATTCTCTCTACCATTCTTTATCAACAACTATAAGAACCTGGATGCAATTGAAAATGGTGAAGCCGGAAAAGCTATTTTTGAAGCAATGGAGAAGAAGGGTGTGGTAGGACTTGCCTGGGCAGAGAATGGTTTCAGGCAGATAACAAACAGCAAGCATCCTATCAAGGAGCCTGAAGACCTTAGAGGACTTAAATTCAGGGTAGTTGGTTCACCTATCTTTATAGACATTTTTAAGCAATTAGGAGCAGACCCTACAAGTATGTCCTGGGGAGATGCCGTTACGGCTTTCCAGCAAGGCGTTGTTGATGGTCAGGAGAATCCAATGGGTGTCCTTATACCTGTAAAAATATGGCAGTATCATAAATATGTAACGAGATGGAATTATCTTGTGGACCCTGTTATTGTTGCTGTGAACAAAAAGGTATGGGATTCATTCCCATCGGATATCCAACAAGCAATTAAAAAAGCAGCAGTTGAATCGGCAAGATGGGAAAAGGATAAATGTAGGCTTGGTCTTGATGATGGAACTGCACTTAAAGATTTCAAAGAGCACTTTGGTGAAACACCTGAAATTACTGACTATGTGAAGTATTTACAGGACCATGGAATGGTTGTTACAAACCTTACTCCTAAAGAGAGACAGGATTTCATCAATGCAACAAAACCCGTATTTGATAAGTGGGTACCAAAAATTGGAGTAGATCTGGTTAATAAAGCAAAGAAAGATATGGGTCAGTAATAGAATCAGGATTTTGGTTAATATGCCCGAAGTTAACACTTCGGGCATATCTTTAGGAGGTAGTCTTGAGCAAACTGTTGAGTGGAGACCTAAAAGATTTTAGTATACTTGATTTGTTACAACTTTTGGAAAAAACGAAATCTTCTGGCAAGCTTACAATAAAAGGAAAAAATGTTACAGGAACGATTTTTATAAATAAAGGGGAAGTTATTGATGCAACATTTGAAAAGTTAGAAGGGCAGGATGCGTTAAAAGATATTATAATAGTTTCGGATGGTTTCTTTGTTTTTGATAAAGCTCCTGTTAAAAGGGAGAGGAGAATTAATATATCAAGGGATGAAATTCTGATACAGCTTTCTGAATTTGCTGAAAGGTGGAAAAAAATAAAAAAGGAGATTGTTTCTATCGATGCAATACCTCAATTTGAGACAACCATTGATAACGATAAAATATCTTTAAGTAGAAAGGCAGTAAAAATTATCCCGCTTATTAATGGGGATAGGAGTTTAAGAGAGATAGCAGAATCTCTTAATATATCCTATTTTGATACAGCAGATATTGTTTTTGATTTAATAGGTAAATCCCTTGTCAAGATTAAAGGAGTAAAGAAAGTCACAACTATTGAACCTGTAAAACTTACTGTGCAAATCGCTCACAACCTATTGGAAGGTGAGAATGGAACGTGGATGAGCAGGATTCTGGGAATGGCACCTAAAAGCCTTATAGATGAGTTTGAAGATGAATACGTAGTGTGGCTTGACGCAGAGCTCGTAGGAAAGTGGGAACAAAGATTAAAGAAACGGATAAATTCTGTTGTTGCAATGACTCCCAGGTATGATGGGCTCGTCCTTCGGATAAGTCCACAAATTTCGCTGGAGGACAATATTGTATTTCATAATAAACTTGCAAAGAAGTATAATTTAAAAGAAGGAGATGTAGTAGAAGTTACACCTAACCTATAATTGGAGGCGAAATAATTATGGATATTAAAAAGAAAAGAAAATTTGAGATAGATGAAATAATAATGGGTTTATTACTCTTTGGAATGGCCATTATTGCCTTTGCAAATGTATTGGGAAGATATCTATTCCACTATTCAATTGCATTTACTGAAGAATTCGGTGTGAACTTTTTTGTTTGGGTTACAGTAATCGGTATGGGCATAGCTTTTGAAAGAGGCGCACATCTCGGTATGGTTACTCTGTTTAGAAAATTTCCAAGGCCTGTTAAGAAATTTGTTGTATGGCTAAATTTAGTGCTCTCAGTTTTTCTTATAGGAACAGTAGATTGGTTTACTCTGAGGACCATTTATCAAGAGCTAACGTTATATCATTCCACGTCCCCTGCATTAGGCATACAGATGTGGATATACTATATAGGAATCCCAATCTTTTCCATATTTGTATTTATTAGAATCGTAAGAGGCCATAGAAAATCACTTGCAAAACTTGAGGAGGTGACGAAGTGAACGCTGCGGTTGTTCTCCTTCTTACATTTGTAATACTTCTTATTATTGGTGTCCCTATTGCCGTTGCTTTAGGCTCTACTGCATTAGCTGTTATCATTATGTACAAGTTGGGAGTCGTGATGATCTCACGAAACTTTTATGCAGGTATTGCAAGTTTCTCTTTACTTGCCATACCGTTCTTTGTGCTTGCAGGAATGATTATGGATAAGGCGCGCCTTGCAGAAAAGATTGCTAAATTTCTTGAGCTACTTGTGGGAAGAGCGACTGGTGGGCTTGCAATGGTTGCTGTGCTTACCGCAATGTTCTGGGGCGCTATTTCAGGGTCTGGTCCTGCAACAACTGCTGCAGTTGGCCTTATACTAATTATTCCTATGGTAAGACAGGGATACAGTAAATATTTTGCTGCAGCAACGGTTGCATCTACAGCAGACCTTTCAATTATTATTCCTCCAAGTATTGCATTTATTATTTATGGAGACATTACATCTGTTAGTGTAAGTGCTCTTTTCACTGCTGGGATTATCCCCGGCATCCTTATGGGCCTCTTCTGTGTTGGAGCTGCATTTATCATTTCTAAGAAACGTGGTTATCGAGGTCTTATGGAAAGAGGCAGTACCAAAGAAATTCTAATAGCTCTAAAAGATTCAATCTGGGCTATTCTTGCGCCCGTGATTATTCTTGGTGGTATATATGGAGGTATATTCACTCCTACTGAAGCAGCAGTTGTCGCTGTATTTTACAGTTTGTTTGTTGCAACTATCATATACCATACTTTAGACTGGCATACGTTTATGGAAATTCTTATTGAAGCCTCTGTTACAAGCTCTATTATTATGACAATTGTCGCATTTGCGGGTATATTTTCATGGACTGCAACCGTATCTGGTGTTGTGGATAGCGCAACACACTTTATAGTAAATATTGCCAAAACTCCATGGATGTTTATAGTCCTTATTGATATTGTGCTACTCGGGCTTGGTATGATCCTGGATGCGATTTCTATCTCCTATCTTGTCCTTCCACTTCTTATTCCCATCTTGAAAGCCTACCATATTGATCCTGTCTGGTACGGTGTCATTTTTGTTGCAGCTTTGGCTATAGGGCAGGCAACACCTCCCGTCGGAGTAAACTTGTTTACTGCTGCAAGCCTTATACATAGTGACCTTGACCCAATAGCAAAAGAGGCAATACCATATATCATTGCAAGTCTCATTGCGTTAGTCATTATTTCATTTATACCTGCACTTTCTACTTACCTACCACTGCACGCAGGTCTGTATAAGTTTGTTCCATAATTTTATAGGGAGAGATACCCTCTCCCTATTTATTTTTGCATCACATAACGCTCAATTGTTTATAAAATAAAAAATGTTGTATAATATAAAAGAATAAATTTGGGAGGTGCGAAGTGAAGAAAGCCTTGCTTATCGTGGATATGCTGAATGACTTTATAGAAGAGTGGGGGAGTTTAAAAGTTCAAGGTGCAAAAGAGATAGTTCCTTTCATTAAGAACTTAAGAATGGAATTTAAAAAGAATAATCTTCCTGTAATATATTTGTGTGATTCACATTCAAAAAGTGATCCAGAATTTGAACTGTGGCCTCCACATTGTATTGAGGGAACAAAAGGCGCAGAGATTATTAATGAGCTAAAACCGGATGGTAATGATTATATCCTTAAAAAGAAAACCTATTCCGGATTTTACAACACTAACCTTGATAATAAATTAAAACAACTCGGAGTAGATACTCTCTACATTGCTGGTGTCGCAATGAATATTTGTGTGCACTACACAGCAGCAGATGCAAGGATGCGTGGATATACAGTTTTTATCCCTTTAAAAGGGGTAAAAGGCCTTACTGTGGAAGACGAAGCGTATATGAAAAAACAGTTTAAGGACGTTCTAAAGATTAATCTTCTGTAAGCTTGATTAAAAATAAAAAATAAGTATAATTCTTTTGTAAAAAATAACTCTTTCTTTGCCAAAGGGCAAAGCGAAAGACCATAAGGAGGTAATAAATGGGTTATTACGAAATGCTTTATATCCTATCTCCTTTGCTTTCTGATGCAGAAAGAGAGGGATTGATAGGAAAGTTTAATGAATTTATTG
>CAJXKN010000009.1 GCA_913055585.1 uncultured Caldisericota bacterium | reverse complement strand
TAACCTGTAGAAACATTACGTGGTAATATGCATACTAATCTCAATCAAAAAATGGGCTTCCTCTATACTCCAAATTCTTGTATTCGGAACTTGCTTAGGACTTTTTGATGGAAAGGAAAAAGCATACTCCAGCAGTATTTTGTATGGTTTCTAATTGAGGGGGACCCTTCAAACTACCCCAAATGCTAAACATTGTTTTTAATATTTAATAGGAGCATTGAGGAAAATGTGTTCCCTTAAAAAGATAGACCCTGAAACGAGTTCAGGGTGACAAATAAAGTGAAATAATTCGGGGTGACAAATAAGTAAAGTCAATTACCTTGAGACTGCCACGGCTGCAAAAAGCGCAGTCTCGCAGTGGCGCAAACGTACTTTATTGCGCACATACGCCATTGCGAGGGCACGTAGTGCCCGTGGCAATCTCATCTTTTGTTTCTATCCTGTCATGCTGCTCTTCTCCTTGGCATGTATTAGGCTAAGTCTTGTTTCAGCATCTCGTTCGCCATTGCGAGGGGTCTTTAGACCCCGTGGCAATCTCTGCTTTGACGGTGAATACATTACGGAATACGAGACTGCCACGGCTGCAAGAAGCGCAGCACTTGCCAAAGGTAAGGAAAAGCGCGCAGTGGCACAAAATAAATTCAGGGATACAGAGGATATTTAATTGGATAATATCAACAGCTTGCTATAAATGAGAAAGATACTAAAATATAATTATGAAGATGATACCTAAGAGTATAAAAATGCTTCTCTGGGATATAGACCTGGATGAGTTGGATTTGAAGAAGCACAGTTTTTTCATTATTGAGCGTGCTGTGAAATACGGCGATGAGAAGGATGTGCAATGGATGCTAAAAATGTTTAGCAAAGAGCAATTGATAGAAGTTGTAAAAAGGAGTAAGAACGTAGATAAGAAAAGTGCAAATTACTGGGCATTGAGGCTTGGGATTGACAGGAGTGAGATTGCTTGTTTAAACAATACGTTTCAGAAAATACATTAGACGCATTAAATGAATTGCGTGATGTTGTGAATAGTCATAGTTTTTATCTTGCTTACGGGACAGGTCTTGCTCTACAACTCGGACACAGGTATTCGCTCACCCAACCCAAAGTGTGACGAAATGTCATGGGAAGAGGTTAAAAATTATTTGCTTTCCAATGAAAAGAGAATTGAAGATTGTTTTTTGGAGGTGAAATGAAAAAATATATTGTTTTATTATTAATAATTTCCTTTGTTACAGTCTTTTTTTCGCCTTATTCTCTCTCTGCAAGGGCAATGGCAGTTAGTACCCGGTATAGAGAAGCTGGAGAGAAGCTTAAGCAACTTGGCATAGTGAAAGGGTATAAAGATGGTTTACTGCATGAAGAAAATTATTTATCCCAGGGGGAGGCGCTTGTCCTCCTCTCACGCACATTACAGGTTATTCAAAAAAATAAACGGCCAAACCTCATTAAAATATCCAATAAATTTGACCTCTTTATAAACAAAGTTTATCATGCATATCTTATTGTAAAGAATAAAGCACTTGATACTTATTATACTCTTCTTTCTCTTTTTCCAAGATATGAAGTGATAAAAGGGGTAAAAAGGGGTAATTGGATGTTTAAAGATTTGCTCTTCCTCAAAAGGAATGGTTTTCAATTTCCTTCTAATCTTAATTTGAAAGCTCGGGTTTCTATGCAGCAGATGCTGGATTGGGAGATGCAGATTTTGAATATAGGGGATAACAATGAAAAAATAATAGGGAAGGAAATCTTAACAGATAGTGAGCTTTACAGTTTATTATCCACTGAGCATAAACTTTTACCAGATAGTAATTTCCCTCTCAAAAATGTGCTTTACAGAGGTGATGCGTTCCTTCTTATTCTGAATGTTGTAGAAAAGTGATTTATCATTTTTGAATTTGCAAAATTTGATTATAATTTAAGCAAATGAAAAAGAAAAAAAAGAAAAAGATAGATAAAAGGAAACTAAATTTAAAGTTTCTCTTGATGATTTTTGCGCTTGTTCCTGTTTGCTTTTCAGGTCTTTTTCAGGGTGGATATTTCCCCTGGGAAACTTATGCTACACTTCTTTTAGCTCTCCCTGCATTTTTTCTTTTCTTCTATATAAAGATTAAAAATAAAGAATCTATTGTAAAAAGTGGGGCGGATAGAGGCATCTTTATTTTTTTAGCTGCTGCTTTTATTTCCCTATTTTTCACAGTGTATTTCCATGCGACGCTCACGGAATTCTACAAAGTTATTATATATATTGCTCTTTTCTACATAGCGGCTGACACTATTCAGAGCAAAAAAGATCTGGATATTGTTCTCTTATCTATTCTTTCCCTTGCATTTGTCTTATCAGTTTTAGGGGTTTTCGCTTATTTTGCTCTTCGTTTTCACCTGAAGGGTGCATTTTTTGATTTCCTTTTACGAAATGGTTTTACTCAAGGGGGAAGGATTGCATCAACTTTGCAGTATGCAAATACATTTGCAGCATTTCTTATCCTGCCGTTTTTTATTGCATTTTCATATGTGATTCAATCCAAAAAGATTTATCAAAAAGTTCTTTATGGAATTCTTGCTCTCTTTTTTCTTATCACACTGTTATTAACGGAATCGCGTGGGGGAGTGATAGCTCTTGTTGTTGTATGGATTCTGTATCTTCTTCTACTGAGAGGAGATGAGCAAAAGCAAGGGCTTATATACACAGGCTCTCTTATTATCATATTCATTGTATTAGTTTTTGCAGACAAAAAACTGTTTTTACCTATGCTCAAGGGGATAAGCAATAGGTTTAAGATACTTATTGCATTTTTGCAGGGCAAAAAGACTACTTCATTAGGGCAGAGGGAAAATATGCTGAAGGACAGCATCAAAATCCTTAAGGCACATCCAATCTTTGGCACAGGGAACGGTACGTATCAGTATGTATATATGAAATACCGTTCAATATATTTCTTCTCCAAGTTTCCCCATAGCATTTTCTTCCAGGTTCTGGATGAGTTAGGAATAGTAGGTGGTGCAGCATTTATATATATGTTATACACTCTTCTTAAAAAAGGTTTTATAACAATTAGAAACAAATCTGATGCCATTCTTGTAGGGCTTTATGCGGGCTTAACGGGCATTTTGCTTCATGCATTTGTGGATTTCGATTGGTCTTTGATGTTTATGCCGCTCCTCTTCTTCTTTGGCTTTGGCCTGCTCATTTCGCAAGAAAAGAAAGAATATTTTGTTTTTAAGTGTCCTATTTTAGAAAGAAGAAAAAAGAGTTTGAAAAAAGCAAAGTCATATAAAGTAAAATCAAATAGTGGCAAAGAAGTTACCGCTTTATTTACGGTGACTGTTATTTTGTTTTTGCTTTTTCTTTTTCCGTTTATTGCTGCACGGGTTGATTTTAACGCAAAGGCAAACACAGGAAAAATATCCTGGCAAGAAACTGTTAATCAGTATAGAAGCTCCATTGCTTTAGACCCGATGTGTTCTGAATATCATTATGACCTTGCGCATTTTGACTTTACAACACTCATCCCTTCATCGCCTAATCCAGAGCAGTTTGTTAATGAAGCAGTGGAGCAGTACAAGGCAGCGATAAAACACTGCCCGGAGTTTTTCCTTTATCACTTTGAGCTTGCACGCCTCTATCTGCAAACTGGTAACAAAAAAGCAATAGATGAGTTTACAAAGGCGGTGGAGCTCAATCCAATGGATGCAGGAGGGCATGCATCACTTGGGTTTGCATACTTGAATCTTAACAAGGATACAGTAATGTCAAAGGTGCAGTTTGAAGAGGCATTAAGGCTTGATCCTAAGAATTCGGATGCATATTTGGGTATGGGTAGTTTGTATGAAGAATTAGATAATCCCGAAAAGGCAATAGAAAATTATAATCTTGCTATTAAATATAATGGAAAGAATGCCTACGCATATTACAGGCTTGGCGTAATTTACGAAGAACAGAACAAAATACCTGAAGCAGTGCATAATCTATTCTATGCAGTTTATTACAATCCGAATCTAAAAGAAGCAAAAAAAGAGTACGAAAAATTTGCACCGCTTATTACAATTGCAAAGCCCACATCTTCCGAAAATATAAAAGTAGGAAGTACATATGAAATTAAGTGGGTGCCATCCAACAAAAACAATGTTGAATATTACAATATTGTGCTCATTCCAAAGAAAGGAAAATGGATATCTATAAAATCAGGTATTTCAAAAGATGCTACTTCCTACAGCTGGGATGTCCCGAAGAATTTAAAGATAGGTGAATATAAAATTAGGATTTATGCAATGGCCCCAACATTTATGCAGCACAAATTTGGCAGCTGGATATCATACAAGGAAACGGGCTATATCCAGATCTCCAAATAATATAGAATTTGATTTTTTTCTTTGAAGTTGTTAAAATTATAAATTGAGATTATGATAAGGAGGCATTATGAAAGGAAGGATGAAATTTTTTGTTATTCTGCTAATTTTGCTTACTCTATTAGGCAGTTTTAGCATAAAGCCCTCAAATGTGGCAGGTTTATCTTATCCCTATCTGTCAATATCTGGCGTTATGAACTTTGAGAACAACAAGGTTTCTGTAACTGGACGATGTGAGAACGGCTCAATTATCTTTATAAATGGTAAGTTATTTAACCTTCCAAAATCAGGGAAGTTTTCTACAGATATTAATGTGGAAGGAAAGAGTTATTTTGTTGTTGCAACCCCTGATGGTAAAAGTATACGTGTGGTTTTAATCTTCCCTCAAATGCCATCAAAGCTAATCAAGGCGTTGCCAAAGTTAAATTTTTCTTTTGATACGGAAGAAATGGTTTTGCATTACGGAGGAAAGATGCAGTATAAACCTGCAGGGAGAGTATCTGGATATGTATCTAATGAAGGGAATGGAGAGAAGACATCTTTTGTTGTTGGTAGTGATAAAAGTTTTCAGAGCGATATACCACTTTCTTCAGGGGAAAATACAATACATTCTTATGCAAGATATCTTTATTTTGTCAGATTCACGGTCCCTGATTTTTCCATAGATTTTGAACAGGCAAAGGTACTTAAATTAAAGATCGACAGTCCTTATATGTACATAGATGGTGCGAAGAAAGAAGTAGACCCTGGGAGAGGCACAAAACCAATTATCTTAAAAGGCTGGGATAGAACACTTCTTCCTATAAGAGCAGTTGCAGAAGGATTAGGGGGAGAAGTTGGCTGGGATGGAAAAGAGCGAAAAGTAACTATATATTTAGGAGGAAATGAAGTGGTACTCTGGATTGGCAATCCTGTGGCAGAGGTGAATGGGAATAAAGTATATATTGATGCAAACAATCATAAAGTGAAGCCAATTATTATAAACGATAGGACAATGCTTCCAGTGCGTTTTGTTGCAGAGTCCCTGGGCGCATATGTTAAATGGTATGGAGATACAAGAGAAGTTCTTATTGTATATCCTAAAAAGTAAGGAGTGTTAATATGGAAGAGGAAGTTGATTTAAGAGATTATATCAATGTTTTATTGAAATGGAAAAAGCTTATTATCTGGATTACAGTTCTTGCAATGCTTGTTGCAGGCGGGATGAGCTATTTTGTGCTACCAAAAACGTATGAGTCAACAGTTACATTTCTCGTATCGCAGCCGAATATTCAACCACTTCGGAATGTATCAGGGATAGAACAGCTTGCTAATCCTGCTACTTTTCTTGCTTTACCATCCATTTCTTCTTATTCCGAGCTTGTAAAGAGTCCTGGATTTCTCAAGACTGTTGTTGAAAAGCTTGGTCTTGATAAAAAAGAACCCCCGATAACAGCGGATGGCTTATCAGGAATGATTACAGTAAGTAACCCGAAAGATTCTACACTTATTGAGGTAAAGGTGGATGATACAGATCCAGAAGAAGCATATAGAATTGCTAAAACAATTGGTGAAGAATTTGAATCTTATGCAGTAGAATTAAATAAGGTCCATTTGAATACACAGTCTACGGTATTAGAATCACAGATGAAACAAGCAGTGGAGGAGCTTCAGCAAAAAGAAAAATCTTATAAGGATTATGCTTCTTCATTTTCTTCAGAGCTACTCACTGCTGCAAAACAGAATCTTGAGCAAGCACAGAAATCTTATAGGGATTATGCAACAAAGATGATAAAGGAAGAGATTTCCCAATCTCTGTCAAATCTTCTTTCTGCAACAAAACAGTACAATGATTTTCTTGCAGCAAAAGATAACATAGATGTGCTTTCTAAAAAGATTGATGTAAAATTGTCTAAACTTTCCGAATACCAAACTGACCTTGCAAATTATAAATTGCAACTTGCAAGTTATCAGGCACAGCTTATGGAAGCCCAAAAACAATTTTCTTCAACGGGTGAGTTTATTACTCTCACTAAATCTGTTGCGGATTCTCCGTTTCTTACGCAGCTTGCAGCAGATCCTAATAATCCAAATTTTAAAGAGCTTGTAAATCTTCAGATGAAATCTACAATTGTAAACCCATTATACGAAAAGTTGAATAGTGAAATTTCGTCATTGCAAATTCAGGTCAAGGATATACTAACGAAGCAAGCAACTGTAAAAACACTCAACGAGGAGAATCTTTCTGCTCTGTATGCTTTGCAGCAGGAGCTTGCAAATAAGAAAACAGCGCTTACTAATCTGAGCACTGCTCTTTCTGTTGCGCAGGAGGACTACAATGAAGCAATGGCACATTATTCAGATTTAAGTAAGTTACTTTCTTTGAATGCGGGAGGTTTGTTTAATAAGAATACACAACTTAGGAAAGAGCAACTTCAGCTAATTGCGCTTAATAAGAAAGTGAATGAAGCACAGTGGAATTATGATACAGCTTATTCTATATACAAGGATCTTTCAAAAATCCAGAATCTCAATATTGGCGGTTTAGTCGCTCTAAATCCTTCATTTAGAGATAAGCAACTTCAACTTATTACGTTGAACAGAGAACTTGAACTTGCAAAAAGCAAATACAACTTATTAAAGGGTAGTTACAACGAATCTAAAATTGTCCAGACAATGAATATTGCTACACTTAAACTTGCTGCGGGCCCTGTTGTCCCAACACGTCCCATCAAGCCTAAAAAGCTCTTTAATATAGCTGTAGCGGGTGTTGCTGCATTTTTCTTTGCTATTTTACTTGCTTTCTTCCTTGAGTACTGGTATGGAACAAAGAAAGAAAAGGTTACAAACTCTTGACTATTAAAAAATATGTAGTATATTGATTGTATACGTTGAGACATAGGAGGTATATGAATGGATATCGAAGAGCATCGGAGGAAGTTGAAGAAGAAAAGAATAAGTGAACGGGGTGGTTTTTCCCTGATAATCTTGCCTCATTATCAAGGAAAAATCAAAGTAATTAGAATCACCAGAAGAAAAATTTATACAGCCCTTACCGTGTTTGTTATTGTTATTGTAATGCTTGTATCTTTTGCATTTTCTTATAAGAATCTTAATAACGAGGTTGCACGTTTCAAGGGAATGAAACTCAACGATGTTGTTGCTGCACAGTCAAAGGAACTTCAAGCTGCACAGGATGAGGTTACAAAAACAAAAACAGAGCTTACCAGTTTAAAAGAATACGTTGTTTACCTTTCTTCACTGGAGAAACAAGTAAGGTCTTCTTTGAAGTTAGGCAATTCCAAGGTAAGTCTTGATTACGTACTTAGTAAGACACCGAAGGCTAAATTGCAGTCTTCTAATAATTTACCTACGGATGTCGCTCAGCTTCTTTCCGAACAGAATAATGTTACGTTGCTTGCGGAAGACAGAGCAAAAACGTTAAATTTGCTAAAAGGCGCTGCTGATGAGTACAATGTGCTTCTTGCACAAACACCTAATGTCTGGCCCCTTCATGGCTATATATCATCCCCATTTGGATGGAGGACAAATCCGTTTGGTGGAAGTGGCTGGCAGTTTCACACAGGTATAGATATTGTTGCTTACTACGGTGCACCAATTAGGGCAACGGCCGATGGCACTGTAGAATATGCAGGTTGGTTTGGTGGTTATGGAAACTTTGTCAAAATCTATCATCGAGATGGCATTGAAACATGCTACGGGCATCTGTCAAAAATTGCTGTAAAGCGTGGAGAACATGTGAAAAAAGGGCAGGTGATAGGATATGAGGGTGATACAGGTTTAAGCACAGGGCCGCATCTTCATTATGAAATAAGAGTAAATGGTACTCCAGTAAATCCAATGGATTATTTAAAATAGGAGGTTAAAATGGCATTTGGTTCATCAAAAAAAGAAGGCGTAAGGATGCAGGTTAGTTCAAATCAATCTGTTCTTTCACAGGACTTATCTGTAAATGGAAATATTCTATGCTCCGGTTTAATGCGTATTGAAGGAAAAGTAGAAGGTAGCATTAAGGGTGAAGGCGAGATTACCATAGCGGAATCGGCAAAGGTGAAAGCAGATATCGAAGCAAAGAAAGTGATTGTTTTAGGTGAGGTACAGGGGAATATCAAGGCTCTGGAAAGTGTAGAAATTGTTTCTTCAGGCAAGGTATATGGTGATATAACAACTGATAAGATTTCTATTGAAGAAGGGGCTATCTTCACAGGTAAATGTATTACAAAACCACTTGAAAAAGAAAAACCTCCCCTGAAAGAAACAGGTAAAACACAGAAGAAAAGTGTATAAAAATAGGATTCACGCAGGAGAGGTTCTTTTAAAAGAGATTATAAAGAGAGGCTTAGAAAAGAGCTTCTCTTTTTTGTTTGCAGTACCAAGAGGTGGGGTAGAAGTTGCATATCCTATTGCAAAAGCATTAAAATTGCCTATCATTCCTCTTATTATCCATAAGATTCCTGCATCTTACAATTCTGAGCTTGCAATAGGTGCTGTTTCTATTGCAGGAGAGGTTGTACTGAATGAATTAGCAGAAGAAGAGGGAAAAGATTATTTAGAAAATGTCAAGATAAGAGTGTTAGAAGAGCTCAAGAGAAGGGAAAAATCCTTTGGAGTGGAATTTGATTATAAGAAAATAAAAGGTAAGGATGTATTGCTTATAGATGATGGTATTGCAACAGGTGAAACGCTTTTTCTTGCTGCCAAAACGCTGCATAATTTTCAGCCAGCAAAGGTTTACATTGCAGCACCTGTTTCTTCTATGGAAGGGTATAGCAAACTTTTACAATTTGGCGAACTGTTATGCCCTGTGATAGACAGATATTTCTATGCTGTTTCTCAGTATTATGAAGAATTCCCTCAGCTTTCAGAGGAGAAAGTAAAAGAATATATCCAAAAAAGTGCAAAGTTTGCAGCTCCTTGAAGAGAGATGCTGAAACAAGACTTGGCGTATATTTTTTGTCACCCTGAATTTATTTCAGGGTCTCTAACTTAGAGGGAACACATTTCCCTCTAACTCCTATTAAAAACAAAAATACAAAAAAGAGATTCCGAAACAAGACTTGGCCTAACGGCCAAGGAAAAGAGCGGAATGACAGGGTAGAGATTTTAGTTATAAGGTGTATTCACCTTATAACTTTTCATAAAAGAATTAAGGCGTACCTCTTTGGTACGCCTTAATTTAAACAGTGTTATTTATACTTTACGGCTTTTCTTTATTGATTATTCGTACATACACGTTCCTCTCTTCAGGATCTTTACCATTTTGTATACTATCCACAGGAACAATTGCAGTAATTGTTGTATTAAGCTTTGGGAATATAATAACTGTTTTTGTTGATGCAAGATAGATGGGGATTGCTTTTGTAGGAATAGAGATATTTATCGGAGCTCTCGTTGCATATGTAATAACATGAGGGAATGCAGCTTCAAGGATGTATCTGTATGCCCAGAAGTCTTTGGTTACATCAGGGAACATTTTGATATTTTCCAAACCTTTGAACTGTTCTATTTGAGGAATATCCTCTCTGTATAGAGCTCTATCAAGCATTGTAACAAATTCCGCACGTGTTACTGATTTATTTGGCTTAAATGTGTGATCAGGATACCCTTGAATAAGTCCAGCCTTTACTGCAGTATAGATGTATCCGTTGAACCAATCTTTAGAGGATACATCACTGAATAGTTGTTCTTCTGGTGCTTCTGGTTTTAGTCCTCTAAGCCTTACAAGTATTGTCGCAATCTCTGCTCTTGTTGCAAAGCTATCAGGACGGAACGTGCCTTTTTTATCTCCAAGCATTAGCTTTTCTTCATTTGCTTTCTTTATGAAGTTGAAAGCCCAATGTTTTTGTGTTACATCTGAGAAAGGAGAGATATGGTTATATATATGCAGAGCATCAAGACCCAATGCCCTCGTAAGCATTGTTGCAATCTCTGCACGTGTTACCTTTCTTTCGGATTTGAAGTTTCCATCCGGATAACCAATGATGAAGTTATGGTGATAAACTCTTAATACAACTTCACAGTTCTCTGCTTTAACGGAACGTGTAAGCCTTGATTCCTGCCCCTTGCTGTCTTTTATGTCTATAACTACCGTATATGTTCCCTCCGCCGTATAATTATGCAACAAAGTGATAAATTTACCACTTTCTTTTCCTTTTACTTCTTCTGTTCCATCACCAAAGTCTACTACGTATTGATATGGAGGAGTACCTCCTGCAAATGTAAATACAAATTTAGAATTTGTATTGATGCAGATACGCTCTGGTGGATTGATTGTGATACTAATAGGGTTGGGTGGAGCAGGTTTTGGAGGGTTAGTAGGACAAACAGGGCAAGGAGCAAAGATTGTATTGTAAACTGTATTGGTCATTACGGGGACAGGTGCCTCTTTGCATTTTATATAAGAGGTATTCGCTATAGGTGTCATTCCTTTTACCGTACGCCTCACCATTACCCTAAATGAAACAGAACCAGTTTCACCTGGGTGCACGACAGGAATTACCCACGTGATTGTTCTATTCACAGGATCGTAAGTTCCGTTATTATTTATAATAAGCGTAGATTCATCAAGATTTGTATCCAGCGTATCCGTTATCGTAACATTTGTAGCATCTGCATTTCCTGAATTTCCATAATAATTTGTATAGGTAAGCCAGGTACCTGGAGCAACATTTCCTTGAGGTGATACTACTTTTCTCTGATATATATGTTGAGGGTCCCAGAAGTTCGGTGCTTTTACCTCAAAGCTTGCCTGTGTTTGCTTTGTGGGGGTTTCGTTCGAGCTTATAGTAGCAACATTCTGCACAATTGTCCCAAGAGGAACATTATCTTTAATCTTTACAACAACAGTAATACTACCTTCAACCCCTTTCTCTAAAACTGGAATTACCCATGTATTATTCCCAGAAGTAGGAGAGGGGTTCGCAAAGTAAAACTCAACTTCAGCGGGCAATGACTCGGTAATTGTAACATTTGTTGCAGGGGCATTTCCCACATTTCTGTAGTTTATAGCATATATCATAAGCTTACCAGGTGCGCCACTTACTGGATAAACAGTTTTATCAATTTCAAGTTTAGGAGCAGAGTTTACCGTTGTGTCCTCGGTGGTACTGTTATTGTTGCTATCGGGATCGGGTGTGTTCGAGGTGGCAGAAACAGTATTGTGAATAGTACCAGAAGATGATGGATCAACCGTGCCCTGGATGGTAATCGTTTCAGTTGCTCCAGCGGCGATGCTTGAGAACGTCCACTGGTTGTTTGTTCCGGAATCTGGGGTAGGGGTGGCTGAGCTAAAGTGGAAGTTCGAATCGTAGTTCTCAGTTACCACAACATTCTGGGCATCTGAAGGTCCATTGTTTGTTGCCGTAATTGTGTATGTAAGTGTACCACCAGGATTTACTGGATTGGGAGAGCTATCCTTTGTTATAGAAAGGTCAGCAGAGGTGGTGCCAATTGCATAGAGATAGTGGTCGCTTGACCCAACATAAATTGTTCCATCAGAAGCAATGGCAGGGAAAGAGTAAACCATATTACCTGTTTGATACTTCCACTTCAAGGTACCGTTATTCTTTGATGTATCATACAGGCTCTGTCCTGTATGCTGCGCATTGTAACGGAACATAGGCCAGATTAGAGAAGCTGCCTGCGCAATGTTTTCTTTTAAAAATCCTCCCTGAAATGGTGCAGCTACCATAAAAAGCAGTGTTAGTATAACTACTACAATAATACTTTTTTTCATATTTTCATATAATCCTCCTTTATTTATTTTTGCAGCACCTCTAAATAAGGGTAACTGCAAAACTCTCTATTGCTTTTAAGTTTACCAACATTAAAAATCTTGTCAACACACCGAATTGCCTCATCAAAAATCTATATCCTTTTGTCACTCCGCTTTTTCCCTGGTATGCATTTTTTGTCACCCTGAACTCGTTTCAGGGTCTTCAGCTTGAGGGGGTTAAAAAGCACCCCCTCAATGCTCCCCCGAAAAAGATAAAAACAAAGGATGAGATGCTGAAACAAGTTCAGCATGACAAAGAAAAAGAGATTCCGAAACAAGACCTGGCAGGAAACAGTCAGGGAAAAGATTGCAGAATGACAGCATAGAAACAAAAACAGAGATTGCCACGGGCACTACGTGCTACCTGCTAAAAGCAAGGAAAAGAATTGTGCATTGGCAAAACCAATTTCGTATAGAAAGTTGGATAAGTCCGTACGTCACACTCTTCGTATAAACTTCATTTATAATTCCTCCTCTTTTTTCGTATAGCTAAAATCCTTTAACGGACAAATATCAGTATCGTAAAATGGACAGGTAATAGAAAATTTCAAATCGCCTTTCATTACTGCAATACTTGGTTCATCCATTGTTTTGAGCATTTTCTCCAAATCTTCCCTTAATAGCCTTTCCTGTAGACTATCTCCTGCAATGCTCCTCAATCTATTTCTTACATCAAAGAAACGCTTATTTCCTACCCAGCAACTGTATTCTCTGCTCCTTCCCAGGCAAACAAGCTCAACGAATCTTCCATCTTCTTTTAATCTTGTCAATTCATCCATAACCCTCGGGATAGCCTCCCTGATTTTCCTTTGTGCTTCTTCTGCAAACTTCCTAAAATCTTCTAATGTTATCATCTCTCACCTCTCACCTCCTAAATATTTTTTTGTTTCCTGTTTCATCATTTTTATTGCAACGGTATTCTTTCTTATCTCTTCTGATGTGAATAGGATATTATCTCTTCTTGCTCTCTTAAATGCAATTAAATATCTGCTTGCTCTGACATATTTGTTTTGCTCCTTCCTGTAATCTTCCTCTGGATGGTTATCAAGCCAGTCTGTAAATGATAGAGGTTTTATCTTTGCTTCACTCATCCAATCTGTGAAATGCGTTGCAATGCTTCCAAGGGAATGGAATTTATTACGCCAGAAATTATCCTTTATCCGCCAGGTGCAGATATTTTTAATAACATTCTCAGGAAGGTTCATTTTATAAAGCAACCTGTAAGCGTGCTTCATTTCTCTTGCAATCCAGAGCCTGTCGGGCGCATCTATGTTTAATATTTCTTTTGAAAACCACATAACAAGAGAAAAGCAATGTTTAGCTTGCTCTTCTGTCATTTTCTTTTTAATAGCATTTTCTTTTTTAAGAGATATATCTTTAGATATATTATCTTTATATATTATCTTTAAAGTATCTTTAGGGTGTGAGATTGCTTTGTTTTTATCTGTGCTTTTTAATGGTTGACTGTTGCAATTTGCAACACTTACTGTGACTTTTTGCAACACTTTCTGTTGCAATTTGCAACACTTACTGTGACTTTTTGCAACACTGGGTGTGACTTTTTGCAACACTTTCCACTCTTCATAATGCTCATTGAATTGATATCTGTTCCCTTGCTTTAATATCTTTCCCTCTTTTATCATACTGTTGATTGTTCTTGAGCAGGCTCCTCTATCCATCTCTATCGCTTTTGCAATCTCTGACACTGTGAACTCTCTTGTCCATTGTTGCCTTGAGCCATTAAAAGAATATCCTACTGAATTTCTTATAATGAATAGAGCAATCCTCATCTCGCTTTGATTGAGTTTTCCTTTTGCAAATATATCAATAAGAATGTCGTTATTAATCGGCGTGAAGTTAATCATTTTATTTTTTCTATCCATAACACCTCCATAATTTTTATTAGAGAAAAACTTCTCTCCAATTACTAATATGCAAAGGGGGGTAAAAAATTTTTTATTTGGGTAAATTTGGATATAATATTGAAAAAATATGGAGGTGTATAATGCTTTATGATTACACTAAAAGAGATTTAGATGTAAGTAAAAAAGATCTGGGAAAGAAAGAGAATGTTAATGAAATAAGAATTGAATATAAGAGTTTTATAAATACGCCTTATCCTGAGGCAAACAGAGTTGTAGGTTATTTTTTCGTACCTGATAATCCAAAAACGAATAATCCTCTCATATTCCTGCACGGTATGGGAGATAAAAATCTTGTTCCTTTAAGCTGGTTTCCACGGGAGTTTGCAAAGCACGGTATCCCATCGTTTCTTATGATTTTGCCATACCATTTTGAACGTACTCCGAAAGGAATGAAAAGTGGAAAAAAGTTCTTGCTGGATGATATGAAAGATACGATAAAGGACTTCAGACATGCAGTAATTGACGTAAGAACAAGTATGGACGTTCTTGAAAAAGAAGGGTTTAATAAAGAGTTCAATCTAATGGGTGTAAGTTTTGGCGGAATGATTGGTACAATTGCAATGGGAGTGGATGAGAGAATTAAAAAAGCAATATTTGCTGTAACTGGCGGCAATTATCTGTACATTACCTGGAAGAGCCTTGCAACGAGAATATTGAGGAAAAAGTATGAAATAGAAAGTAACGACGATGTATATGGCTGCACTGAAGAAAAATGTATAGATGTACATAAAAATTACTATGACTATATCCATAAATTAAAAATAGTTTCCGACCTTGATAGAGTGCCTTATGTGAAAGAATGTTTTCTCTTTGACCCTCTAAGCTTTGGCCATTTCATCAAAGGAAGGCATGTTGTAATGTATAATGCTCTGTTTGACGAAGTCATTCCGAGGAAAGCATCCAATGCATTGTGGGAAGAAATGGGAAAACCAGAAAGGCACTGGCTGTTTGCTGAGCATGCAACGTCAATTTTTTACAAAAAAAGAATATTGAAAAGAGGATTAAAACTTTTTCTTGAGGAATAGGCGTATTGATTTTTTATAAATTTCCCATATATTTATAAACAAAGGATAAGTGATAATATGAGAAAGAATACTCCATGGAATTTATTAATTTTCCTTGTATATGTTGCAGGATTTATACTATTTTTGATACCACGGCTGAGAGATTTTGGTGCATATACATTGATAGGAGCTGTTGCACTGCACATTACCTATACATTTTCTCCACGCCAGAGAGCAGCAATTAAATTTCTTAATGCACGTAAAAGTATAGAAAAAGGTGATGTAAAAAAGGCATTTCAGTTTATTGTTCAAGGGATAGCGCTCAGTCAGGAAAAGGCATTAGCTAATTATTTACTCAGTCCTTTTGTAAAATCCAAGCCTCACTATATGAAACTTGCATCAATGCTTGAGAATGAACTGAATAAGAATGATACACCCTTCTTAAGATATATCATTGCAAGTATATATTACCAAACTGGCGAAATGAATAAAGTATTTACTCTCCTGAAGGATCTTTCTAAGAAGGAGCTTGATATTAAAACGATACGTTTGCTGGGAGCTTCAATGATGGAAAAGGGTGATTACGAAAGTGCATTAAAGCTTTTCAAAAGAGTGGAACCCAAACGGAAAGTGCCCAATTTAGATGAGCTTAACGTTTTGCTTGGGATAGGGCTCTGTTATGCAGATACAGGAAATATAAAGAAAGCAACAGAATACTATGAAAGAGTTGCAAAGTTCAATCCCTCTCTTCCTGGCTTAGATAAGTTGTATGAAAAAATTCATTTAGAGAAGAAATGAAAATCTTTGGCCTACTTGACTTAAGGGCACTTTTTATCTTTGAAAAATACAGGGAGAATTTTGAAAATGCGATAAATGCTTCCTACAAAATGTGCGAGGATGGAGCAGATGGAATTGTAATAAAAGGTAATTTTAAAGCTACGTTAGATATCTATAGTTTCCTAAGAGGGAAAGTAGATATTCCCATAGCGGTTTTTGTAAAAACAAAACGGCAGTATGACTTAGCCAACAATTCATTGATAGTTAACATTTTTTCGGATGAATCCTTTCCTTACACTATAAAAACGGTGTACCGAGCTGATAAAACATTTTTAAAGAAAAAAGTGAGTGATGCGGTTCTTCTCCCCAATAAACGTTTATTGCGTTTGCTAAGAGATGTAGAGGATTCAATACCTGAACTTACCGCTCTTGTTTCATATAAACTTGCTAGATTAAGATATGATTACATGATTACCCCGGAATTAATCAGTGCAAAGAAAGGGCTGAAGTTCTTTAGAAAATTCCGCTAATGATTATTTTTTGAGGATTTCTTTTATTGATTCGGTAAATGGCTTTTTCAGTACTCCTCTATCCGTTATAATCGCATCAATGAGCCTGTTTGGAGTTATATCAAATGCAGGATTATATACTTTTATTCCCTCTGGGGCAATTCTCTTTCCACCACAATGCGTAACCTCGTCAGGATTCCTTTCTTCAATAGGAATTTCTTCTCCACTTGCTATATCAGGGTCAATTGTAGAGATCGGTGCAGCTACATAGAATGGAATTTTATGGTACATAGCGAGTACGGCAAGCGTATACGTACCGATCTTGTTTGCAGTATCCCCGTTTGATGCAATCCTATCCGCTCCAACTACAACTCCATTTACCATATTTTTTGACATAATAAAGCCGCTCATATTGTCGGTGATGAGATGAAAAGGTATGTGGGCTTCTTTAAGCTCCAGTGCGGTGAGGCGTGCACCCTGAAGGTATGGACGGGTTTCCAGTGCAATTACTTTGATATTCTTATACTTTTCAAAGGACCTTTTTATCACTGAAAAAGCGGTGCCATAAGCTACAGTGGCAAGTGCTCCTGTATTGCATATCGTCATAATTGTATCATTGTCCTTAAAAAGTGCAGAGCCATATTCACCAATTCGATAATTCCTCTCTGCATCCTCTTTTTCCATTGCCATTGCTTCCTGAAGAATAATCTTTTTGAGTTCTTTCGAATCTTTATTTTTTTCGGCAACTTCATAAATCCTCTGAGTTGCCCATTTTAAGTTTACTGCAGTGGGGCGTGCACTATCAAGATATTCCTTAATTTTCTTTAGCTCTTTTAAGAACGTTTCCTTTTTTAAGGGAAGATTCTTCGCACCTAAGTACATCCCGTACGCTGCAGCTACACCTATCGCTGGTGCACCTCTTATCATCATCTTGTTGATTGCCTGCCACACATCCTTCTCTGTTTTACAGGGTACATCAATAAATTCAAAGGGGAGCCTCCGCTGGTCCAGTATATGGAGTACTTCCCCGTCAAATTTTAAAGACCTTATTTCCATTATACAACCTTATATTTCTTCAGGCATTCTGTACATACCCAGGCTACTTTTACTTTGCCGTTTATACGTACCTTTGCTCTGTGCAAATTAGGTAGATATCTTCTTTTTGTTTTCCTATGTGAATGGCTTATATTATTTCCTACCATAGGACCTTTTCCGCATATTTCACATCTTTTGCTCATCATTACCTCCACATTAAAATTTGTACTTATACATTTTAATCAAATTTTCATTCAATGCAATAGTCTGCTATAATAATGATAATTGAAAACAGGAGGTAAAAATGGGAAAGATAATTGTTTCGGAAAATGCATTAGCAAAGCTTGCTGCATTAACTACAATGCAGTGTTATGGCGTAGTGGGTCTTGTGCCTACCAGCTTCAAAGAGCGCTTTAGTTCTCTTTTATCAAAAGATAAAGCAAGTAGAGGTGTGAAGGTAGAGATTCAAGGAAGGCATGTTTCTTTCACAGTTTATGTCGTTTTGCAGAGTGGGGTAAAGGTTTCTGAGGTTGCATCTACTATTATTCGCCAGGTTTCTTATGCATTAGAAAAATTTACAGGATTAAAAGATATTGATGTAAATGTTGTAATAAAGAGCGTAAGAAGGGAGAATTAAATGGATAAGTTAACGCTTACAGAGTTTCAAAGAATGTTCCAGGGTGCAGTTAATAATTTATACAATAAAAAGCAATTAGTGAATGAGCTAAATGTATTTCCTGTACCTGATGGAGATACTGGAACGAATATGTATTTGACGTTAAAGAGAGCAATCGATGAAACTAATAAGAGAAAACCCGAAGATTTAAGAGCATTCGGGAAAGCGATATGTGATGGAGCTCTCATCGGTGGAAGAGGAAATTCAGGGGTTATCCTTTCTCAAATTCTCAAAGGTTTTTTTGAATCTCTTGATGGAAAGGATAAAGTAACAATCCCTGAATTTGCAGAGGCGCTTATATCTGCTACAGCCGTTGCGTATCAAGCTGTAATAAAACCTGTAGAGGGTACAATTCTTACGGTTATCAATACAGTGTCAAAAAAGGCCTTATCTTTAGCAGATAAAGAATCAGACTTTTTTTCTTTCTTCAGGGAACTGCTGAAAACTGCCAATGAAACACTTAAACGTACGCCAGAACTTCTCCCTGTTCTAAAAGAAGCAGGTGTTGTAGATGCAGGGGGACAGGGACTCGTTTTTATTATGGAAGGAATGCTACTCGGGCTTAAGGGAGAGATAAAAATGGAAAAAAGCTTTGAAGAATCTATCGAGGAATTGGACCATCAAGCTATAGGCGGAAAGCTTAAATTTAAGTACGATACTGTAATACTAACCGAAGTTCCTACCATTGACCCTGATAAATTACGGAAACAATTGGAGCAGTTTGGAGATAGTATTGTTGTGGCAAGGTCAGGGAATCTAACAAAACTCCATGTGCATTCTAATGAACCGTACAATGTAATGAAGTTTGTTATGCAGTATGGGCCACTTAAAGAGGCAAGAATAGAGAATATGCAGGAGGAGCAGGAGGAATTTTTAGCACATAATAAGGGTAAACAACCTAAACCCATAGTGCGTAGAGCTGTTTCTATTGTTTCTGTTTCACAGGGAAAAGGTTTTGACGAGATATTTTTGAGTTTAGGCGTTGACGTGCTGATATCTGGTGGGCAAACGATGAATCCTTCAATTAATGATATTCTTGCAGGCATTGCTAAATGCGAAAAGAAATACGTTGTTGTACTGCCGAATAACTCTAACATTATCCTTGCGGCAAATGAGGCAAAGAAATTGGTCAAAGATAAAGTTGTGGAGGTAATTCCTACAAGAAATATGGTGCAAGCAATACCTGTTATCCTATCTTTCAATGCTGATGAGAGTTTTGATGTAAATATATCACGCGCTAAGAAAATACTATCCGAGACACACTCTTTCTCTGTTACCTATTCCGTACGTGACACAAAGTTAAATAATATAAAAATAAAAAAAGGCGATGTATTGGGGCTTACAGATGACAAAATTGTGTTAAAAGGGAAGAACCCGGAGAAAGTTTTGATACATTTATTTGAGAAAAATAAAAATCTTGTTAAAGATTATGAACTTATAAGCATATATTATGGCGAGAAGATAAAGAAAGAAGATGCAGAGAATGTTGCAAAGGCAGTAGAAAAAATGTTCCCTGAGTTAGAGGTTGAAGTCGTATACGGCGGACAGCCATTCTATTATTATCTTGTATCTCTGGAGTGATGCGAAATGGAAGAATACATACAATTTGTGAAAGACCAAATAAACTTTGTACCTGATTTTGCCATTGTTATTGGCTCAGGCCTTTCAACGATGCTTGATAAAGTAAAAGTAATAAAAAGGATTCCATATAGGGAAATTCCAGGCTACCCTGTTTCTACTGTGAAAGGGCATAAAGGAGAGCTTATTTTTGGTATACTTTCAGGAAAAAATGTACTGATCTTTAACGGAAGAGTGCATTTTTATGAAGGATATACGATGAGACAGGTAACGGCAGGTGTGCGCCTTGCCGCAGGATTGGGCACAAAAAACATCGTCATAACAAACGCAGCTGGGGCTGTAAACAAAGCGCTTAAAGCAGGAGATATTATGTTGATTGAGGACCATATAAATTTCATCTTTGCTGATAATCCATTGCGCGGAGAGAAAGGAACGGAGCGTTTTGTTGATATGATAAATGCTTATGATAGAGATTTCCTGAAGAAGGCAGTAGAAGTTGCAAGCAGGAAAGGTATAGATATAAGAAAAGGTATTTATTGTGCTGTGGCTGGTCCTAACTATGAGACAATGGCAGAGATGCGCTTTATGAATAGAATTGGTATTGATGCAGTAGGGATGTCTACAGTGCCTGAGGTAATTGCAGCACGTTTCTTGAAGATGCGTGTGCTTGGCATATCCTGCATCACGGATAGTATATTCAATGAAGGAGATATTAGCCATACAAAAGTGCTTAATATTGCAAACCAATGTGGAAAAACAATAGCAGAGCTCATAGAGAGTTTCCTCAGGGAGGTATAGATAGTGTTCTTACATCTCAAGTAAAAAAATCATTAAGATAAATTGGAAATCTTTGGTAAGGGGATATAATGAAACAGGTTAGGAGGCTTATAACAAAAAAGTGAAGATACGTTTAAAAACTGATTTGGTTTGCATTCACTTTGGATGTGCCAGAATGGAAGGATATGGATTCAGGAGTTCAGATATACGACGTTATCTGCATATCGTGCCATAGGAGGAATATAAATGAAAGCAAACGATACCCAAATTAGACTATTTTTGGAAGGAACAAAGCAATTTGTAGTACCCTTATTTCAGAGAACATACAGCTGGAAAAGGAAAAACATACAAAAGCTATGGGAAGATTTGGAAGATACAAAAAATGATAAAGAATCCACTCATTTCTTTGGATCTTTTGTTACAATGCCCATTCCCTCATTTGCCGCAGGAGTATCTAAATACATAATAATAGATGGGCAGCAAAGACTTATAACAATATTTATTTTTCTTGCTGCTTTAAGAGATAGGATTATAGAAATCAACCCAGAGTATGAAAAGAAGGATGAAATCAACGAATTATATTTAATAAACAAGTATCACCCTGAGGATAAATATAAGGTTGTGCCGACACAAGCTGATAGAGACATATTTTTTACTATTCTTAGTGGAGAGAATCCACCGTTAGACAGCGACCACTTAATTATCAAAACCTACATATTCTTTAAAAACAAATTATCAACAATAAATAATTTGAGTGAGTTAGTTTCTCTCAAAGATACGTTATTATCTAAATTTTCTGTAGTAGATATTCGACTTGAAAATAAGGATGACCCATATTTAATCTTTGAAAGTCTTAATGCAACTGGTACACCTTTAACTCAGGCAGACTTAATAAGAAACTATTTATTCATGCGATTGGACCCAAATAATCAACAGGATGTTTATAATAAAATATGGTTTCCAATGCAACAAAATCTTCGAGACCACTTAGAGGATTTCATTAGACATTACTTAGCTATGGACGGTAATATCCCAAACTATAACAAAATATATGCTACCTTCAAAGAAATCGCTGATGAAAAAGCAAAATCTGAGAAAGATGTAATTGAGATAATGGAGGAACTTTTAAAATATTCTAAATATTACTATATTTTCTTATATCCAGAGGAAGAAAGTGAGGAAAAATTGAAGAGGTATTTTGAGAAATTTAATAGGTTGGAAGTAACTACATCATATCCACTTTTGTTAAAGTTATATAATGACTATGCCAATAAAAAACTATCAATTGATGACTTTGCTGAGTGCTTGCATACAATTGAGGCATACATAGTTAGGCGAGCAGTGTGTGGTATACCGACAAATGCTTTAAATAAATATTTTCCGACAATATACAAATCTCTTGATCAAACTGACATTGTTCATTCTTTGAAAGAGAAACTAAAAAATGAAACAGGCGCCCGTAGAATGCCAGATGATAATGAATTCAAACAATGTCTACAAGAAAGAAAGCTTTTTGGAAACAGGATTTTACGATACCTCTTAGAGGAACTTGAGAGACATAACAATAAAGAAGTTGTAGACTTTGAAGAATTACAGATTGAACATATCATGCCTCAAACATTAAGTGATGAGTGGAAAAAAGAGCTGGGAGACAATTGGGAACAGATTCACCAAAAATATTTAAATACTTTGGGAAACTTAACATTAACAGGGTACAATCCAGAATATTCTAATAAGTTATTCATTGAAAAAAGAGATATGGAGAAGGGATTTAAAAATAGTGGATTACATCTCAATAAAATGTTAGCAAAATTTGATAAGTGGACTGAAAAGGAAATTATGAACAGAGCAGAGGAGCTTTCAAAAATTGCATTAGAAATATGGAGCATCTAATGGCACGATACAGACATATAACACACCATATACCCTGCAGGCTTACACCCTTATCCTTCGGTATATTACTTCTTTCTGTCGCAACGGCATATATGCTGAAAACGTTATATGAAACAGTGTTTTAAACAATTTAAGGAGGAACTATATGTCTAATATCATCGAAAAGTTTAGAGAAGCTAACAGCGGGGCGTCTCCAAAGAAATTAGTAGGTATGTACTTTGAGTTGCTTAATAAAATTGAAGAATATAAAAGAGAGAAAGATTTCAATAAGATGCTTATTTGTTGTCAAAAGAGCATCTCACTTCTTGAGCCATTAATTGAACAAACAAAAAAGGAATTTGGCACATTCGATATAAAAAGTATTCCGGCGATAGAGATTGGATCCAATTTTTGGGCAATTTATGGAGAAGAAGATCAACTACTTAATCTGAAAGAGGTAGTTGAATATTTCCCCGAATTAGAACCTTGGAAAAAAACCATTGAGAAAGCATTTACCATGAAGGAACTTGCTTCCAGAATATATCGATATGTCAGAAAAAATGAGGGTTGTCTACAAAAGGAACTTAAAAAGACTCTCGAGATTAAAGATGGTAGACTGGTTTCAAATATTGTTTACTACATGGAATTAGTTGAGAAACTGAAAAGGAAGAAGATAGGTAATACTTATTCTCTATTTACAAAATAGGCTAGTACCACTTATAAATAAAACACGACTTCATCTAACAGCGGATAAAAGGCTATAGTACTATGCGCCTTTCCCCAAATTTCGGCTATGCCACAACTTCGTATATACTGGAAACCGTTAAGCACATCTCAAGCAAAAAAATTGTTAAAATAGCTTGAAAACCTCCGAGAAGAAGATATAATGAAAGAAAGAACTAACAAAGTAAGAAAGATTTGGATATAAAAAATAAAGGTATATACTAAAAATTAGTTGGGCGAGGTGAATTATAAAAGGACATTGATATGAAAAGCAAAATCGAAATTTGTTACTTATGTGGTAAAAGGCTGGATAAAAAAGAAGATATTAGTTACGACCATGTCCCGCCGAAGCAATTTTATCCTTCAACTATACGGAAAAATACTAATCTCAATTTATTTACACTTCCAACTCATATAGCATGCAACAAATCATACCAGAAAGATGAAGATTATTTTGTAAATTCATTAGGTCCGCTTGCTAAAGGCTCATACTCAGGAAATGGACTTTGGAAGGACATATCACACCAAATGAGCAGACCAGAGAGCAGAAAACTTATCTGGAAAGTCTTCAAAGAGTTCGAGCGGAGACCATCTGGGATTATTCTTCCTAACGAATTAATTGCAAAAAAGTATGAGGGTGAGCGAATTAGGGGAGTAGTTTGGAAAATTACAAGGGGGCTATTT
>CAJXKN010000008.1 GCA_913055585.1 uncultured Caldisericota bacterium | reverse complement strand
TTTCTTTAGGACGCAAGATTTTATAAACTTCCATCATTGCTTCTTCCGGGGTATTCGTTCTATCCCTTTTTACAGTCTGCTCAATCCAATAATCCGTACCTTTCAGCTTTACAGTAACCTTCTCTATCCCATTCTTAGTAAGGATTTCAGGAATTTCCTCTGTAAATACGGTACCCTTTTTAACAATTACCTTTCCTTCTTTATTTCTTATGCTTGTTTGAATTTCCTTACCTAAAGCCATTTCATAAGAAAACAGGTGTGATGGAACAATATCCATTGACATTACTCTGTTAAAAGTAGAGAGTATTTCATCGTTAGAAGAAAACCCTATTATTTTAAGAGCAACAGAAAGAGGAATCTTACGCATCTTCTTTTTGAGCCTTATATATATAACATTGTCCCTGCCTACTTCCATCTCCATCCAATTCCCACGGTCAGGAATCATTGTAACAGTATAATTTAGAACTCCTGTATCTCTATCCCTACTCGTCTGGAAATATATGCCAGGGGAACGTATCAATTGTTCCACAATAACCCTTTTTCTTCCATTAATAATGAAACATCCTTCCGGTGTCATTATGGGAATATCCGCAAGATATACTTCTTGCTCTTTAATCTCACCTGTATCCTTATATATCAGCCTAAAGGTAGCGTTTATCCGAGACTCATATGTAGTACCAATACGTAAACACTCCTCAATAGTCCTTATAGGGGGAGTTATATAATAGTTAACAAATTCGAGCCTAATTTTTTTTGTATCAATGGGAAATACCTTTTTTAAAATTTCTCCTATTTTTCTTTTTATGAGGTCATCATACGATTGTCTCTGTACCTCAAGGAGATGCGGTACTTCCAACACGGGTTTTGCCCTGGAAAAATTTCTTATATCCTTCTCCATTTAGCCTCCTTTTGAAAACATAACAAATATAAAGTTTACCATTTTTTTTATTCCTGTCAAGAACAAACTATGAATTACTTTTTCTTACAAAGTGACCACTTTTACCTCCAGATTTTTCAACAAGATAAATACTATCAATCGTCATTTCTTTGTCCATTGATTTACACATATCGTATATAGTAAGAGCAGCAGCAGAAGCTGCAACTAAAACTTCCATTTCTACCCCTGTTCGCCCAACAAGTTCTGCAGTTGTTTCAATTTCAATAGCAGGTGGCTCTTCAGTTACTTTGAAACGTACATCTGCATGAGTAATATTCAATGGATGACATAATGGAATCAATTCACCGGTTTTTTTTGCTGCAAGGATACCTGCAATTTTTGCAGCACTTAGCACATCGCCTTTTTCAACTTCACCTGCAATAATCTTATTAAGTACATCTTTTCGCATTTTTATCCTCGCATGTCCCCTGGCAAATCTTAGCGTTTCATTTTTCTTTGTCACATTTACCATTCTTACTCGTCCATCTTCATCAATTTGGCTCATTTCATCACCCTCCAAGTTCTCGCATATTTTCAATGAATACTCTATCATCCAGTTCAATGGGCCCATGCTCCTTCGGTTTAATCTCAACAGACCTCTTAATAAGCTTTATTAACTCATTTCTCCTTTTTGCTTTTACGCTCTCCCATATATCCACGTACTCCTCTGAAAAGAGACAGGGATATATCTTTCCAGAAGCAGTAATACGAATCCTATTACAATTACTGCAAAAATGCTGGCTTACCGGCGTAATAAATCCTACTTTTCCTTTGCTTCCCATAACTTTGTAATAATCGGCAACTTCTCCAATTGCCCCTTTACTTTTAATAAGCTTATATTTTCCTCTTATTATGTTTAGGGCTTCAGAGAAAGGCATATAATGGTCTTTCCAGAAATTATCTCCTTTTACAGGCATTAATTCAATGAAACGTACAATGATAGGGTAATGCAGAGATAATTCTACTATAGGAATAACATCCTCTTCATTTATCCCCCGCATCAATACAGCATTCACTTTTATCGGGACGAGCCCTACTTCAACAGATTTTTTTATGCCTTCAATTACATTATTGAATTCGTCCCTTTTGGTTATCTTTTTGAATATATCTCTCCGCATACTATCTAAACTTATGTTAACCCGGCTGAGTCCTGCTTCTTTTAAGGGCTTAGCAAGATATTTTAGCAGGGAACCATTTGTTGTTAGAACAATTTCTTTTATCTCTTTATTTACTCTTATTTTTTTTACAATATCCGTTATATCCTTACGAACAAGAGGCTCTCCGCCTGTTAAGCGCACTTTTTTAATACCAAGCTGAGATGCCGTATTAAATAAAAAAGCAATATCATCCAAGTTAAATTCTTTGCTCTTTGCGCGCTCGCTAATATGCGAGGAGCAATATATACAATCAAAGTTGCAGCGAGGAGTAATGGAAAAACGTATATACGTAATTCTCCTGCCAAAACGGTCAATCAAACGTTCCAAACTGACCCTCCCTACTTTTTATTAATATTTTGCCATAAACACCATCATATCCAATTTGTTTTTCTACTTTCTCCTTACGCATATTCACAATTGCCTCTGCAATTTCTGCGTCAAGCTTGCTAAACAACGTATCTTCCTTTTCAAAAATCAGGGCATTCAATTCACTACCCAATATACTCAATATATATTGATATATTCTGTCCACTGTTTTTGTCTTTTTACCTTTTTCAACAACCTGTGCAATAATTTCTTTAAGAGGAATAATATGCTTAAATGGAATTTTGCCGTCCTTTCTTTCCTCTCTTTTCCAGCCTGAAAGTGTCATTACTCTATGGAAAACTCCATAAGTAAGTGGCTTACCACACACAGGACAAAGCACTCTCTTTTCATCCTTTGGCACGAAATGTACGTTGCACTTTCTGTGTCCATCACCAAAGTATTTTCCTTCCTCAGGAAAGAACTCAATTGTAAAAAGAAACCTTTGATCCTTATTCTTTATTGCGTCGAAAATATCTTTATAAGAAAAAATATCTTTCATTACGTTAGCTTCTCTTGCTATATTCTCAGGAGAATGTGCATCGGAATTAGATACCATAGTAAAACGATCAATATCTCTCACAAGATAGTTCATATAAGGATCCGAGCTTAATCCAGTTTCAAGTGCAAAAATTTTCTCCGTTTCATCCTCAAAACAATCTTCAATCCTATCAAAACCTGATTTGGAACCAAACAATCCAAACCAGGGAGTCCAGATATGTGCAGGAATGACAAAAATTTCATTGGATATAGAAGAAGTAATTTTAATAAACTGTTCTCCTGACATAAACAGGGTGGGACGACCATCTACAGAAAGATTACCAAAATGTGAAAGCGCTTTATTGAGAATAGTGAGCAGTTCAAAAGAAGGAACAGCAACAAGAAGATGAATTTTCCTCAATTTTTCATTTTTTCTGAAGACAAGATTAACTTCACCGCAAAGGATAAATTTTATGCCATTAAATTCAAAAAGCCCATTTTGTAAATCAGTGAGTTTATCCTTAAGTATATTTACCCATTCTGGATGAGTAATATCGGAAGTTCCAAGAATCGTTACACCTTTTTTTCTTGCCCATTCCGCCATATGCTCTAAATCCATATTTTTGCTTGTTGCACGGCTGAAATATGAATGAAGGTGCAGGTCCACCACTTCCCTCATTTGCACCTCCAGAAAGATAGCTTAAAGACAAGGAGTAGAAATCTTAACGGATCAATAAACTGGTTCACCGTACTCTTTGCATGCTCCGTATATATCGTTTTAATGGGTATAAAGCCTATTTTAAATCCACATCTTGCAGCTTTAATAAGCATTTCTGTTTCTATTTCGTATCTATTAGATGTAAAACGTATCTTCTCTAAAACGTTTCTTTTAATGAGCCTGTATCCTGATTGGCTATCCAGAATCCTTCTATGAGTGACGAGAGAGGTAAGAAACGAAGAAAAGGAATTAGCAAATATTCTTCTAAATGGCATAAGTCTTCTGTCAAATTTCCTTGCACCTACTACAATATCAAAACCTTTTTTTGCCTCATCCATAAATAGAGGGATTTCATCCGGATTGTGCTGACCATCAGCATCCAGAACTACAACAAAGTCCGCTCCTTTCTGAAGAGCAAAGCTAAATCCAATTCTCATTGCCTCTGCTTTACCTTTATTTTTTTTGTTCTTTATAACAAATGCGCCTGCACTTTTCGCCTCTCTGCTCGTTGCATCAAGAGAACCATCATCCACTACAACAACGAGATCTACATATTTCACACTCCTTTTAACTACATCTTTTATATTCTTCTCCTCGTTATATGCAGGAATAATTGCTATGAGCATTTATACTCCTCAAAATAATCAAAAAAATTATACCAGCGGTCGGGAAACCTACGTATATGGTTTTCTAATATTGTTGCAAATGTTTGTACGTATTCTTTAATGAATGCCTTTTCCCCCTTACTTCTGTCAATTACTATTTCAGGACCTAAATAAGCTCTATACTTTTTTCCTTCCCTTAGAGCAAAGCCAAAAATACTCCTTGCACCACTTTTATAGGCAAGAAGGGCTGTTCCACCTGGGAATGTTACGCATCTTCCAAAAAAATTTACTTTAATACCATCTTTATTTACATCTCTATCGCTTACTATCGAAGCAACCTCATTGTTCTTTAGTGCACGATACACAGAAGCTGCACCGCCTTTAACGGGATGAACCAAAACATTGGCCTTTTCCCTCATTTTTTTATATTGCTCTTCTATCCGCTTATCTTTCTGCGGAAGTCCAATTCCATGGGAACGATAACCCATATAGCCAAGTATAAAACCTGCAACTTCCCAGTTTCCAAGATGTGCGGTAGGAATAATTATACCTTTCTTTGACGAAGCAAGTTCCTGCAATTTTTCATCAGCACCATTCAATATAATGCGTTCGCCAAACTCTTCTCTGTCCCACTTGAACGAAAGAAAAAAGTAATCTGCTATATTCATAGCAAAATTTCTATAAAGATTTAGAGCAACTCTCCTAACCTTTTTCTTACCCTCATCTTTAAGAATATAGGAGAGATTTTTTAACACTTTTCTTCTCTTTCTGGGAAATAAAAGAAAATCCAGTGTAGCAATAAATCTTGCT
The DNA here is from genome assembly GCA_913055585.1 of uncultured Caldisericota bacterium. Lineage (GTDB taxonomy): Bacteria > Caldisericota > Caldisericia > Caldisericales > Caldisericaceae > CAJXKN01. Next base: position 18,671 of record CAJXKN010000008.1, on the reverse strand, counting down.
ATTCTATAGCAAAAGGATTCAGAAAAATGAGTAGCTATAAATCTGTATATCTTATATTGAAGGTAAATCATCTATTCACTCCTAAACACAGGGTGAGTTTCAAGAAATATGAAATTTGCTCTTGTTTTTGGAAGTACCCTGTGTACTAAAATAAGCGAAGTAGCAGTATATCCAAAAATCTCCCTCAACTCTTCAAGACCTGCTCTACCATAGAAAAAAAGATGGAAGATAATAGAATGCCTCAGTGTATAAGGAGAAACTCTTTTTTCGATTTTAGCTTTCTTTGCGTATTTCCTCACTATGAAATATACACTCTGCCTGCTTAATTTATCACCACTCCTATTCAGAAAAATATATCCAGAATCCAATTTGTTTTTCCTTTTAAGCATTCTTTTCCTTTCGTAAAGATATCTCCTAAGGATGGGAAGTAGCTCTTTACTAAAAGGAATTTTTCGTTTACCCATATCACTATTGCATAGAAAAACTCCCTTTGACAGATCAATATCCTGAATCTTTGCATTGCACACCCCAGATGCTTTAGCCCCTGTACTGTAGATAAAAAGAAGCATCGCTTTATCTCTCAATGCAAGAAACCCTTTACCCAGAGCTGCATTTATAATTAATTTTACTTCATTTACGGTGAGTATTACAGGAGAATTATCAGGAATATTAACGAACTGTACGGGTTTTAGAAAACTGTTTTTATTTATCAGCCGCTTTTTCTTAAGATATTCAAAAAACTTCCGCAAGCTTGAGATATTCCGTTTAATAGATGATTGCTTCATACTCCCCTCGAGATTTTTTACATATAGATCAACAATTTTATCGTTAATATCTTTTAACTCTGTAATCCCCTTCTTACTGATAAATTGTATAAACTTTCTCACATCGTTACCATATGCATCGATGGTATTCTTTGGCATTTTTCTTTTAACAGAAAGAAACCTTAAAAATAAAGCTATATTCTTTTCCAAACTATCTCTGCTCATTCTTTATTTTTATCATCCTCCAGTACAAAAGCCCTACATACGTTTTGGCATCCTCTATTTTTTTTGTTAACAAATACTCATCCACCTGTGAAACAGGCAAGAGTTTTACATTTAATACTTCGCCTGGGTCCGGATGTACATTTCCCTTTTTAAATTGATCTGCATAAAAGAGATACATTTTCTCATCCGTAAAACCGGGTGTTGAATAAAATTCTGCAATCTCTCTTATTCTAACAGGAATGATACCTACCTCTTCTTCCAATTCCCTTACAGCTGCCATCTCCGGCGTTTCACCCTTTTCAATTTTCCCTGCAGGTATTTCTAAGAGAGTTTTTTCTACGGCAGGCCTGAATTGAGATACAAGTACAATACTGCCCTTGTATTCAGCAACAACAGCAGCAGCACTTGCACCATAACTCACCATCTCCCTTTTCCATTCAGTACCATCATCATGACGAACAATTTTTCTATAAAACGTAAGAAGATTCCCTTTGCATATCTCTTCTTTTTTTAATATTTCCATTTAATTTTTATACAGCTAAAACCTAAGAAGCTGTATCCTCCTTTCTCTTTGTAAAAGTAGTAGCTACTTAAAGCCGATTATCTAATGACTCCTTATAATATCTTTTATCTTAAGCAAACGAGCGATATTTCCACGCTCCATTTCTTCTAATTTACTTGAAATATATTTAATTGTTTCTTCAATGTCGGGTATCATAATATATTCAAGAGCATTGACTCTTCTCCGTGTTTTTGAAATCTCCTCAGCAATGAGGTAGAGCTCCCTTTCAATGGAAGAAAGAGCAATAATTTCTCTAATAATATCCTTCATTTCCCTGAAAACATCATCAACTTCCCTATGCGTAAAGGTAATAGGATATGCATACGGTACACCTTTCATTTCTTCTTTAAATACAGGAAATTTTACATTCATAATAGCTTTTGTTTCCGAAGTAATGTTAATAGAGAAATTACTCCCTAAAAAAAGTGCATTTAACTCATCCGTAGAGAGATCGGCTATAGAAACATAGTAACTGCTTTGAAGTTTCATAAATTCCTTATCAAGTGCTTCACGCCTTTTGATAAATTTGTTAGCAACATCAAGGAAGCCGCGCATAAGACCTTCCAGCTTATCTTTTAAAAGCTTGTGCCCTCTCTTTGCAAGAGCGTATCTCTCTTTTAGCTTTAAAAGCTCCATTCGAGTCGGACTTACATTAAGCAACATCTTTTACATTTTCCTCTTTTGTATATTTACTTAAGTATTTTTTAATAAACTGTGGTCTTACACGCTTTAACTCACTAACTGGCAACATTGATAGTAACTCCCATCCTATATCAAGCGTTTCTTCAATCGAACGATTCTCATACTCGCCCTGTTTCACAAATTTTTGCTCAAATTCATCTGCAAAGCGGACAAAGATAAGATCAGTTTTCGTAAGAGCCGATTCACCTAACACAACTGCGAGCTCTCTTACCTCTCTTCCCCGTGCATATGCTGCAAAGAGCTGATTCAACACATCCGGATGATCTTCCCGTGTTTTTCCTTCTCCAATGCCTTTATCCTTAAGCCTCGAAAGGGAAGGCAATACGTCAATAGGAGGATAAATTGCTTGCTGAAAAAGATTTCTACTTAAGAATATTTGGCCTTCCGTAATATAACCGGTAAGGTCCACTATGGGATGCGTTTTATCATCCTCTGGCATTGTTAATATCGGAATCTGCGTAATAGAGCCTTTTTTTCCTTTTATTCTCCCTGCCCTTTCATACATCGTTGCAAGATCTGTATACATATATCCGGGATAACCCCTTCTGCCAGGCACTTCCTTACGCGCTGCAGAAATTTCTCTCAAAGCTTCACAGTAGTTTGTCATATCGGTAAGAATAACAAGCACATGCATTCCTAAATCAAACGCAAGATACTCTGCAGCAGTTAAACCAAACCGAGGTGCTGCAATTCTCTCAATAACAGGACTGTTAGCAAGATTTACAAACATTACAGAGCGCTCTAACGCACCTGTCTTTCTAAAATCACTTATAAAAAAGTTAGCTTCTTCAAACGTAATACCCATAGCAACAAAGACAACTGCGAATTTTTCCTCTTTTCCAAGTACTTTTGCCTGTCTTGCAATCTGAGCTGCAATTTGCGCATGTGGCAAGCCAGAGCCAGAGAAAATAGGTAACTTCTGCCCTCTTACAAGCGTATTCAGGCCATCAATAGCAGAGATACCTGTCTGTATAAACTCAGAAGGATAATCCCTTGCATAAGGATTCATCGGATTACCATTAATATCTTTTTGTTTATCGGGAATAACAGAAGGGCCACCGTCAATAGGCCTACCAGAACCGTCAAATATCCTACCCAGAATAGAGGGTGAAAGTCCTACTTCTACTCCTCTACCTAAAAACCTTATCTTTGTTTGCCCGAGGTTTAATCCAGAAGTACCCTCAAATACCTGTATGAGCGCTCTATCGCCATCAACTTCAAGTACCTGTCCGTTCTTTATACTGCCATCTGCCGCTTTTATTCTAACAATCTCATTGTATTTTGCCCCTTCAATATGGTCAACAACTAACAGAGGCCCTGATATTTCTCTTGCTGTTACGTATTCCTTAGACATTTTGCACCTCTTTTACCAAATTATCAAAAGAATTATGAATCTCTTTTTCTACTGCATCAAATTTTTCCATTTCATTCTCCGGGATAAGCTTAGCCCTTGAAATGTCAACTCTTACGGGCAGAGAAATAATCTTATCCAGACTTACCCCTTTATTAAGTGCTTCCATTGAAAGTTTATGAAAAAGATGAATGAGCCGCATCATTCTATACTGCTTTTTCAGAGAAGTATACGTATCAATATCCATAAACGCATTTTGCTGAAGAAAATCTTCCCTTATGGAACGTGATGTTTCCATTATAAGGCGGTCCTTCGGTGAGAGAGCATCTATACCAACAAGCCTCACCATCTCCTGAAGTTCTGATTCTCTTCTCAATATCCTCATTGCCTCCTGACGCATATCAATCCATTCCTCACCCATTTCCTTTTTATAAAAATCCGAAAGCATATCTGCATACAATGAATAGCTCCTTAACCAATGAATGGAGGGAAAGTGTCGTGCATAGGCAAGCTGTGCATCAAGGGACCAAAAAACCCTTACAGTTCGCAAAGTTGATTGAACAACAGGATCAGAAAGGTCACCTCCAGGGGGAGAAACAGCGCCAATAACACTTAACGTTGCTTGCTTTTCTTTGCTTCCAAGGATAACTACTCTTCCTGCTCTTTCATAGAAACTTGCAATACGAGAAGCAAGATACGCAGGATAACCTTCTTCACCAGGCATCTCCTCAAGTCGTCCCGACATCTCTCTCATTGCCTCTGCCCAACGGGATGTAGAATCTGCCATTAAAGCAACGTTATATCCCATATCTCTGTAATATTCACCCATTGTAATACCTGTAAATACAGACGCTTCTCTTGCAGCAACTGGCATATTGGATGTGTTTGCTATAAGAATCGTTCTCTCCATTAATGGCCTTCCCGTACGTGGATCTGTAAGCTCCGGGAATTCCATAAGAACATCCGTCATTTCGTTTCCTCGTTCGCCACAGCCAATAAATATAATGATATCCGCATCAGACCATTTGGACAGTTGGTGCTGAATGACAGTTTTGCCACTACCAAACGGGCCAGGTACACAGGCAGTACCACCTTTTGCTATAGGAAAGAAAGCATCTATAACACGCTGTCCTGTAATAAGAGGCGCATCAGGAGGAAGTCTTTTCAACACAGGTCGCGCAATCCTCACAGGCCATTGCTGATAAAGTTTTACCTCTTTTATCCCCTGAGTAGTTTCAATTTTTGCTACAACATCCTCTACTGTTACCTCTTTCTTTTCAATGATATCTGTAATTTTACCTTCTATTCCTACAGGGACAAGTATTCTATGCATAATAACAGGCGTCTCCTGAACCTCACCAATGACATCCCCTGTTTTTAACAGATCTCCCTTATGCACAACAGGGTTAAATAACCATTTCTTTGATCGGTCTAACGCAGGCTCATATGCACCTCTTACAACAAAATCGCCATATTTTTTTAGAAGTTTATCAAGCGGCCTCTGTACTCCATCATATATTGAGCCGATAAGGCCAGGTCCTAATTCTACACTCAAAGGCTGCCCCGTTGTATAGACAGGCTCACCAGGACCTACACCACTTGTATCCTCATAAACCTGTATGGATGACCTGTTTCCTTTTATCTCTATAATTTCTCCAAAAAGTTTTTTATCACTTACATAGACCATTTCATACATCTCTGCCTGAGGAATATCCTCGGCAACGACTAATGGGCCTGATACCTTAACAACACGACCTATCTTTTCTTTCATATCTCACACTCCTTACACATTCTTTTTTGAAAGGATATCAATGCCTACTGCACTTTCTACTGCTTCCCTAATCCATTCTATACCCACACCTCTGTAATTTACAGGAGCAGGTAAGACAAAAATTATAGGAAAAGGCATTTTTTCCTTTTGAATAAATTCCTTAGCAGCATCGGCAAAATCCTCTGTAGTAATTACTATATCAAACTCCTTTTTCTTTACTATTTTAGAAAACTCTTGTTTTGCTTCTTCTACACTATGTACAGAGAATACGGCAAAATCAAAGTTTCTAAAGAGTATTCCCAGTCGCTCCTCTCCTACAAAAGCAAGCTTATGCATAAGCAACACTTATCCTTTCAGAAATTTCTTTTTCATTCATTCCCGTGCTTTTTCCTCTTACAATCGTGGAAAGGTTTTCTACCTCAAATTCAAGGCGCTTTAGATACATAAATACTACTTCAATCCCTACATTTATATATTTACATTTTTCAAGCACACTTAAAAGTTTATTTCTCAATTCCTCATCAAAAGTTTCTCTTGAAAGCTCTCTAAATTCATCTACAGTTTTGACACCTTTCAAATTGTTAGAAACAGCACTGTCAGGAAAAAGCTTCAAAACAAGATGCAATGCTTCTAAGAAATCTTTTTCATCAATTTCTTTGGAAATAGCAAAATTGCTTAACCTATAGAGAAAAATTGATAGCTTCCCTTCCCTGTACGTATTAAAAAATTCTTTTATAAGTTCGCTCTTTGTCTGCTCAGCAGAATGATACAGATACTTTGTATAATACAAATCCAGAAGCCACCCTGCTTTAAAAGGATAATCTTTTACTTTACTCATTGCATCAAAAGCTTCTTTAAATTCTAAAGGAAAATCTCCTTCACCTGTTTCTAAAAAGTTTTTGAGTTCTCTATCCAGTCCTTCTAACTCTTCATTAGAAGAAACAAGTGCCCATTTTTTTATCTTTAGAAAAATTTCCTTACTTCGGAAAAATGCGTTTATAAAACCAATAGGTACGTACTTTTCCATATCAGAAAGCTCAGCTCTATACCTTGCAAAGAGAGCCTTGCTTATTGAATCAGCATCGCTACCTGTAATGAAAGACCTATAAGGAGTTTCTATAATCTCCTTGTATATTCCACTTATAGGAAGATGGAGAAGCTCCTCTAAAGCTGCTTTTGAAAGAAGATTCGTTTCAAGTACCTTTATTCTACCACAAATGTAGTTATAGCTATCTATATCTTGATGCTTTATAGCAAACTCTTCCCTCATTCGTTCTCCTTAAAGAGTTCTTTTGCAACGTCTATTTCTATCCTCTCACGCAGTTCTTCTACAAGCGAATGAATAGAATCATCAATTTCAACTTCGCTACTTTTTATGATACATCCACCTTTTATATCTATTGTTTCTGAAGAAAGTTCTATACTTCTATCTTCTCCTAATTCTTTATTTATTTTATCTATCAATTTCTTATTGAAAAACCTGTGATCCCGTTTATTAACAAATAGAGTAGATTTACCCAGAGGGGCATCTCTTATAATAAGTTTTTTTAAGAAATCAACATACGCCTCTTTATCAAGTGAAACGATTTCCTCTTCCACCTGCAGGAACAGATTATCAAGAATATCTCTCTTCTTCTCAAGAAGTTTTCTTTCCATATCAAGTGTTACCTGGTCAATCTCTCTTTGCTTTTCTTTTTCAAGATCAGAAAGAAACTTCTGGAAAGCTATTTCAAACGCTTCTTTCTTTTGTTTTTTAAACTGCTCAAGCTCCTGCTCAATTTTTTTCTTTTCCTCTTCCAGAAATAGATCTGCCTCTCTCTGATATTTATCTACTATCCTTTTTTCAAGCTTTTCTATACTCATAACTCTTTCTAAAATGCTTTTCCGCCAACCCACAAAATAACAAGAAAGGCGACAAGAAAGGCAAGAACTGCATACATTTCTACAAGTCCTGGTAAGAGGATTGCACGACCGCTTTCTTCAGGACGCTTACCTGTAAGGTCTATGGAGCCGATAGCAGACTGCCCCTGAAAAAGTGCAGATTTGAATTGCACAATGCCAACAAGTATTCCCAATAGAAGCATTGCTATACCCTGACCAAGAGAAGCCTTCGGGTTACTTGAAGTAAAACCGAACTTCTGCAGCATAAGATACGCTATAATAAATGCATAGAATCCCTGCGTTCCAGGAAGAGCCATAAGCACAAGTAATTTACCAAACAGCTCAGGTTTTTCAGAAAGCACCCCTGCTGAATGTGATGTAGTTCTACCAATAGCCACTGCAGAACCAATGCTTCCCAATACAGCAACAAACAGTGCTCCAATTACCACCCATATAGGGCCAGAGCTTAAACTCAACCAACCAAGATTTTCCATTACTTTTTACCTCCTCTTTCATTTGATATTAATCGTATATTTTTAAATTCAAGGCCAAGCGGTGTAAAACCATAACCTCCTATATCGTAAAACCTACCAAAAAATTCAAGAAAATTCAAACGTATTGAATGAACAAATGCACCAAGAGAATTCATTACTAACGTAAGGCTATGTCCAAATAGAAGTAAAAGAAGTATAACAAATATACTTAAAGGGCCAAACAAACCACCAAGAAGTTTGCCAACAACATTAAAAGATGATGCAAGAATAGAAGTGCTGAGACCCAAAACAAACAAACGGGAGTAAGAAAGTGCATCACCTAAAAAACTTACGAGACCGTATGAACTTCTTATACCATAAAGGTTCACTAAAGCAGCAACTGGTTTGAATAGAGGCTGCCGCACGGAGATCCACCCTCCTACAAGTAAAAGGATAGTTCCTATTGCTATAAAACTGTAATCCAATGTTTTGAACTGTGGATATTGATTCAAAAAAAGTAGCAGAACGACAGAAGGAATAAGAATTAGCCAGCCAATGCCATTAAAGATGCCTTCTGCAATACGTTTTCTTCTGAATGAAATGATTACATTTAGAAGAATACCTATAAGCTGGATCAGTATACCTAAACCAATAGAGAAAGCAATAAACTTGATTGAGCCATCTGAAGATGCTGGATCAATGATACGCAAACTGTAAAGCACCCTGGTAAACTGGCTATGAGGAAAATAAGTGGGAAAGAAATTACCTGCAATAGAACCAGTAAGAATGCCAACAGCAATGGTAAATGAACCTGCCGAAAGAAATATCTTAAAGAAATTCTCTACTCCTTTATTTCCTCTATATCGCCTTATAAAATATAAAGAACCCAGTACAATGAGTAAGCCATAAAATGCATCTCCAAGTGCAAGGCCAAAGAAAAGAGAAAAGAATATTCCAACAAATGGCGTAGCATCCACAGTAAAATATGATGGGAGGCCAAACATCCTGATAAGCATTTCAAACGGCCTGAAAATCGGGCTGTTGTAAAGCGCAACAGGTACGGCATCATATTCTTCTGGCTCTGTTACTACAACAGAAGTATCACCAAATTCCTTCTCTATATCTTTTACTTTATCAACATCCTTCACTCGAACGAAGCCTCTAATAATGCTGAACTTTTTACCCACAAGCAACTTATCCATCACTTTTTCTTTCTTTGCTTCTGATAAATAATAATCCTTCAAGGCAAGAAGCTTTCTCTTTGCACTATACATTTCTTTAATCTTGTTGAATATAATTTCCTTTTCCTGCAAAATTTCTCTTTCTCTTTTTAAAATGCGTGATGCTTCTTCTTCAATAAATCCAGAAAAAGTTCTTACAATGGGAAGTTTCTCAATTGAATATAGTTTAATAATTTTTTCAATTTTCTTTTGATCTTCTTTCAAATAGAGGAAGAACAGTTTTGTTTTGTTTTTATCAGCAGAAAATTTATACACAAAAGTTTGATCAATAAATTGCTCTTCCTTTATAATAAACTTTTTATACTCTTTTGTACGCATTACACCGATAAACGATTCTGTTTGCTCGGTACCAAACAGTATAGAATAAGCAAATGGAAAATTAGAGATAGAATTAATATACTTTCTCTCTTCTTTCAGTTTATTTTCCTCTTCTATCAGTTTATTATTTTTTTGGGAGAGCTCCTGAACCTCATTATAGAACTTATCTAAATTAAAATTTCTTAGTAAGTTATCAAACTCTTCTTTTGTAAGAACTTCATCATCAGGGAGAAAGGAACCAATCAAACCCTTTTTCTCAAGACCAAAATATTTAAAAGTGGAAAGAATAGACTCAATTTTAGAGAGCTCCACATCACGAGTAGACTCAACAACAGGATGAGTAAAATATCTGCTTCCCTCTTTTACATAGTCAGGGGAAAGTGCATCTATATGTGCAACGTTCAATTTATACAATTTGTTTATAATTTCATTTTCTCTTTCTTTTGGACAGATGATATGGAGTTTTCTAAGTTTCTCAATAGCCATTACTTTTCCATTAGCTCCTTTAAAATTTCTTTAATAATACGTTCGGACTTTGAAGAAACACTATTTTCCACTTCCTTAATTTTCTCATCATATTCCAACTTAATTCGTTTATTTTCCTTTTGGATTAATCCTTTAGCTTTTTTCTTTTCTTCTTCTTTCTTTTCTTCAAAACTTTCTTCTAATTGTCTAACAAACTCTGCTTCCTCTTTTGACATAGCTTCTTTCAAAAGGGCAACTTTTTTCTTTGCATCTTCAAGAATTTCTTTTCCCTTTTCCTCACTTCTCTTCACAGAAGTAAGTATATCTTTCTCAATCATAGGCTACCTCCAACTGTCAATTCTTAACAACCCTAATATAAATATTTTTTCCCTGCACAACAGCACCCTGTACCATTCCTCCATTTCTTTGTACCATACGAATAAAATCCACTGTCTCCTCTGATATTCTCATTCCGGGTGCAAGAATAAAAACCCCGGGAGGATAAGGCGCAACAATCCCCCAGCTCACTTTGCCTACTGCTTTATCAATTAAACTTAACTTATAATCCATATTAAATGCTTCCTCTGGAGAATAAATCTGTTCTCCTGCTTTCGGAAATGGTACCGTTTTCCCAATTTTGCTCTCCTTAATTTTTACTGTCTTTAATGCATCCAAAAGGATATCAATGTCCTTTTTAACCGTGCCAATTATAACAAAAAGCAGAATATTTTGCAAGTCAGAAAGTTCTATTTCAATATGATGTTTGTTGAGATAATCCTCAAACTCAAATCCGGAAAAGCCTGTTCTTTGTACATTTATAATGAGCTTTATAGGGTCAACAGCATATATATCTTTACCATTAATAACGGACTTATCAATTACCTTAAAATTATTCATATTTTTAATCTCTTTCCTTGCATAATCTGCAGTTTCTATAGCTTTCTCCCACAAACTCCTTCCGTTAAGTGCCATTTCACGCCTCACTACATCCAGAGCAACCATAAATATGTAAGATGGACTTGAGCTTTCCACCATTGCAAGGAGCTGTTCAACCATATCCGTGTTTACCCTATCCGTTACAATGTGAAGCAGAGCAGTTTGAGTAAGTGTGGGGAGTGTCTTATGAGCACTTTGTACAACCATATCCGCACCATACGCAATTGCACTTTCAGGGAAAGATGGATGAAATGGAAAATGAGCTCCGTGTGATTCATCAATGAGTGCATACATATGATATTTATGAATAATATCTATCATTCTTTTTATGTCTCCCTGAATACCGTAATAATTAGGCGTAGTGATCAGTACTGCTTTTGCATCTAAATTCTTACGTATTGTTTTTTCAAGAACGTCCGGTGTAACATTTGTGATAATACCAAACTCCTTATTAAACTCTGAGTTTACAAAAACAGGATTAGCTCCAGATTCAATGATTCCGCCTATGACAGACCTGTGAGCATTCCCTCCTATAATGATTTTATCTCCTTTTTTACAGGTAGCAAGTATCATTGTATGTATTCCTGCTGTTGCACCATTGATTAAAAAATATGTCTTCCTTACACCGTAAAGTTCTGCTGCAAGTTCTTCTGCCTCTTTTATTACCCCTCTTGCATAGTGCAAGTAATCAAGACCTGGAATTTCTGTAAGGTCGAATTTGAAAATTTCTCTTCCAAAAAGTTTCTTAAGGTAAAGTGGTACCCCTCTGCCCTGTAAATGGCCTGGCATATGAAAAGGTATCATATCTCTTTTTATATATTTTTTAATCGCATCATAGAGAGGTGCTTTACCTTGCTTTACTATATCCAACTATTCTCCTATATAAAATGATGGTCGGGATGATGGGATTTGAACCCATGACCTCTTAGTCCCGAACCAAGCGCTCTACCAAGCTGAGCCACATCCCGACAAAATGGTCGGGGCGAGAAGATTCGAACTTCCGACCCCCTGCACCCCATGCAGGTGCGCTAACCAAACTACGCCACGCCCCGAACACAATTTATTATAATAGTTTTCCACTAAGATGCAAGTTCCTCTTTATTAAAAGAAAAATATTGTTATAATGTTCTTAATTATAAAGGAGGTTACTATGCGTGAAATAGTTGAGAGTGCACTTCTTGCAGCAAAAAGAGCAGGTGCCTCTTATGCGGATGTGAGAATCGTCCAAAGAGAAGAGGAAAGTATCTCCACAAAAAATGGAGCAGCTGATGCAATAAGACACAGTGAATCAAAGGGATTTGGAGTAAGAGTTATTGCAAACGGCGGCTGGGGGTTTTCATCCTCATTTATAACCACTCCTGAAGAAGCCGAGAAAGTAGCTAATGAAGCTGTACAAATTGCACTTGCAAGCAGCAAAACAAAAATAGCAGATGCAAAAATTGCTAAGGTTGAAATCTATCAGGATAAAGTACCGCAGCCAGTGAAGATTAATCCATTTGATGTACCGCTGTCAAAGAAAATTGCAATTCTTCTTGAGGCAGATAAAATAATGAATATCCAGGGAATTATTGTAAGAAAAGGTTCTATGAATTTCTCTAAAGAGTGGAAGACGTTTGCATCATCGGAAGGTGCCTATATAGAGCAGGAGAGAATTGTATCGGGCGCTGGTATTTCAGCTGTTGCAACAGACGGGAAAGAAATACAGGTAAGAAGCTATCCCACTTCATTCGGTGGGGATTTCCAAAGAAAAGGTTTTGAACTAATTGAGGAAATGGACCTTGTTTCTCACGCTGAAGAAACTGCAAAACAGGCTGTAGCACTACTTTCAGCAAAACAATGCCCCTCTGGCAAGATGGACATTATCCTGAAAGGTCCGCAGCTCGCACTACAGGTGCATGAATCAATGGGACATCCTGCTGAACTTGACAGAGTGTTGGGAGAAGAGGCATCCTTTGCAGGGACTTCATTCCTAACACCAGAAAAATTAGGTACGTTCCGATACGGTTCTGACATAGTGAACATTACTGCTGATGCAACAATACCAGAAGCCCTGGGAGGATTTGCATACGATGATGAAGGAGTAAAAGCAAAACGGATTTATCTCGTAAAGAATGGAATATTTGTTGGGTATCTTAACTCCAGAGAAACTTCAGCAAAATTGAATCTTGAACCAATGGGTGCAATGAGAGCAGAGAACTGGAACAGGATGCCTATTATAAGGATGACAAGCATTAATTTAGAACCAGGGGACAAAACATTGGATGAGTTAATAGAAGGCGTCGACTATGGTATCTTAATGGATATAAATAAAAGCTGGAGCATTGACCAGAATAGGTTGAACTTTCAGTTTGGTGCAGAAATGGGATGGGAAATCAAGAATGGTAAGATTCAAGGAATAGTAAAAAATCCAAGCTATACTGGAATTACATATGAATTCTGGAGAAGCTGTGATGGTATTGCAAATAAAGATTTCTGGCATGTATGGGGCGTACCGAATTGTGGAAAAGGAGAACCAGAGCAGGTAATGCAGGTAAGCCACGGCGTTGCTCCTGCACGTTTCAGAAATGTACAGGTGGGGGTGTTAAAATGATTGGAAGAGAGAAAAGTATAGAGATAGTAAAAAAAGTACTTTCTATGTCTGGAGCAGACCAGACAGAAGCTCTACTTATGGGGGGAGAGTCTTACTTAACAGGCTTTGCCAATAATTACATACATCGGAATGTAGGAGAAAAGAATTATACACTTTCTGTAAGAGTTGTAATGGGGAAGAGGATTGGCTCATCCTCAGTAGATGACTTTTCCGATGAAGCAATTAAAAAAGTAATTCAAGATGCAATGCTTATTGCAGAGAACCAACAAGAAAATCCAGACTTTGTTTCTCTTGCCAAACCAGAGAAAGCTGAAGATAAAGAATTCTTCATTAAAGATACAGCGGAATGTTCACCTGATTTTAGAGCTGAATATGTTAATAAGATATTGAAAGCAACGAAAGCTAAGGGGCTTACAGGATCAGGCAAATTTGAAACAAATGCAATGGAAATTGCAATAGCAAATTCTCTTGGAGTGGAGAGATACACAAAACTTACAACAAGTACATTAAAAAGTGTTGTGCTCAGTGATACATCAAGTGGCTATTCTATGAGTAGTTCTATTGATGTAAATAAAATTCCAGTTGATGATATCTTAAAAGAAAGTATAGAAATTGCAGAGATGGGTAAAAACCCTACTTCTATTGAACCTGGAAAATACGAAGTTATTCTTACGCCTTATGCACTTGCAGAATTAATTAGTCACCTCAATTATTTAGCCCTGAATGCAAGAGCAATGAAAGAAGGGACAAGTTTTCTTATAGGGCAGATTGGCAAAAAAGTTGTAGGAGAAAACGTTACAATGTATGATGATGGGCTCTCTTCCGAAACAATACCTCTCCCGTTTGATTTTGAGGGCGTATCAAAGAGAAAAGTTGTATTCTTTGAAAAAGGTATTGCTAAAAATGTTGTATACGATACACTTACTGCCTATAAGGAAGGAAAAGAATCAACAGGACATTCGCTTCCTCAGCCAAACCCCTACAGCCCTTACCCTATGAATGTTATTATGGAAGGCGGTAAAAGCAGTAAAGAGGAAATGATTTCGAATGTGAAGAGAGGACTTTACGTACAGAGATTCTGGTATACGAACCCTATGGATCCAAGAAGGGCTATTATTACAGGGATGACAAGGGATGGTCTGTTCCTTATAGAAAATGGTAAAATAACAAGGCCAGTGAAAAATATGCGATTTACTGAGAGCGTAATCAATGTTTTGAATAATATAATTGAACTTAGCAAAGATAAGAAAATTGTTTATGATATGTCCTCTATTACCGTACCTTATGCACGAATAAAAGAGTTCACTTTTACAAGCAAAACAGAATTTTAAAAGGAGGTACATATGAAGAGATACGGAATTTTATGTGATGGCGGAGACGCACCTGGTATCAATGCAGCAATCAGGGCAGTTGCACGTAAAGCATTTGAGAAAGAAGATGAAGTATTAGGGTTTTTGGATGGATTTACAGGCTTAATAAAAAATGATGTAAAAATCATTACAAAGAGTACGGTTTCAGGTATTCTACCCGTCGGAGGTTCTGTACTGGGCATCTCACGTATTAATCCATTTAAAAATCCAAAGTACATCCAGAAAATTAAGGAGAATTTTAAGAAGAATTCTCTTACTATGCTGATTATTATTGGCGACAGGGATACTATAGTTATAGCAAAAAAACTTGCGGACGAAGGAATCCCATCAATTGTAATACCAAAAACAATAGATAATGATATCTATGGAACGGACTTTAGCATTGGATTTGATACAGCGGTTACTACAATTAGTTCTGCATTGGACAACCTTCACGCTACTGCATCCGCTCACCATAGAGTGATGATTGTTGAAACAATGGGACGAGAGACAGGATGGCTTGCTTTGATGGGTGGACTGGCAGGCGGCGCAGACTATATTATCATACCTGAGGTACCATATAATTTAAATGATATTGCAGCACATCTTGAAAATAGAAAAAAGGAAGGAAAAAATTTCAGCATTGTAATAGTAGCAGAAGGTACTCCTCTTCCGGAAGAAAAAAAGGAGAAAGTAGAGTATGATGAATTTGGTCATCCAATTAACGCTAAAAGAAGAGTTGGATATTTTATTATGGAAGAGTTAGAAAAGCTTACTCACATTAAAGCACGTACAACGGTACTTGGATACATACAGAGAGGCGGCATCCCCACAAGTACGGATAGAATCCTTGCAACGAGGCTCGGAGTAGCTGCAGTGGATTTTGCTGACGAAGGAAAATTTAATGGCCTTGTTGGCGTAAAGGAGGGGAAAATTGTGTTTAATCCTCTTGAAGAGGTTGCAGGAAAAATTCATAAAGCAGATGTAAAGTTCTATAATCTTGCTAAGATATTCTTTTAATAAATAATTATGATTGAGGGAAACCTAACTGATTTCTCATTTAATGATGTACTGAATATGATTTCTTTGGGAGAAAAAACAGGGGAGTTATCTATTACAGGTAACACCCCTTTTGGTAAAGTATCAGGAAAAATTTATTTTGAGAGAGGCAAAATAAAGGATGCAGAAACTGAAGAATCCAAAGGTGAATCTGCAGTTATAAATTTATTAAGCGTAAAAGAGGGTACGTTTAAATTCACCGCATTTGATACTGCTACAATCAAAAAGAGTGTGAAAAAATCTATTCAAGACTTAATGCTCCTTACTGCATCTAAGCTGGATGAATGGAATAAAATTAAAGAAAAAATCTCTTCGGCTGATGCTGTTTTTGCGCTGTCTGATGAAGATATACCTGAAGTGCTTCATTTTTCTCCGCTGGAATGGAAAGTTATCAATCTTTTAGGAAAAGGATATTCAATAAAGGAAATGTCAGTAAAGCTCAACACAACAGTAATAGATGTATCAAAGCTCATATATAAATTTATTTCATTAAAAATCGTTAAGGAGGTAGACCAAAAGAAAATAGAACAGAAAAATATGACAGAAAAGAAAACTACTCAAAGAGGTTCTATTTTTCGTAGGCATAGAAATTCAGAAAAGTCATAAAAATTATTTCAGAAGAGTAATGCAAAATTAGCTAAGGGAGGCGTCAAAAGTGGAGTATGTTTGGGGAGTTGTAATAGCTGGTATTGTTTTAATAATTATTATCTTGATTGTTCTCCTTTCAAAGATTTCGAGAACTCAGAACTCAATTAAATCTTCTGTTTCTCAATCAGTTGTTGATAATATGGATAAACTCATTTCCTCTCTGGGAAATCTTAAAGAGGAATACGGGCAAATCTCAGCTAAGCTTCTAACGCTTAACGAAATAAACAATAATACAAAAACGTTAAAGTCGTACCTCACAAACCCGAAAGTGCGTGGAAGATGGGGAGAAAAGCTGTCTACTCTTTCCTTCCTGCGGAAAATCCAAACTAACTAAGGATGTTTTATCTAACAAAATTGTGTTATGCTCACCAAATAACTTATATGCTATGCTTTCCGTGGTAAGGCAAGCATCTAAGTATTATGTGCTTGAAAAAACATCAAAAGAGGTATTGGAGCTTATGCAAAAATTTAACAAGGAATGGGGAAATTTCGTTGCAAAGTTTGATAAAGTAGATAGAACAATTGATAACCTAAGGACAGTATTTAACGAGGTTTCCACTACAAGAAAAAATAAGCTGGATTCCATTTTAAATGATATAGAAGCAGAGAGCAGAAATGCATTGCCAAAACTAAATAGCGAAAAAGAAAGAGAAAATATTGAACAATAATTTTTTATTTAATGTGTGATTTTCTTTTGCACTCAGGGCAGATACCATAAACGAAGAGAGAAAATTCTTTTACTTCCCAACCTCTTTTTTGTGCAGCTTCTATTATCTTTTTAGATTCTTTGCATTCTGCATCCTCTATTTTCCCGCATTGCAAGCATACAAAATGTATATGCGGCGTTGTGTTCCCGTCAAAGTGTGTTTCATCTCCTATTTTAAATTCTTTTAGTAAACCTACTTCCACAAACTTATTTAACACATTGTAAACCGTTGCCAGACTAACCCCTGGCAATTTTTTTTGCACCGCTTCGTATACAGCGCTTGCCGTGGGATGAATATGTTGTGTTTTAATAAAGTTATATATTTCAACTCTCGGTTTTGTGAGTTTTAAGTGTTTATCTTCAAAAACTTCTCTTAGATTATCCATCACATATAAATTATTTCTTTTACAAGACTGGGGACTTTACCCTTTAACCTGGAAGTATTATCCATAACGTAGTTGACCAAAGGTAATTTCATTACTGCAATTGCCAGAGGATTTTCTTTTTTAATTTTATTTACAAGTTTTGCAAGCAAGCTATATGATAAAATATTATCCTCGGGAATAGTCTCTTTAATGATGTTTTCGACTGTTTCCTTGCCCATTACCACTGTTGCACGCTCCCTAATAATTTTGAGAATATCGCTTAATACATCCACAGGTATTTCATTCATTACTTCCATTTTCATTACGTTAATTTCTGCATTTTCAAGGAACATACCAGCATTCATTGTTTCTAATGCATGATACATTGTTTCTATAAGCTCTTTCTTAATCACTGAACCATGCTGTGGAGCAATGAGATCCACATCTTTTTCTCTAAATTTTTTTATGGAATAGTTTACTATTTCTTTTGACGGAGCATATAACTCATTGAAAGACTTCATAGGCTCTACGTATTTGTCATCTGCATATATCTTCCAATCTTTTTGGAAAGCACCAAAGATGTCTGAAGAGAACAGGACTTTATTTTCAGGCTCATACGTTGCAAATGCTCCTGGAGAATGAAAATATGGCGTGAATATAAAATCAAGTTTTTTTCCGTTATCGTAATTTAACGTAAAGTTGTTTTCATCAATATTGTATAAATCCAGATTTCTCTCGTAGAAAAGAAGAAGTGCCGATACCCTACTATGTGCAATAGTTTTGAATTTAAATCCATCCTGTGTAAATGGCACTATAGCAGAACACACATCAGGGTCTTGATGCGATGCAACAACGTATTTTACCTGCTCTTTAGGAACGATTGACAGAACTTTACGCTTTATTGTTTCAAACTGAGCTAACGAGCCCGGATCAATTAAAACAGACTCATTCTCTCCTTTGATAAGATAGGCATTTGTTCTAAAGAATGCTTCTTTATCATTTACTCCTACCCAGTATATATCTTTTGCAATTTCAATTGCTTTGTCGTAATCCATTAGTTTTCTCCTTTATTTTTATAATTCTTTTTTAAGCTATAATCAATTCAGGAATAAATACAAATTTAAGGGTGCTGCAATGTTTAAAATAATGCAGCACCCTTAAAGATGCCATTATAGTAAATCAAATCTTTTTAGCTGCTTCTACTCCATCCTCTGTAATTTGGTATTTGCCATCTTTTTCTATTACTGCTCCTTTTTCCTCAAGTT
>CAJXKN010000007.1 GCA_913055585.1 uncultured Caldisericota bacterium | reverse complement strand
CAGCAAGAACATAACTTATTGTAAGAAGCAAAACCCCTATAGGAGAGTTTCCCCAGTTCACTTTTAGGACAAACTGACCGAAAAGAATAAGGAGCAGGAATTGAACAAACCCGATTAAGAAAAATCCAGACATTTTCCCTGAAATTATAGAGAATTTCTTTGTAGGCGTTGTTAAAAGCCTTGCCAGTGTCTTCCTATGCCTCTCCTCTACCATTGCAGCCGCTGCAAATAGCACCCCCATCATAACGAACATTACGGCAAATCCGGGAGAAGATGCATTCATTCCGGTGGGTATACTCTCATCCTTCTTTTCAACGGATAAGATCTTATACTCTACGCGGATGGGAGGTACAGGTTTAAATGATGCATCTGCTTTTTGAAATATTTCTCTCCATAAACTTTCTTTCTGTTCATTCAAAATGTTTTTTCTCTCTTTGAGTTTTTCAAGTGTAAAATTTGCTGAAAGTGCATCGATGGATATTCTATTTGCTTTCTTTGTTATAAGTGCTTTAAGAAAATAAGAGGAATTTTTCTCAGATTTTAAAATCTTAATTGTTACTGGTTCCCCACTCATAAGGTCCTCTGAAAAATCCTCAGGTATTAATAAACCAGCAAAAAGATCAGACTTTTTAACACGATTTTTCATCTTTGCTTTGTCACTTTCTTCAACAATTTCAATACCTTTTTCTTCTTCTAACATATTTTTGAATGTTTCGCCGTAGATTCCTCTGTCTTTATTGAGAAAACCAACAGGGATTTTTTCATTTCCGCTACGCGGGGTACTTATAGCCCCCATAAGAATGGTCCAAATAATTGGCATTAGAATAAGCCAGATAAGAGCCCCTTTGTCACGAAATACTATTCTCAAGGAATGAAGTGCTATATAAACAATTTTTCTGATCATCTTTACACTCCTTTAAGCCTGAGCCTGAAAACACCAATAAAAAAGAAAATGCTTGCCATAATAAGAAGGACAAATGCGTATGGAAGAATTGAGATAACCCCTCCTCCATCGTACATTAGCTTGAAAAATCCGTCCAGAGCCCACCTATTCGGTGTAAATTTACTTGCTATGTTCATCCATTTGGGAAAGGTAAATACAGGCCACATTGCACCTCCAAGAAATGCGAGTATCATTGCCAACGCAGGCCCTATACCTCCGATCTGCTCTTCACTCTTTGTAAGAGAAGCAAGTAGTGTTGAAAGCCCAGAGAAAGCTAATACGGCAGAGAGTACCATTATGATAATGCCCAAGATAGAATTACCCCAGTTTACCTTATAAAATATGCTTGTAAAAATTATAATGATAACAAATTGAAGAAAGGCAACAAGAAAAATACCAAAGAGTTTCCCTCCAAGAATTTCCCTTTCACTTACAGGAGCAACCTTTATTCGGTCAAATGTTTTAATCCTCTTTTCTTCAAAAATTGTTTCAGCTCCAGAATTTGTTGCAAACAGTAGATACATAATCCCCATTCCTACTGCATAATATTCCATTGCAAGAGGGTTTTTGGTGTTTTTCTTTTCTGTTTCTTTACTCACTGAAACAAGGTCGTCTTTATTTTCTATTTCCGAAAGCCACTGAGGAACCAATTTTTGAATCTCAGAAGGTTGTATAAGATTTTCTGAACGCAAGAAATGAAGAGTGGTTTCCATCATTATTCTTCTCTTCAAGACCTCGAGAGTAAATGATTCAACAATATTTTTCACAACACCTGCTTTAATAGTCTGCTCAGGGTCACCGTAGACTTCAATCTTGGTATTTTCGCCTTTCATAATAGATTCAGAAAACCCCTTTTTAATAACAATACCAGCTGCAAATTTTCCCTCCCTAACTTCTTTTACTATCTCCTCCTCACTTTTAAGAAATTGTATTTTTATCATATCCTTTAATTCAGTTGAGCCAAATACATCCTCTATCAGAATTTTTGAAAATTCTCCTTTATCTCCATTGAAAACAGCAACATTAATTGTAAAAGGTTTATTTGTCCATAAAGGCTGAAAAACCATACCCAGTACAAGAATCAAAATTAATGGCATAGCAAGTAGCATAATAAAGGAAGCACGGTCTCTTGCTCGTATTTTTACATCTTTAAGCCCGATGAAAAATATCTTCTTCATCTCAATCCCTCAGTTTCTTTCCTGTAAGATGAAGGAATACACTTTCCAGATTTGGCTCTCTAACTTCAACTGACTTAATATTTACACCACTCTCCAAGAGAACTTCTAATATTTTAGGTAAAATCTTTCTCCCATTAAGGGTTAATATTTCAATTGAACTATCAAATATCTCTACCTTATTTATTTCGGGGGCTTTCTTCTTAATTGTTTCTGCCAAACTCTTGGGTATTTCGTTTATCGTTAAAATTTTTAGTAAGTCTCTCTCCCCAACGAGGAGTCTCAATTCATCTTTGGTTCCAAGTGCAATAATTTTCCCTCTATCCATAATACCAATTCTATTACACAAGAACTCGACTTCTTCCATATAATGACTTGTGTAGAGAATGGTAAGACCGTTTTCATTTAATTCTTTTAATGTATCAAGGATATTCCTTCTTGATTGGGGGTCAACCCCAACTGTTGGCTCATCCAGTATGAGAAGTTTTGGTGAAGGCAGTAATCCTACTGCAATATTAATCCTTCTCTTCATACCTCCAGAGTATTTATAGATTGGGTCACCACTCCTCTTAGTTAAGCTTACAATTTGCAGAACCTCATCCACTCTTTTACGAAGCTTTTTACCGCTCATCCCATACATTTCGCCCCAAAAGAAAAGGTTCTCTCTTGCGGAAAGAGTGGGATATAACGCAATATCCTGCGGGACAACGCCTATCCTCTTTTTTACTTCCATAGGTTCTTTTATTATAGATTTCTCGTCTATGAATGCGTCACCTGAAGTGGGGCGAATTAAGCAGGAAAGCATTGAGATAGTTGTTGTTTTACCTGCACCATTCGGGCCAAGAAGCCCGAAAACTTCTCCTTGCTTAATCTCAAAACTTATGCTATCTACTGCTTTTCTTCCACCATAAATCTTTGTAAGACCATTTACTTCAACGATATTCATACTACCCCCTATGACTTTGTAATATAAAATTAAGCAATCCCTTACTACTCTGTCAAATTATAGTTAGTTTTTCAGAGATTACAAATATTCCTTTTTGGGATATTTATGTTACAATTAATTATATGAGAGTAATAATCGGAATGAGCGGTGGAGTGGATAGCTCTGTTGCCGCATATCTATTGAAAAAACAAGGATACGATGTGATAGGGATATTTCTTAAAAATCTTCCATATAAGATATCAAAGCAACGTAACATAGATATCATTGGAAAATCAATTGGCATCCCAATATATGTGATTGATGTTCAAGAAGAATTTCAAAAAGAAATTATTCAGAACTTTATCAATCAGTATAAAAATGGTTTTACTCCTAACCCTTGTGTTTTGTGTAATGAGAGAATAAAATTCGGGATTGGTATAGAGAAAGCAGAAGAAATGTTTGGTCCTTCACTTTTTGCAACAGGGCACTATGCTATCATAGAAAGAAAAAATAATAGTTTTCACTTAAAGAAAGGTAAAGACAGTTTAAAAGAACAATCATACTTTCTATGGCGACTTACACAGGATAAGCTTAGCAAAATAATATTTCCTCTGGGCAACCTCACTAAAAATGAAGTATATAAAATAGCTTCGCAGATTTCTGTACCACACAATAAAAGGGAAAGTCAGGATATTTGCTTCATACAGGGCAAAATAAAAGATTTTTTAAAGCAACATATTCCTGGAAATAAAGGGAAAATTGTTGATATAAATGGAAGAGTAATAGGTGAGCATAACGGTGCATTTCTATATACAATAGGGCAGAGAAGCGGCTTAAATGTATCTTTGGGTAAGCCTATGTATGTGATACGTATTGATGCGAAGAACAATACTGTTGTGCTGGGAGAAAGGAAAGATTGTTTATTCAGGTATGCTGAACTAACGGATACTAATTTTATAGAGGATTGGGATTTTAAAGAGAAAAAACTTATGTGCGTAATGAGGTATCGTGCAAAAGAGTCTCCCTGTATATTAAAGATGGATGAAGGGAAAACCATTGTGCAGTTTGATATACCTCAGTTTGCTGTGGCTCCCGGACAGAGCCTTGTCCTTTACAATAATGATTATGTTTTTGGCGGTGGGATTATTAAAAAAGTTCGTTAAGTAATATAATGTAATGGAGTAAATTGCGGGAGCCAGGTTTACTCCATTTAAATTACCCGCACTCGAAATAGCCTGGCAGAGTAAGGAGGTAATATGAGAGTTGCACCGAAAGATTTAATATGGAGAGATTTTAAAAGATTGCAAAAGAAAGAGGATTTAATGACAGACCCTGCAGTGGAGGACTTGCTTTTTATACAAACAATAGAGGGACATTCGCACAATGGAGATGGTGCATTTAGAGGACATAAATTTGTCGATACAACGATTAACGACATTGTAGAAGCATTGGGCAGAGATGTATTTGTAGTGCGCTCCAAACGGCAGATGTTGATTGACGAAATATACGAATATGCTGAGCGTGTAATAGATGGGGAGAAATTAACGCACCTTGTAAATAAAAATGGCCGTCCTTTAATGCGTTGTCCTTTGTTCCTTGAATGGGAAGTAAACCCTGAAGATGTTCTTAAAGGCTTATACCTTGGGGGATTAATGGATGACTTCTCTGTAAGGAAGAAAGTTAATGAAAGATTTCATATCAATATGGGTGGTGGAAAACCATATCTCATTGATTTTAGGGTAATGGAGCAGATGGGATTGAACGGCGAGATTCTTGCCCACGGTGACCACGAAGATAAACTCCCTGAATACGAAAAGAAAGGCCTGATAATTACTGATACCTCAGATATTGACTTCTTCAAACATCCAAGCATCCGTTTTCAGTACATAAGACATAAGAAAGGTTTGGGCGTATCGGATGATGCGGCAGTTGTTGTGGGAGGCTTGCTGTACAATTTGAGTGTAGGTCTTGGAGCTTACCTTGCTGATGCTATTGATACACTGGATAAATATTCTCTTAAATTCATTGAACAGGATGACAAACTTGCCCATATCATCAAAAAAGAGTTTCCTGAGCTTCACATAAGCGAGGATGAAGTACTATCTTTTATCTATCTTATTGCAATTCCTGAAGATATGGAAGGAAAAGTACCTGATTGTTCTCAAAGATATTTTCTGCAGATTGATAAGGAAACAAATATCACTGCTCTTGAATCTCATTACAGATTCTTAACAAATAAGCCATATCCATACTTTAAGATTTCGTATGAAAATATCTTGAATGCGGATTTTTATGAATATATAAAGAAACGTATAAAAACATTCAACAAAAATGGCGTTTAGTGATATTAAAGGACAGGATTCGATTGTTAAATACCTGCGAAATAGTTTGATAAAAGAGAGGATTCCTCCTGCGCTTCTCTTTGTAGGAAAAAGTGGAACAGGGCGTTTTCTTACAGCAAAAACTTTTGCTAAGGCTCTGAATTGCCCGAATGTTAAATATGACTGTTGTGACAAGTGCAAAAGTTGTATTGCGATACAGCATAATGTACATCCAAATGTAAACATCATTGGAAGAAATAGTGATGTAATAAAAATAGAAGATATCCGAAGTGTGATAAATTCTTCCTACCTCCCTGTAAATGAAGGTTATAGGGTAAATATTATTGATAATGCAGATAAAGCTACCGTAGAAGCATTTAATAGTATGTTGAAGTATCTTGAAGAGCCGCCAAAGCACACAGTGAACATTCTCATTGCAGAAATAGCAGAGCTACTGCCAGAAACAATCAGGTCCAGAGCTGTAGAGTTAAAGTTTAAACCTCTTAATTTGTCATTCATAAAAGAAGCGGTTAAAAGAAAAGGTCTTTCCGACGAGGATGCTGAAGTTATCGCAAGAATTGCCAATGGAAGTATGAAAAATATTGATTCTCTTTGTTCCAAGGATTTTCTCAAAAAAAGAAAATCATTTATAGCATCTCTACTTGAATTCCTTCTAAATGAAGTTACTATTTCAGCGCTCCTGAGACATTGGAATGACTTTGCCATAAGTGATAATTCGAAGGAAAAAACAAGGAGTTTTTTTGATACATTTTCTACGGTCATTAAGGATATTCTTCTTGTATCTATATTGCATGATACAGAACATATAACGAACATTGATTTCCTCGGATATATCGCAAACAGATTTGCTTTTATTAACGGATCCAATTTCCAGAGAATATACAAATTGCTTAAAGAAAAAGAAAGTGCACTGTTGACAAATGCAAATCCTTATTATATACTTTTAGATGCGTTGTTTCAGGTTAAAGAGGTGATAAGATGAATAATTTAGCAACAGAAAATGTAAGACTTGTTTCAGTTTCATTTAGAAAAGATGCAAAGAGTTATTTTTTGCCGAAGCCCAATTTTAGATTGAAACTTTTTGATGAAGTTGTTGTGAGTGTAGATGGGGAATTAAAATTTGCCAGGATAAGAAGGCCCCTCGTTATAATGGATGTAAGGAGATGGGATATAATAAGAGAAAGAAGTATTACTGGCAAAATCTTACGTCTTGCTACTTCAAAAGACATTCTTTACCTCAAAAAGCTGGAAGAAAAAGAAAAAGAAGCATTTCTTATTTGCAAAGAGAAAATAAAGCATTATGGTTTGCCAATGCATTTGATAGAAACAATCTGGGATGAAAAAGATAAAAAATATATCTTTTATTTTACTGCAAATTCAAGAGTAGATTTCAGAGAGCTTGTGAAGGACCTTGCAAAAACATTCAACAAAAAAATTCAGCTATGGCAGGTAGGTGCGAGGGATGCGATGCGGTTCTTCAGTGGATACGGGCCTTGTGGATTGCCTCTCTGTTGTAATACTTTTCTCAATGAAATAGAAAGTGTTGAGCTTGTCTATACAAGGATGCAGCATCTACCCCCAAACCCTGCAAAGGTCACGGGTGGTTGTGGCAAACTTGTATGCTGTTTACGTTACGAATTAGACATTAAAAATGGAAAAAATAATTAGATTGGGCATTATCGGGCAATCTGAAAGACCCTGGGATCCACTGCCAGAGAATGTTTGGCAAATAGCCTACAGAGTAGGTTACCTTGCTGCAAAAAAGAAATGGATAGTTTTCTCCGGCGGCAGGGATGGTGTAATGGAAGCAGCAAGCAAGGGAGCAAAGGATGCAGGAGGAATTACCGTTGGTATTATGCCGTCCCTGGACAAAAATGAAGCAAATAAATATATAGATATCCCTATTACAACAGGATGTGGCATAGGAATGCGCTCAGAGCTTATGATACAAACGGTGGACTGCGTGATAATGATAGGCGGTAAGAATGGTACTTTGAAAGAACTCTCAGCTGCATATCTCAATAAAAAACCCATCGTTATTTTGAACGGAAGCGGAGGATTTGCTGATAAGATTAAAAGGATACTTTTTGAAGGCAAATATCTTGATTCACGCAAAAATACAGAAATCCTTTTCGCAGATACCCCTGAGCAAGCAATAGATTTAATCAGTCATTTAGTATAGGTATATATCCTTTTAGATAGTCATAGCTCTTGACAGAGTTATTATTTTCTTTATAATATATATAAAATTATATATAATGGAGAAAATAATGAGTAAAAGAATAGCTGAATTAATTAAAGAGATTAAGATGGAACACATTGGGCGTTTCCATTTAAAAGAGCTATTGAGGGACCCTAATTTTAATGTGTTTATTGTTTCATTTTTTACAGCGACTGGATTCCTTCCTTTTTATGTATTGTATCTTTTAAGTAAAAAAGATTATTATGGACAGGAGATTATAAAAACAATAGCAGATGATGTGGATAATATTTGGGTTCCCAATCCGGGAGTTATCTATCCTCTGTTAAGGGACCTTAAAAGACAGGGGCTTGTAGTAAGTAGCTGGAATATGGATGGAACTCACCCAAGACATATTTATCATCTTACAGATAAAGGAAGAGAGGAATACAAAAAAATGTATGAGATTATAAAAATTAAGCTTGATAAGAGCAAAGAAGTTTTAGGAAGAATTGAGAAGGAGGTATTTAAAGATGGATAAAGCAATTATTGTTGAAAACCTGAAGAAGACTTATTCCAATGGTACGGAAGCAGTGAAAGGCATAAATTTTTCAGTGGACTACGGAGAGATATTTGGCTTTTTGGGTCCTAATGGTGCAGGGAAATCTACTACAATTAAAGTTATCATCGGCTTGCTAAGACCCACAGCAGGAAAAGTCTATTTAGATGGCTTTAATATAGAAGAAAATCCTTATGAAGCAAGAATGTCCAAAGGATATGCTTCACAAGAAACATCCGTTGATGACAGGCTTACTGCATATGAAAACATTTATTTGCAGGGAAGATTTTTTCACCTTGATGCAAAAACGATAGAGAAGCGTGCAAAAGATGTACTTGAAATGTTTGGCTTATGGGAACGAAGAAATGACCTTGTTGATTCTTTTTCCGGGGGTATGAGAAAAAGGCTGGATATTGCAGGTGCTTTGATACATGAACCCAAAATTCTTTTTCTGGATGAGCCAACACTTGGGCTGGATATACAAACGAGGCATGCAATCTGGAATTACATTACAGATCTCCAAAAGAATCTTAAGATGACAATTTTTCTTACTACGCACTATCTGGAGGAAGCGGATGCCCTCTGTGATAGAGTGGCAATCATTGACCACGGAGAAATAAAAGCAATGGACAAGCCAGGGGTATTAAAATCAAGCATAGGTGGCGATATTATAACGTTAACGTTTAGTAATGATAAAGGAAAAACAGATTCATTTCTCCCTATCATTAAAGAAATAGATAATGTAAAATCTGTTAATCCTTTGAAAAATGGAATATACCAGATTGTTGTCAGTAAAAATGGAGATGAAGTTATCCCTGTTATTTTTTCTCTCGCTCAGCAAAAGAATATTAACATTACCTCTGTACGTTTAAAGAGGCCTACTCTGGATGATGTATATCTAAAATATACAGGGACAACAATAAGGGAGGCAGAATCTTCAAGAGAAGAAATAGCTAAACAGCGCATAATGATGAGGAGGATGAGAAGATGAAAACATTATTTGTGGATTCTTATTACGTTGCACTTAGAGAATTAAAAAAATATTTCAGGCAAAAAACGCGTATGATTATGACACTTGTACAACCATTTATATGGCTTGTATTAATGGGCAATATGATGTCTGGTTTAACAAATAATCCGTTTGCCGCACAGATGCTTGGCACAGGCAATTATCTTTCCTTTATGACCCCTGGTATTATTTTGATGACTATACTCTTCTCAAGCATATTTTCTGGTACAAGTATTGTATGGGACAGGCGTATAGGCTATCTGGATAAGTTGCTTGCTGCCCCTATAAAGAGAGGTGCAATTCCGTTTGGAAAAACAATCGCTGCAATGGTACAGGGAGGTATACAATCCATAATCATTATTGTTGTTGCAATACTTATGGGTGTAAGATTCGCTACAGGGCTGCCTGGTATTCTTGTAATTCTTATCATTGCAATGCTTTTTTCATTGATACTTGCTGGCATCTCACTTGCAATAGCATCTAAGGTTAAAACAATTGAAACACTTATGGCAATAATAAATTTCTTTGCAATGCCTCTTATGTTCACAAGCAATGCACTGTTTCCTTTAAAAGTAATGCCAAAATGGCTTGAAGCTATTGCAAAGGTTAATCCTATTACCTATGCAGTGGACCCAATGCGAACACTTACTGTAACTGGCTGGAGCAGAACAATTCTTCCTGGCATAGGCATTACGCTTATCATTGATGTTATTGTCCTGGTATGGACAGAGTTTGTATTCAAAAATGCAGTATCAGAATAAAAATCTTCTTATAAAGTTTTGAAACTATAAACAATGATAAGCAAGACTCCTTTTAAGATTTCTATCTGAACCATATCAGAGATAGCTACATTGCTCAAGGTTAATGTTTTTCCTTTTGAAAGAGTTCTTCCATTCAAACTGTATTTAAGGCCAGAAGCTCTTACCCCCTGGACTCTGCTTGTTATAGGATAGAGTGAAACTATATTGCCTTTCCTTGTTTTTATATTAATTTTATCTTTCGTAATATATATTTCTTTATCTTCCTCAATAATGCATACATCCTTCCTTCTCTTTAGAAGCATATACATAAGGGAGATATTAAATAGTGTATGGTCTATCCGTTTGCCACACATTCCGGAAAGGATAAATTTATCGAAATGATTTTTTAGTGCAAATTGAATGGCAAGCTCAGTATCGGAATAATCCTTATCTTTAGGAAATTCTAAAATACGTATCCCTGCTTTTTTAATTGAAGAAAGTACCTTATGAGATATTGAATCAAAATCACCTATTGCAAGATTAAATTTTATGTGATGTGCATAAAGTTTCCCTGCTCCCCCATCCACTCCAATGATAAAATCAACATTTTTGGCAAGTTTCCTATAAAATGAAGCTGAATTATCATCACCGTTTCCTACGATAAGTACTGTTTTCATTTTTCTACTTCTGATGGGATTGCAATGACACTCATAATTTTTCTTCCAGGACGTGCAATGTAATGTCCTTTATAATAGAACAGACAAGATCCACCGCCATCCAGCGAGATAACATCCTTGAACATATGCAGTCGCTCCAATGCTAAACTTAATGTACCGTAACTTAACCGTACAGGGTCTGGCGTAAAAATAAAGTAAATATTACCTTTATCATCACTTCCTAAAAGCGTACGTGCACCTCTCTTTAGAGTACGGTTTAAATTACTGTATTTTAAGTAATCAAGGTATGCTTTTCCATTTTTTAAAAGGAGAGGCCCACACTTCACAAATGATGCACCTGAAAAATCTTTTCCGTTAATTTCTATTTTTATTTTAACATTTTGAGGTATTTTTTTAATAGAAGGTTTAGGAAGAAGCAGTGCATATTGATCATCCTTTAGAGTTGCAGGATAAAAGGTACAGTTTGTTTTTGTAATGACAGGATGATTATCCTCTATAACTAATAATTCTTTGTCTGGAGCGACTGAAATTTGCTTTTTGTATGAATTCGTAAAGAGAATACCATCTTCTCTGTTCGTATGAGAAATATTAATTTTTGTGTTATCAAGCATTATGGAATAATTCGTTACTCCATCTGCAAAGAAAGGTACATTATCCCTTGTCACACCCATTGTCTCTGTATATCCCCATTGTGCTATGTATAGAGGAATGCCATTCCTTACAACATCCCCTGTGAGCGTATTCGTCTCAAGATCAAATGTACCTGCATTTATCATAGCAATTGGCTTTGTACGGGCTATAAATGAACTATAGCTCTCTCTTGTATGCATACCATTATCCGAAATAAAAGGAGCAAAACTTATATTTTCGGCAGTAAGATTAACTTTAATAATATAGAAAGTAATATTTTTTAAGTCATTACTACTTACAGGAACTTTTTTTGCTATAAGCGTTACAGCATTGGGATCTGCTTTTGCATATTGTTTTGTCTGAGGTATGTAATTATTTTTATCCAAAGTAATAACAATTTCCTTATTTTTAGCGTTCCATTGTACATCTGCACCGAATGCTTCTGCAATAAAGCGTATAGGCACAAGCGTCCTGCTAAATAGTATGATTGGTGCAGTATCAAGCGTTAGTTTAGCTTTATCAATAAAAGCAGTTTTTTTACCTACAAAGAGAACAATAGTTTCACCGTTTAGAGCAATGTCTATTTCTTTATTTTTTGCAATCCAGTTGACTTCTGCCCCAAATGCTTCTGCAATAAATCTGAGAGGGACGAGTGTCCTGTTTGATTCTTTATCAATGATTATAGGTACATCCAGAGGAACATTTTCTCCGTTAACCGTAGCATTCGCTCTTCCTACTTTCATTGTAATAACGATGCTATCGTTACCCTTAGCAGGGAGCGCAAATATAAAGAGAAGAAGTACAATTATAACGCCTAAGAAAATCTTTTTCATATTTTATTATAATCTAACATAAATAATTCTCCAAATTATCTACGATCTTATTTATTCCTTAGGATGGTATTTATAAAAAATTTTGACTTATGTTAATTTTAGCGTATAATTTATTGTATGAGTGATACAAGGAAATTGATAATTGTTTCAAATAGAATGCCTGTTACTGTCGAGAAAAAGAAAGGAGAAATACACTTTCACCAAAGTGCAGGAGGTTTAGCAACAGGCCTGGGTTCATTCTACAGGTCATACAACAGTATATGGTTAGGATGGAGCGGAATCTCTTCTGATAGAATAAACAGAAAAGAGAGGGAAAGCATCACAACAAAACTTGCAAATGATTTTGGCTCTTATCCTATTTTTCTCTCCAAAAAGGATGTTGAGCTGTACTACCGTGGTTTCTGTAACAGAACTATCTGGCCTATTTTTCATTATTTCCCTCAATATGCAGTGTATGACAAAAGTCTTTGGGAATCATACAAATACGTAAATAAGCTTTTTTCTAATGCAGTGATGAAAGTTGCAAAACCTAATGACATAATCTGGATACATGATTACCATCTGATGCTTCTACCAATGCTACTTCGGAAAAAATTGCCTAATGCTTCAATAGGTTTTTTTCTTCACATTCCATTTCCTTCTTTCGAGCTTTTTCGACTCATTCCGTGGCGAAAAGAAATTTTAAACGGTCTCTTTGGTGCTGACCTCATTGGTTTTCATACTTATGATTATGTCAGATATTTCCTTATCAGTGCTTACCGTTTATTAGGCTATGAGCATACGTATGGCCAGGTTATCGTTGGCAATCGAGTAATAAAAGTAGACGCTTTTCCTATGGGTATAGACTATGCTAAATTTGACAAAGCTACACTCAACCCTAAAGTAAAAAGGGAAGTGAAGAACATACACAAGAATGTAAATGACCGCAAAGTGATACTATCTGTAGACAGATTGGATTATTCAAAAGGCGTGCTTCAGAAATTAGATGCATTCAGTCTATTCCTGGAGAAAAATCCAGAATATAAAGGAAAAGTAATTTTCATTCTTTTAGTAGTACCTTCTCGTACAAAAGTTGAGCACTATAGACTGCTTAAAAGGCAGATAGATGAATCTGTTGGAGAAATTAACGGGAAGTATGGTACGCTTGACTGGATGCCTATCTGGTACCTGTACCGTTCTTTGCCCTTTCACAGACTTGCCGCTCTGTACAGCGTTAGTGATATTGCACTCATAACTTCTTTAAGAGATGGGATGAACCTTGTATCCAAAGAGTTCATTGCGACTAAAAGGAATAGACACGGTGTTTTAATTCTCAGTGAAATGGCAGGTGCAGTAGAAGAATTGGGAGAAGCAATAATAGTAAATCCAAATAACAGAGAAGAAATTGCAGAAGCTTTGGAAAAAGCAATGAAAATGCCAATTGAAGAGCAAATTAGTCGCAATAAAATAATGCAGAGGCGCTTGCAGCACTATAATGTAGTAAAATGGGCAAATGATTTTATAGATAGTTTGCATAAAGTAAAAGAACAGGAACAGAAACTTTATGCAAAGGTGCTAACACCTGAGAGAGAAGATAAACTTATTAATGCATATGTTAAAAGTAATAATAGGTTAATTATTCTTGACTACGATGGAACGCTTGTGCCTTTTGCAGGATCACCAGAAGAAGCAAAACCTGACAGCAAACTTATGAAGATGCTTAAAGCAATTGCTAATGATAAAAGAAACACTCTTGTGATAGTAAGTGGAAGGAAGAAAGAGACATTGGAAAAATGGTTTGGTAAACTTAACATAGGATTGGGAGCTGAACATGGTGCCTGGATTAAAGAAAAAGAATGGGATATGATAGCACCTCTAAGAAATGATTGGAAAATAAGGATACGTCCGATTCTTGAATCTTATATGGACAGGACCCCTGGCTCTTTTATTGAAGAAAAAGAATTTTCTCTTGTATGGCATTATAGAAAAGTTAACAGTGAATTAGCATTGACAAGGGCAAGGGAATTAAAAGATGATCTTCTGCATCTTACGACTAATCTTGGATTAAATGTTTTGGAAGGAAATAAGGTTATTGAAGTGAGGAATATCGGAGTAAATAAAGGAAGAGCTGTTTTGAAATGGCTTTCTAAGAAGGACTGGGATTTTGTCTTTGCAGCTGGAGATGATTTAACTGATGAAGATATCTTTGCTGTTCTTCCCAAAGAAGCATATTCCATAAAAGTAGGTCTGGGTATCTCTCAGGCAAGATTTAACGTTGAATCCATTAAAGATTTAAGATTACTACTAAAACGATTTGAAAAAGCAGTTTAGATACAGGTCAGGAGCTTAATTTTGGAAAGTATACTTTAAACTCCGTACCTTTATTTAATTTACTTTTTATCTTTATTCTCCCTTTATGTGCATAAACCAGTTCCCTTACAATGGTAAGGCCGATTCCCAGTCCACCAGTTTTGGCTGAACGCGATTTCTCTCCTCTATAGAACCTTTCAAATATATGAGGTATTTCTTCTTTTGCTATGCCTTTGCCTGTATCCTTGATTGATATTACAGCATTTTTTTCGTCCTGATAACTTCTGATATAAACGCCACCTTTTTCAGTAAACTTTATGGCATTGCTCAATAAATTCATCAAGATTTCCTTTATCCTTTTTTTATCAGCTAAGATATAAGAAGCTCTATCTTGCTCCATTTTAAGAAACAGACCTTTTTTCTCTGCTTCTATTTTCATAATTTCTACTGTCTCTGATACAACTTCATTTAAGTTAATCTTTTCAAGGTTCAGCTTATATTTTTTGCTATCTATCAGTGAAAGTTCGGAGAGTTCTTCTAACATACTTTCCATTCTTTCCGTTTCATTTTTTATGATTTGCATTGATCTTTCTTTCTCTTCATTTGTAAATGCTTCGTCGTTTAATGTTTCAAGATAACCTTTAATAACGGCAAGGGGAGTCCGCAAATCATGGGATACATTTTGCACAAGTGTTTTTCTCATCTTTTCGATTTCTGAGAGATGCTCTGCCATATGATTCAATGCTTTTGCAAGTCCACCTATTTCATCATTTGTATTTATATTGATACGTGCAGAATAGTTACCCCTTTCTATCCTTTTAGAAAACTCTACCATCTCTTTTATTGGATTTGTTGTAAAGCGGGAAATAAAAAAGGCAATGAGAGTTCCTATTATAATTGCAATTATACTTACTAACATCAGAGAAAATCTTATTGCAGCAAGGAACCTCTTTGCATGAGGAACCATAAATACTTCAAATCCGGCCGGTGTTTCGTGAATGATGATCTGGTTAAAGTTTCTCCCTATAAAAATGTTAACAAAAAATCCTGTGAAAAAAATTACTACAATAATGAGGAGGATATAGCTTAAGATAAGCTTTACCTTAAAACTCATTTATTTTTATCTCCTTTGAATCTGTAACCTGCTCCATATACGGATTCAATGTATTCAGGGTTTTTAGGGTTATCGCCTAATTTCTTCCGAATATTTTTTATATAGGCATCTATCGTACGGTCAAATACAACTTCATCATAATCCGTATATATAGCGTCCATAATTTGCTCCCGGGAGAAAACCTTTCCAGGGTGAGCTGAAAGTAACATCAACAGTTTAAATTCTTTTACAGTAAAAGCAATCTCTTTGCCATTTTTTGTTACTCTCATTTCTTTTGGGTATATTTTGATATCTTTTACTTTTATTATCTGTTCGTCAGGATAACTCCTTCTTAAAAGGCTTTTTACTCTTGCTACAACCTCTCTTGGGCTGAACGGTTTTACAACATAATCATCTGCTCCCAGTTCCAATCCCTTTATTCTATCATTTTCTTCCGCTCTTGCAGTAAGCATAAGGATTGGCACGTTTGAGTAATTTCTAATTCTTTTTGCAATAGTAATACCATCTATGTATGGAAGCATAAGGTCTAAAACGATAAGGTGAGGTTTCTCTTTTTCAAACAGTGCTAATGCCTCCTCTCCATCCGCTGCCTGTATAACTTCAAATCCTGATTTTTGCAGATACAGCGTTATAAGATTCCTTATATTTTCTTCATCATCCACTACCAATATCTTTTTCATCTTTAATCCATTAAATTATAAACAAAAAATGTGATAGAAATGTGATATTTGAAGGAGTCTCACAAAGTTTTTCTGTATGCGCCTGGCAATCCAAACATTGGTAGATACATTGCAAGAGCAACAAACCCTACGATAACACCAAGGATAATGATCATCGTAGGTTCAAGCTTTGCTGCAAGGTTCTTTACAGTGTAATCTATATTTCTATCCCAGAGTTCAGCAAGTTTTTCCATAAGGCTATCTAAATTACCGCTCTTTTCTCCTACAGCAGCCATCTGTACCATAATCTTTGGAATGGATTTCCTTGCATCCATTGCCTCGGATAGACTTTTCCCTTTTTTAACATCTTCACTTACAATGGCTAATTCATCTATAATATACCTATTTACTGTAACTTCTGCTGCAATGTCCAATGCATTTACAATGCTTATCCCACTTTCTAATGTAAGAGAAAATGAATGTGCAAAACGTGAGAGTGCTGTGAACTTGGAAATTCTTCCAAAAAGAGGAAATTTTAGCTTATATTTATCAATTGTATATCTTCCTTTTTTGGTTGCATAAATTGCCTTGTATATAAAATATAGGGCAACAATAGCAATGATAATCCATAGCCAATCGTGTACAAGAAAATCTTTAAAGTTTAGAAGCATTCTCGTTGGCGTGGGTAATTGTTCCTTGGCTTGTGCGTAGATACTTGAAAATTTAGGTAGCACATATAGAATGAGGAAAATTACAACAGCAGTAACAACGCTTATTACAAATTTTGGATACGTAAATGCGCTATTAATTTTCTTCTTTAATGCATCATCACGTTCGATATAACCTGCAATACCATTCAGAACAATGTCTAATCTTCCTGTGGCTTCACCTACGGCTAAAAGCTTTATGTATAGAGGAGGGAAAACTTTTTTGTACTTAGCAAATGCATCCCGCAAAGAGCTGCCTTGCTCAATCATTTTCTTAATATCCAGAATGACGCTCTTAAAAAATTTATTATCCGTTTGCTCCGCAAGAGCTGTAAGAGTTTCTAAGATAGAGAGTCCCGATGTGATAAGTGTAGCAAACTGTTCTGTAAATATGATAAGCTCTTCTGTGCTTACCCTCCCAAAAAGTGTTGGCATATTGTAAGATATCCTAATTTTTCTTTTTGCTTTCCGCAAGGTAATAGGGTATATTCCCTGTGTTTCAAGTAGAGTATGTGCCTCTTTTAATGTGGGAGCCTCTATTGTGCCTTTTATATTTTTGCCCTGTTTACTTTTTGCAATGTAGATAAATGTTGCCATTATATTTCTGATGCCACCCTTTCTACCTCATTAATCGTAGTAAATCCTTCTACTACCTTTCTGAATCCTGCCTGTCTCATTGTAATCATCCCATTTCTCAGAGCTGCATCTTTCATTGCATCATACGTAGCAGAGCGTTGAATAAGTTCACGGATTTCTTTATTCACCTCCAAAATCTCAAATAAGCCTGTCCTACCTTTATAACCTGAAAAATTGCAGATAGGACAACCTTTACCTCTCTTTAATTCTTTTACATCCGTTACACCTATTTCTTTTTGGAGTAACTCTTTTTCTTCTTCTGAAGCAATGTAACTGTATTTACAGTTAACGCAAATTGTTCTTACAAGTCTTTGCGCTACTACACCAATAAGAGAAGATGCAACAAGATATGGTTCAATACCAAGGTTGAGAAGCCTTATTGGAGTGGAAGCTGCATCATTTGTGTGAATGGAAGCAAAAACAAGATGCCCTGTAAGTGATGCTTCTATTGCTACTTTTGCCGTTTCTGCATCTCTTATTTCTCCTACCATAATGATGTTTGGGTCAAGCCTTAAAATAGAACGTAAGCCTGATGCAAAAGTAATGTTCGCCTCTTCGTTTATCTGAATTTGTACAATGCCAGGTATGTTATATTCTACGGGGTCTTCTAACGTAATAATGCTCTCCGTACCTGTACTTATTGTAGAAATAGCTGAATAAAGTGTTGTTGTTTTTCCTGAACCCGTAGGACCTGTAACAAGAATAATCCCATAAGGCTTTTTTATGAGTCTATTAAATACTTTATACTGCTCTGGAAGCATTCCTAATCTTTCTAAAGGCATAAGCATTCTTTGCTTGCTTAAGATACGGATGGTAAGTTTTTCACCAAAAGACGTACCCATTGAGGCAACCCTAAAATCATAGAATTCATCTCTATATCTTGCACTGAAGTGTCCATCCTGAGGCCTCCTTCTTTCAGCAATGTCCATTCCTGCAGAAACTTTTATACGGGAAACTACGGATTCTGCAATTTCTTTTGGTATAACAATACTATTGTACATAATTCCATCAACCCTGTACCGTACCCTTGTTCCTGATAGTGCAGGATCAATATGTATATCTGAGGCACCCTGTGCAATAGCATCCGAAATAATTGAATTTACAAGACCTACAATAGGTGCTTCACCTGTAGTTGTCTCTTTGATAATAGGGATAACATTTTCTGGGCCTTTGTTTCCTTTCAGCGTTGAAATAACATTTTCTGCACGCTTTTTAAGATTGTATATCTTACCGAGAGCTTGCTCAAAATCTGTATCTGTAATGAGGTATGGCTTTATTTTTAATCCTGTTATAAGCCTTGTATTATCTATTACAATAGGATTTATTGGAGGCACACAGGCAACTTCAAGAGTGTTGTCAGTCTTTTTTAATGGAATAATAAAATTTCTTCTAATAAATTCCTCAGGGAGCAAACTTATTGTTTTTGGGTCAAGTGCGTAATTCTCTAAATTGATATAAGGAATGTTTAACTGATTTTCCAGGAATTTTCCTAATAAATTGGGAGATATAATACCCTGTCGCACAAGAATCTTCCCGATTCTTTCATGAGTCTTTTTTTGTTCGTCTAATGCTTTAGCAAGCTGTTCTTCTTTTATTAAACCAGCTTTTAAGAGTAGTTCTCCCAGTCTTTGCTCTTTGTTCATACTATCATTTTAATGTAACGTACGTTTTTGTCAAATAAAATTTAAACGATTTAAAAATTGAATGAAAAAGTATTGAAAAAAATAAAATCTGCTATAGAATCGTGCATAAGATAATTTATTACTCGCTGCTTGCGCTCAAAGAAAGGAGGGTATATGATACTTATACGGAATGGGACAATTCTTACGCTTACGGAAAGAGGGATAATTAAAAATGGAGACCTTGCAATAAAAGGTTCAGATATTGTTTATGTCGGAGAAAAAAAGGAATGGAAAGAAGAATTTGATACAATAATTAATGCAGAAGGCTACATTGTAATGCCTGGATTTGTGAATGCACATACACATCTTTCAATGAGTCTTATGAGAGGCATTGCAGATGATATTCCTCTTGAGAGTTGGCTTTCTGATGTTATCTTTCCTATTGAAGCAAAGCTTACCCAGGAGGATATATATATAGGCGCACTCCTTGCAATTATTGAATCAATCCGCACAGGTGTTACCACTGTTGGAGATTTTTACTTTCATATGGAAAAAGTTGCACAGGCTGTGAAAGAAAGTGGCATAAGGGCAAATTTAGGTTTTGGGCTTGCATCAAAGTTTGATATGGATAGTGTTAAATTAAAGCTTGCAGAGCATTTTATCAACCGTTTCAATGATACTGAAGATGGAAGGATACTGGCAAGCTTTGCACCGCATGCGCCATACACCTGCACAGTGAAATTTTTAAAGGCAATTAGTAAACGTGCAAAGTCAATGGGTGTGATTGTGCATACACATCTCCACGAAACGAAAAAAGAAATTGCAGATTTTAAAAAGCAGTACGGCGTAACACCGATAGAGAAACTCAATCAGGTAAACTTTTTTGATGCGAAAGTGAATGCTGCTCACTGTGTCTGGATGAGTGAAAATGACATGAAGATTTTAAAGGAGCATAATGTTGGTGTTACTTTGAACCCACAGAGCAATTTGAAATTAGGTTCTGGTATTCCTGATATAGGTAAGATGTATAACGCTAATTTATCCCTTTCCATAGGGACGGATGGTGCTGCATCGAACAATAATCTTGCGCTCATTGAGGATGCAAGGCTCGTATCTTTTCTTGCAAAAGGCAGTACTTTAAATCCTGAAATAATAAGTGCTAAGGAGCTTTTGAAAATGGCAACGGTGAACGGAGCAAGAAATTTAGGTTTTAAAGATATAGGCTTACTTAAAGAGGGATATAAGGCAGATGTCATTTTGATTGATACAGATAAGCCAAACCTTACACCTTTTACAGATCCCTATTCGCTTGTTGCATATTCTATGTATCCAACGGATGTGGATACAGTTATTATTAACGGCAAAATTGTAATGCAAAACAAAGAAATACTTACAGTAAATGAGAAAGATATTCTCAAAGAGGCATCTACTTCTTATGCACGCATAAAGCAATTCATTAGAAAACCATAATTTATATTTTTATGTAGGATGTAATTATCCCTACTATGAAAAGTTTCCCTGTTTCTTACAGGATTTCTATTCTTTATATCTTTGGGTAGATCAAAGTAGTTTTCATTCTAATAGTTTGTATCATTAACTTACTTCCGATTGGATTATGGTAGTAATCTATTTTTTGATAGTATTGACAATAAAATTGTTTCTATTATAATATATATAAAATTATATATAAATAATTTATGGTGTGCTGGCTAATGAAAATACATTTGAAGAATAAAATAGTAGTTAGCGAGGCATTTCATAGGAGGTGTAAATGAAGAATTTAAAAAGGAATTTTGTAGTATTGTCGGTGATTCTGCTGTTTGTTTTTTCTTTTGCAGGGTGTAAGAGCCTTGGGGGAAGATATGGTGCTGGTAAATCTTCAACTTCTTCTAAAGTGGCTACAGGCACACAAACTGTTAAAGTAGAAAAAAGAGATATAAAAAGTGTTGTGAATCTTTCAGGTAGTGTAACGTGTGAGCCAGAGATTTCAGTAATACCAAAGGCTTCGGGTAAAATAATAAAAGTTTTTGTACAAGAAGGTGATTGGGTTGAAAAAGGTGATAAAATTGCTGAAATAGATTCTACATTGGCGAGCTTGAATTATAAAAATGCTATAAATAGTTATAGGACTGCGCAGGTCAACTATGAAATTGCTAAACAGACCTATGACTCTGATAGTGTGGTTACTCAGGCACAGGCAAATGTGAGGTCTGCCGAAGCTTCTTTGAATATTGCAAAGTTAAACCTTGATATTGCAGAGAAAACTAACAATTCAGATATTCAGGTTAAACAGGCTGAGGAACAGGTTAAACAGGCAGAAATCAATCTTGAGAATGCAAAGAATAATTTAGAGAATTTGAAAGCAACAGATACCTCAGATGAATCTATTGCAGTTTCACAATTACAGGTAAAATCACAGGAGCTTTCGCTTGCCATTGCACAGCTCAGTCTAAAATCTCTTAAGGAGCAGAAACCTACTGATGAAGATATTAAGCAGGCTGAGGAGCAGATAAATCAAGCTAAACTTAATGAAGAAATAGCAGAACAGAGGCTTAAGGAAGCAGCGGATAATCCTAATACACCTGATGAGGAGATAAAAATTTTAGAAAAGCAAGTTGACCTTGCAAAAAGTAATGTAAAGATGGCAGAGTTGAACCTGGATAAGCTTAATAATCATGGAACACCAACAGACGAAGATATAGAAAAAGCAGAAGATCAGGTTGAGCAGAGTAAAGTTGCACTTCAAATAGCAGAGCAAAATTATGCAGAGGCGAAGAAAGCAAAAATTGCTAAGGAGAACCAGATTAAACAGGCAGAGAATCAGGTAAAGCTTGCAGAATCGCAGCTTGCTGTTGCAAATGATAACCTCACTATGGCAAAGAATAATGCATCTTCATCAAGTGATTCAATAGAGATAAGAAAAGCACAGGTATCACAGGCAGAAACAAACTTAAATCAAGCAAACGTAAGCCTTAGTGATGCGAAAAGACAAGTATCCATAAATAATGATAGAATTAAGCTGGCAGAGCTTCAAATGGAGCAAGCCTACAATGCTGTACAAACTGCGCTTGAGAATTTAAATAATTACACAATAACCGCTCCTATCTCAGGAACAATTCTTTCCCTTAATATTGAAGAAGGCGATACTGTTTCAGTAGGTGAAACAGTTGCTGTAATAGGCAATACAAAGAACTTTATCGTAAAAGCATATGCTGATGAGATTGATGCGGTAAATATAAAGAAAGGTCAAACTGCTATTTTAAGTTTTGATGCATTTCCTCATAAAGAAATCAAGGGTAGCGTAGAGTATATAGGAAACACTACTACAGCTACCTCACAGGGCGTACAGGCTTATAAGGTTAAGATAAAAATAAATGACACATCTATAAGTTTAAAGGATGGCTTAAGTGCGAATTTAGATATTACTACGCAAATGAAGAGCAACGTGCTTGCTGTACCTATCGAATCAGTCCTTTATCAGAATGGTAAGTATTATGTGGATGTAGTAAAGAGTGATAATACAATACAGCGTAAGGAAGTAGAAACAGGTATATCCTCCGATGATTATACAGAAATTGTTTCCGGCCTTTCTGAAGGAGATACAATCCTTAGAGTACCTTCTAATTCAGTGTTTACTGAAGTTAAAGGGATGATGCCGGGCAGAAGGCCGAGTGGAAAAAATGGTGGATAACAATGGATGAGATTGTAAGAGCAGAAAATCTAACGAAAACGTACCGCTTTGGCGAGACAGGCGTAGAGGCACTGAGAGGAGTTTCGCTGCATATTAATAAAGGAGAGCTTGTTTCAATAGTA
The DNA here is from genome assembly GCA_913055585.1 of uncultured Caldisericota bacterium. GTDB lineage: Bacteria > Caldisericota > Caldisericia > Caldisericales > Caldisericaceae > CAJXKN01. Next base: position 1,655 of record CAJXKN010000007.1, on the reverse strand, counting down.
GGTCCGTCAGGCTCTGGTAAATCAACTCTTATGCATATTTTAGGTTGCCTTGATACACCTACAAGCGGAAAGTATTTTTTAGAAGGTAAGGATGTTTCTACATTAAATGATGTGCAACTCGCCAATATAAGAAACAAAAAAGTAGGTTTTGTTTTTCAAACATTCAATCTATTGCCACACCTTACAGTACTGGATAACATAATCTTGCCCGTTGTGTACAATACAAAAGGAAATCTCAAAAAAGCTGAAGAGAAGGCAATAGAAATGCTGAAAAGCGTAGGAATGGAGAAAAGAGCAAACCATCTTCCTGCACAGTTATCGGGCGGAGAACGGCAGCGAGTTGCAATAATAAGAGCTTTGATTAATGACCCTGTCATTGTCTTTGCAGATGAGCCGACAGGTAACCTTGATTCGAAAACAGGGCTTGAAATAATAAAGATTCTGAAAGGACTAAATAAAGAAAGAGGTGTTACAGAAGTCATAGTAACGCATGACCTTTCAATTACTCAATTTACACATAGAGTTATTCATATAAAAGATGGTCTTATAGAAAAAGATGTCAAAAATAGAGATGTAGCTAATATAGAGGAGGCTACAGTATGAAAACTGTACGAATAATAAGAATGGCATTTACTTCGCTTAAGATTAATAGAATGAGGACATTCCTCTCTACGTTAGGTATTATTGTAGGTGTTGCATCACTTATTCTTATTACTTCTGTTGGATATGGGGCTCAATACAGTATTCTTTCAAGCATTCAAGCACTTGGTTCAAATGTTGTTATTGTTACTCCAGGGAAGAAAACAAATTTGCTTAAAACTGCAATGTCAGGAACAAGTGTAACTCTGAAACCTCTTACCTATGAAGATGTAAAATATCTTAAAAAGAAATTACCTAATGTACCAATTTCTCCAGAGAGCTTTATAGGTGTTAACGTGAAGTATGGAAACTTAACAATTTCCACAACTGTAGCTGGAACAAATGCTGATGCATTTTTTGTGTTGAATTATAAGATAGATCGAGGTAGGAGACTCACTGATGCTGATGTTGATGGTTATAGAAATGTATGTATTTTGGGTGCTACGACAAAGAAAAATTTATTTGGCGATGTGGATCCTATAGGTAAGTATATAAAGATAAACAATATAAAGTATCTTGTAGTAGGTACATTAAAGTCAGTTGGTTCAGTAGGAACGACGAACTTTGATGACATTATTGTTGTGCCTATTACGACGTTTCAAGCACATACAGGAATAAAAGGGATTGATATAATTTCTGCAAAAGCAGAGAATGATATGCCAATGGATGTTCTGGGTGCACGTATTAAAGCCCTTCTTCTTGCGCGACACGGAACGGAAAATTTTTCTCTGAGTAGCGAACAGCAGTATATAGACCTTGCCAAAAAAACGACAGATACCCTTAATCTTATGCTTGCAATCATTGGCTCTATTGCATTGATTGTTGGTGGCATTGGTATTATGAACATTATGCTTGCATCTGTTGCCGAAAGAACACGTGAGATAGGAATACGAAAAGCAGTGGGAGCAAAAAACAGTGATATCTTGCTCCAATTCCTTACAGAATCTACATTGATATCAGTTGGTGGCGGTATAATAGGTATTATTATAGGCGTTGTTTCATCACTGCTCATCCCA
>CAJXKN010000006.1 GCA_913055585.1 uncultured Caldisericota bacterium | reverse complement strand
TTTCACATTTAGGAACAAACTCCGCAGTTGAAGTGGAAAAAAGGATTGCACAGGGCGATAAATATGCAAAGCTCATTTATCAAGCAATGGCATATCAGATAGCAAAGACAATTGGCGAGATGAGTACTGTGCTGAAAGGGAATGTGGATGCTATTGTTATCACTGGTGGTATTGCTCACTCTAAGATGCTAACCGAGTGGATAAAGGAAAGAGTATCATTTATTGCCCCAGTGAAGATATACCCAGGTGAGGATGAAATGAAGGCAATTGCTTTAGGTGTAATAAGAGTTTTGAAGGGCGAAGAGAAGGCGAAGCTGTATGACTGAATTTAATGTAAAATCCCTATTAGATGAGGAATTCCAAATTTTTGGGGGTAGAATCGGTTCCGGAAAAACGGAGATTGCTATAAATATTGCAATTGCAATGACGAAGTTAAGTATTCCAAATGTCCTGTTTGATATGGATATTGTAAAACCTTACATAAGAATAAGGGATATAAAGGACAAAATTGCAAAGTATGGTATAGAAATTATTGCTCCCCCTGATGTTACGAGAAGGGTGGACCTCCCCATTCTTCCCTCAAACATTATAGGTAAATTAATGGATAGGGGAAAGCAAAAGATTATCGATATTGGAGGGGATCCGTACGGAGCAGGTGCTATTGCTCAATTTAAAAATCTTTTTCATAACGGAAGTTATAATTTCTTCTTTGTTGTGAATACAAGGCGACCTGAAACTTCGAACAAAGAAGAGATTCTTAATGAAATGAATTATGTTCAGAGTGCTGCAAGGCTAAAAATTACAGGACTTGTACTTAATACGCACCTCAGATGGGAAACAACAGAAGAAACTGTAATGGAAGGATACAGGATTTTAAAAGAAGTATCTGAGGAAACAAAATTGCCTATTTACTTTGCTTGTGTTGATAAAAGACATAAAGATATTGTTAAAAACTTAGATTTACCGATATTACCATTAGAATTGTTTGTTAACCCACTCCCACCATTGGGAGGATAATCAAAAGGAGGCAATATGGAGAAGAAAGTTATTATTAATGAAGAACGTTGCAAGAGCTGTGGACTTTGCGTAAGCGTGTGTCCAAAACATGTGCTACGTATTTCAGAGAAGTTGAATTCGAACGGTTATCATCCGGCAGAGCTGTTTGATAACGATAATTGCATTTCCTGCGGTTTCTGTTATTTAATCTGTCCTGATGCTGCAATTGAAGAAGTAAGAAGACTTGAGCCTGTAAGGAAATAAGGAGGTAACTATGGGAGAAAAAATATTGATGAAAGGTGCAGAAGTTATAGCTGAGGCTGCTATACGTGCAGGATGTATGGCTTTCTTTGGCTATCCGATTACTCCACAAAACGAAACGCCAGAATATTTTAGCAGAAGAATGCCTCAGCTTGGAAGAGTATTTCTGCAAGCGGAGAGTGAAGTTGCGGCAATTAATATGGTTTATGGTGCCGCTTGTACGGGAACAAGAGTTATTACAACTTCTTCAAGTCCAGGTATTAGCTTAATGCAGGAAGGATTTAGTTATATCGCAAATTCTAATGTTCCCTGTGTTGTAGTAAATGCAATGCGAGGTGGTCCCGGATTAGGTGATATTGCACCGGCACAGGCAGATTATTTCCAGGCAACGAAAGGTGGAGGACATGGCGATTATCACTCCATTGTTATTGCGCCTCACACAATTCAGGAAGAAGCTGACCTTATGTTTGACGCATTTGATCTTGCTGATAAGTACAGGATTATGGTTGTGGTGCTTGTAGATGGGTTGATGGGACAGATGATGGAGCCTGTAGAATTTAAAGATTGGGTTGATGTAAAGAAATTCAAAACACCAGAATGGGCAACTGTTGGACAAGGTGATAGAGACCATAGAAATATTATTACGTCTCTTTCGATTCTTGCTGAAGGATTAGAAAAGATGAATCTGCATTTACAGGAAAAGTACAGAAAAATCAAAGAGAATGAAGTAAGATATGAGGAGTATAAGATGGACGATGCTGAATATGCTGTTACTGCTTTTGGCACTGTGGCAAGAATCTCAAAAACAACTGTTGATATGGCAAGGAAGAAGGGCATAAAGCTTGGTTTAATCAGACCGATTACTCTGTGGCCTTTCCCTACTGAAATCATCAATAAGAGAGCAGAGCAATTAAAATTCTTCCTTGATTCGGAAATGAATGAAGGGCAGATGCTTGAAGATGTAAAGCTTGCTGTAAATGGCAAAAAGCCTGTTTATTTCTTTGGAAAGTTAGGTGGAGTTGTTCCTACTGCTGAAGATATACTGAAAGAAGTTGAAAAGCATATAGAAGGAGGCAAATGATGAAGATCATTTATAAGAAGCCAGAGCCAATTACCAAAACACATACAACGTACTGTCCGGGCTGTCCTCATGGTATTGCCCATAGGCTTGTTGCAGAGTTATTAGAGGAGATGAATCTTACAAAGAAAGCTGTTATTGTGTGGCCTGTAGGGTGCTCCGTATTTGGCTATTACTTTATTGGCACAGATGCAGTTGAAGCTGCTCATGGAAGGGCATGTGCAATGGCAACAGGTATAAAAAGAGTACATCCTGAATCATTTGTAATAAGCTATCAGGGTGATGGTGACCTTGCCTCCATCGGTATTGCAGAGACAGTGCATGCTGCCGCAAGAGGGGAAAGAATATCTGTTGTGTACATTAATAATGGAAACTATGGAATGACGGGTGGACAGATGGCTCCGACGACACTTTTGGGGCAGAGAACGACAACTACCCCTTACGGTAGAGATGCAAAATTGAATGGTTTTCCACTGCACGTTCCTGAAATGCTTGCAGCAATAGATGGACCTGCATATATTGCAAGAGCGGCTCTTGACAGTCCTCAGCACATCATTCAAGCAAAGAAATTCCTTAAAAAGGCATTTACCGCACAAACAAAAGATTTAGGTTTTTCTCTTGTTGAAATGATCTCTGCTTGTCCTACAAACTGGAAACTTAGCCCTGTTGAAGCAATGGAAAGGATAAGGAGGGAGGTATTACCAGTGTTTCCTATTGGTGAATTCAAGGTTGCCAAGGGGGTAGAATAATATGGAAAAGAAATTGGTTATTGCAGGGTTTGGTGGGCAAGGCGTAATGCTTGCAGGTGAACTACTAGCAGAAGCAGGCAAAGAGGAAGAGAAATATGTTACCTTTCTTCCTTCTTACGGGCCTGAAATGCGTGGTGGTACTGCAAACTGCCATGTAATTGTTTCTGATAACCCTATTGCTTCTCCTATTATTGCAAATCCTGAGGCAGCAATTATTATGAATCTTCCGTCCCTTGATAAGTTTGAGCCACTTATGGAAGAAGATGGAATTTTAATCCTTAATAAAACGCTTATTCCCAAAGAGGTACAGAGGAAGGATGTACGTGTTCTTAGCATTGATGCTTTGACAATTGCAAAAGAGCTTGGCAATGAAAAGGTAACAAACCTCATACTATTAGGCGCGTATGTAACAGTAGAGAAAACAGTTTCTCTGGAAACAGTGAAGAATGCTTTAAAGGTGTTCCTTACAGGTAAAAAAGAGAAATTGATCCCCATCAATGAAAAAGCACTTGATAAGGGTGCAGAAATAGCAAAGGAATTTTTGGGAGAAAAATAGTGAAAACAATCAAACCGACTGAGATAAAAGCTGAACCTGTCAAACTCAATGAAAAGGTTTTAGATGGTGTTACAATAAGATGGCTTATTACAGATAAAGATGGTGCAAATAACTTTGCTATGCGTTATTTTGAAATGGAACCTGGCGCTGTGATTCCCGAGCACCATCATCCCTGGGAACACGAGATCTTTATTATTAAGGGAAAGTGCAAAATAACAGAAGGGGATAAAGAACAGATTGTTGATGCAGGTACAGCAGTTTTTATCCGTCCCAATTATCCTCATTCATATGAAAACGTGGGTGAGGAGAAAGTTGTATTTCTCTGTTTAATTCCGTATATCAAGAAGTGAGTTATAGGGAATTTTTTAAGGGAAAAGTAGTTGTTCTTACTGGGGGCTCTTCCGGCATAGGAAGAGCCTCTTCTTTTTTGCTTGCACAAATGGGAGCAAGAGTTATTTCAATTGGGAGGACAGAGGAGCATATAAAGGAAGTTGCTAAACTTCATAAAAATATTAAAGGAGTGCAGATAGATTTATTAAGAGATGATGCATCAAAAAAATTGATAACCTTTATTAAAAGTAATTATAAGAAGGTTGATGGATTTGTGCATTGTGCCGGGGTGATTTACACGGAATCATTTGAGACATTCAGAATGTACGAGTTGGAGGAGATGGAGAAAATAAACGTTAATGCAGGTTTTGAACTTTTACAGGGACTTCTTCCATTTTTCAGAAAAGGAAGTGTCGTTTTTGTCTCTTCAATTGATGCATTTTTTAAAGAAGCAATTCCTTCATCCGGTTACGCTCTTACGAAAGCTGCAATTTTAGGGCTTGTGGGAGCACTTGCAGGGGAATTAGGAGAGAGGGGAATAAGAGTTAATGCAATTGTCCCGGGGCTTATCCGTACTCCTATGACAGAGGATTTTTTCACTGAGGAGTTTAATAAGCAAAGAGAGGACTTTCTTGAGCGTGTTCCTTTGAAACGTGCAGGAACTGCGGAGGAAGTGGCAAAACTCATTTTGTTTCTTCTCTCAGATGATTCATCTTACATTACAGGAGATGCAATCTTTATTGACGGAGGCTATCATATAGGATGAGATTTATTCATATAGCAGATCTACATCTTGGTTTTAGGACCTATGAGCGGGAAAAGAATTATAATCCCTTTATTTCCCTTGATTTTGCTGTTCAGTATGCAGTAGAACATAAAGTAGATTTATTCGTTATAGCAGGAGATATCTTTGACAGACGTGATCCCCCTGTATTTATTCAACGTGGATTTGCGCACAGTATAAAAAAACTACTAAAAAATCAAATAAATGTATTTATCCTTACTGGCAACCACGAAGGTGCACCAAATCCAAAGAGAGATATTCATTTGGACCTGTATAATGAGCTTGAAATTGAAGGTGTAACAGTTGCAAAGAAAATGGATTATTTTAAGGTAAACGATTTAAATATCATTGCTATCCCGTATCCTTTTAAAAGGAATCTTCTTTCAAAAGAGGAATACAAAGATAAGAGTGAAAATGAGATTGGTGTTATAATGAATCAAAAAATTGTTAGAGGTATAGACAAGCTTTTAGAGCGGATTGATAGAAAACTTCCTACGATTCTTGTTGCACATCTTCCTTTATTAGAGGGAGAAGTAGGAGAGGAAAAGTACATCTATTTCTCAACGGATACCCCTATATCTATCGAAGAGATTGATAGGAAAGAATTTTCATATATTGCAATGGGGCATTTTCACAAAATGCAGGTTCTTTCATCAAAAAAGTTTGTTCACCCTGCTGTTTATCCGGGTTCTCTGGATAGAATTAATTTTAGTGAAGAGAAGGATAAAAAAGGATTTTTTGACGTAGAGATTTCAAAAGAAACAAAAAAGCCATCTTTTATCTTTATTGAGAATCCTTTTGCACGCAAATTTTATACGATCAAAGTAAACAACAATAAAGATATAGAAAATATAAATTGGGAAAGAGCAAAACAGAGTATCGTGAGGATTCTTTTGATGCAGGATTTAGAGGATGAAAAACTGTTTAAAAAATTAGTGGAAAGAGTTAAAAAAGAAGCAATGGTATTTACTGGAGTAGTAGATAAACGAGAGATAAAAAACAGTGCTGTAAGGAGTAAACTAAATCTTACTATTTCTCCAGAAGAGGCAATAGATAAATATATCAGATATGAGAACAGTGCATTTGCTAAAAAGTATAAGGAAGAGATTTTAAAAACGGCAGTTTCTCTTTTAAAGGGAGAAGAATAAATAATGCTTCCAGAACTTCTTAGATTGAAAAATTTCTTAAGTTATAAAGAAGAAGAAAAACTTGATTTTAGAAACTTCCATATTGCGCTTTTTTCAGGAGAGAATGGACAGGGAAAATCTTCTATTCTGGATGCTATTACCTTCGTCCTTTTCAGTAAAGCAAGAGGTGTGGAAGGCAACAAGAAAGGAATGGAAGACCTTGTATCTTCAGGAAGAAATAGTTTAAAAGTTGTTTTTCAATTCATACAGAACAATAATAGATACCGAATTACAAGAATGTACGACAAAATAAAAGGTAAATCAGATGTTCTGCTGGAAATCGAAGATAATGGTAGGTTTGTTAATATATCTGGTAATAAAATAAGGGAAACGGACAATGAAATCGCAAAGATCATTGGAATGAATTACGATGCATTTGTTACTTCCTCTTTTATCTTGCAGGGGAAATCAGATTTCTTTACTGCTAAGAACCCTGGAGAGAAAATGGAAATTCTAAGAGAGATGTTAGGGCTTAATATCTATGAGGAAGCACGTGAAAGAGCTCTGAATAGAAGAAGAGAAAAAAAGGTTCTAAGGGAAGAGCTCTTAAGAGAGATTGAAAATACGAAAGCCTTGCTAAAAAACAAAGAAACGGTCGAGAAAAATTTGCAATTAAAAAGAGAAGAGATACGAGTTTTGCAGAATAAAAAAGAGGAAGAGGAGAAGAAACATAAGGATCTGCTCAATTTATTAAATGAACTGGAAAAAATGGAAAAGGAAAAGAATTATTTAACCAAGAGAAAAGAAGAGCTGGGAGAGCACATAAAGGCGAAAAAGATTGAGATTAATAAAGAAAAGGAAAAACTTTTAGAGATTAAAAAAATATTAGAGGAAAAAGACGAGATTGTACAGGGTTACAATGAATACGTTAAAAATACTTCTCTATATGATGAGCTTTTGAAAAGAAAAGTAGAAGTTTCGCAACTCAGGGGGGAGAAAGAAAACATTAAGATTAAGATAAGCAAAGAAATCGGACTTAAGCAAGCCAGGCAGAAAGAGTTACAGGACAGAATAAGTGAAAGTAGAAATCTCGTGGAAAATGCTTCCTCAGAATTAAAAAAGGAACAAATTATAAGTAAGGATTTATCGAAAAGAAAAAATAATCTTGAAAAAAAGGAAGAGATGCTGGTAGAGAAAATTTCTCTTCTAAAGAAAAAAGGGAAAGTCCTATCAGAATCCATTCAAGAAAAGATTGATATAGAAAGTGAAATAAAAAAGTTGCAGGGAATTGAAAATGAACGTCTGGAAAACGCCAAAAAGAACAAAATGCAACTGGAAAAAGAGCTTTCCCAGATTGAAAATATATTAGACAGCATAGTACTGGAAGAGTATGAGAAGAAGGTTAGCAAGATAGAGACTGAGATAAAACATCTCTCTGAAAAAATAGAAAATGAAAGGAATAAGCTTTCAGAATTAAAAAAGAAGGAAGTATTGCTTATAAATCAAATCAAAACGGCAGAAGAAGCTCTTAAGGATATTAAAGAGAAGAGTAGAATATTTTCCCAGGGAACAGATAGATGTCCATTGTGTGGGTCATTCCTTACAGAAGAGCATAAACGGAAAGTCCAGCTCACTTACAAAAGAGATATCCAGAGAGAAGAGGAGATACTTAATCAGAGTAATGCAGATCTTTCAGCGCTTTCTGAGGAAATATCGCACATTGATATTGATGGTATGGGAAAAGAACTTAAGAGCTTGCAGGAAAAAAGAGAACATTACCTCAAAGAATTGCACAATAAAGAGGCGATACTCTATGAGAAGACTAAACAGAAAAATGAAATTTTATCCCGCATAAAAGAGATAGAGTTTGATTTAAAAGAGGGAGTATTAACATCTCAGGAAAAAGAAAGATTAAATGAACTTAAAAATAAACTACTAAGTTTTAAGGGTATTGAAAAAGAGAAAGAAAAAAATGAAGCCTTACTGGAAGAGAACGAAGCAAATCTTCAGAGGTTGCGAAAGGAACTGGACAGGATAAATTCATTTTATGCTGTTTCTGAGAATAAGGTAAAACGACTTAAAAAAGATGTTATAGAACATACAGAGAAGATGGAGCAATACAAAATAGAATTGCATAAAATAGAGAAATTGTTAAATGACCCTGCATTTCTTAAAACAGAAAGAGAGCAAATTATGCAGATAGAAAAAACTCTTGAAAAAATTAATTTTAACGAGGAAACTTTTAAGCAATGCGAAAAAAGGTTAAATGAACTTAAGAAGTTTGAACCTCTATTTTTGAAACTGCAGAAAGCAGAAGTTCATAAAAAAGAGATAGAAAAATATATCTTATCACTTGAAAATGAATTAGAGCATCTTAAAGAAGAGTGGGAAGGAACTCTTCAGAGAATAAATGAGCTCTCGGATGCTATTGAAAAAATAGGTAATGTGAAAGGGCAGTATGATGCTTCTGAAAAGGCCTTAAACGAGATTTATAAAGAATATCAAAACGAACGGGATGCAATGATCCGTCTTGAGGAGGAGTACAAAAAGTTAAAGGAAGCAGAATCATTACTCAAAGAGAAGTTAAAAGAAGAAAAAAAATTAGAGCATGAAGAGCATATCTTAGACATTTGTGTGAATATGTTTGGAAAAGAAGGTATCCAGAGCCTTATCATAAAAAGCGTGTTGCCACAGATTGAGGATATTTCAAATGATATATTGAAGAGGATGAGTGGTGGTACAATGCAGCTAAAATTTAATACTGTGAAAACAACAAGCAAAGGAGAGGAGAAAAGTACATTAGAAATTGACGTATATGATAATGGAGCTAGGAGGCGTTATGCTCTATTTAGCGGGGGAGAACAGTTCAGGATTAATCTTGCAATAAGAATTGGCATCTCCCTTTTCCTTGCTTCTCTTTCCGGCAAACCTTTAGAATTGCTTATTATTGATGAAGGTTTTGGCAGTCAGGATGAATCAGGAAGAATCCATATACTTGAGGAGCTCAGCTCGATAAAAGATCAATTTAAAAAAGTTCTTATAATCACACACATTACAGAGGTAAAGGAGAGTTTTCCCTATGAATTACGTGTTACAAAAGATGAAAGAGGTTCTCATATATACGTTGTTTAAAAAATAGAGAAAGAAATTTATTTGACAAAACTTGGAGAATATTTATAATACTTATGTAAAATTTAAATAGGGGGTCCTAGTTGTAATATAAAACTGCTCTCCTTTTTTCACGTTTTTTATCTAATTTTGTTAAAGGATTCTTAATAGGGATAAAAAGTTTGGTAAGGCGAGTAAAATGAAGGATAAATTGCAACGATATCAAAAACGTATCAAACAATTAGAAGATGTTAGTAAGCAACATACAGAGATTGCAAAATCGAAAAAATGTGAAAAGTTAAAATCTTCTATATTGGATGCTATTCCCTATGCACTAATTGGCTTACATGAACGCTATATTATCTTTGCAAACAAAAGCGTTGAAAAAGTATTTGGATGGAAAATAGAGGAGATTATTGGGAAAACAGCGCGTATTTTATGTCGTTCTGAAGATGAATTTGAGCGGATTAGTAAGGACTTTTATCTTAAGCTTGAAAAGCAAAAAACTTATCAGGAAGAATTACCCTTGAGACGTAGGGATGGAAGAGATATATATTGTATGGTAAGTGCTTCAAGAATAGGAAATACGTTGAAGAACAAAGAAATTGTTGTTACATTTGAAGATATTACTAAACAAAAGCAGATTACTGAATCCCTAAAAGAGAGCGAACAAAAATTTTCAAGTTTGTTTTACAATCATCCTGAGGCACTTGTCTATTTAGATAAAAACAGCCGTATCATAGATGTGAATCAGCGCTTTGAAAAACTCTTCGGTTACTCTGCTGAAGAAATCAGAGGAAGAAACATTAACGATGGTATGATTCATCCTGATGATATGATTAAAGAAGGTATAGAATTAGATGAAAAAGCTTTAAGCAAAGGTTATCATTATGTTAACTATGAAACAATACGAAAAAAGAAAGACGGAACTTTATTTCCTGTGCTCGTATCCGGTGCACCAGTTATAGTTAACGGAGAGAAAAAAGGTATAATAGCACTTTATGTAGATATTTCTGAGCATAAGAGAAAAGAAAAAGTCCAGGAAGCAATCTATAAAATTTCAGAAGCAGCTTATTCTGCGAAAAATCTCGATGAGTTATATCATTCAATTCATGAAATCATATCAGAACTTATGCCAGCACGCAATTTCTATATTGCATTGTACAACGATACTTCTAAGATGATTGAGTTTAAATATTGGGTGGATGAATTTGACCCAAAGCCAAAGCCTCGAGCGCTCAGAAAAGGCATTACAGAATATGTGTTCTATACTGGAAAGCCATTGAGAGCTACCCCGGATGTTTTAAAAAAACTTCAAAATGCAGGAAAGATAAAAATACATGGTACTATCCCTGTTTTCTGGCTGGGGGTACCGTTAAAGCTGCGTAACAAAACGGTTGGAGTAATGGCGGTACAGAGCTATACTAAAGGCGTTACCTATACTAAGGAAGATGAAAATATCCTTCGGTTCGTTTCTACACAGGTAGCAACAGCTATTGAGCGAAAACAGGCAAGAGATAATGTTGTTCTTCAGAGTTCTTTCTTGCAAACACTTTTTGATGGTGCACCTATGGCAATAGCGATGCTATCAGCTGCCGGCAAAATTGTTCATATAAATAAGGCATTCCAAAAACTCTTTCAACATACGGAGGAAAAAGCAAAAAACCATTTTATCGTTGATATGATTGTTCCTGATGAATTGAAGGAGAGTGCAAAGCGTTTATTATTTCGTGTATCTCAAGGAGATGTGCTTCAAAGAGAAACTATCAGAAGAAGAAAAGATGGAAGTCTTATAAATGTTTCTCTCACTGCGTATCCTATTGTAGTAGATAAAAAAGTAAAAGGAATCTATACAATTTATACAGATATTACTGCAAGAAAAAGAAATGAGCAAGAGCTTACTTATATGGCTACACACGATTCATTGACAGATTTACCTAATAGAAAATTATTTTATAACTATTTTAAACTGGAAAAAGAAATTGCAGAACAAAACAGGCAAAAGTTTGCTCTGCTTCTTGCTGATCTGGATAATTTCAAGGATGTTAATGATAGTTTAGGGCATAATGCAGGCGATGAATTATTAAAGGAAGCTTCTATCAGGCTTATGAAACTTTTGCGAAAAAGTGATATCGTGGCACGTTATGGAGGAGATGAATTTGTATTTTTGCTTCCGGAAATTGATAGTGTAGAAAAGTTGGACAAAGTTATGCATAAAATCCTGAATGTCTTTAAAGAGCCATTTATATTAGAAGGGCACAGAGTTTACATTAATTTGAGTATAGGAGGTGTTATTTATCCTGACGACGGAATAGATATTGTCACTCTAATAAAGAAAGCAGATATGGCTATGTATTACGGCAAAAGAAAAGGAAAAGGCAGCTGTAAACATTATACTCCTGATTTAGATAAGAATACCTGAAAGAAGGAAGCATATTAATAAAATGCCCTCAATAATTGCATCAAAAATTTTGTAATTTGTGGTATAATGACTTTATGAAGCAAGGAGCAATTTTTGATGAATTTGCAAATAAATATGATGAATGGTTTGATACTCCTCAGGGGAAAATTGTAAAAGAGTTAGAACTAAATCTTTTAATAGAGTTTATCCGTCCCCAAAAAGGAAAAAAAATGCTTGAAGTAGGTATTGGCACGGGCCTTTTTGCTCTGGAATTTAGGAAAAGAGGAATGGACATAAGAGGTATTGACCCTTCTTATGAAATGCTATCCATTGCAAAGAAAAGAGGATTTGAAGTAAAATACGGTACGGGTGAGAATATTCCTTACCCCGATGAAACATTTGATGTCGTACTCGCAATGACCTCAATGGAATTTTCAAAAGAACCTGACAAATTCATAACGGAAATGAAGAGAACAGCAAAGGATAATGGCATCATTGTAGTAGCAGTACTTAATGCACTTTCTTTTTATGGTATCAGTCGAAGAGTAAAAGGAATATTCAAAAAAAGTGTTTTTGATAGAGCACATTTCTATACTTATTGGGAGCTTAAACATTTATTAACCAAACATTTATACAATGTAGAGATAAGTTCTTCTGTATTTCTCATACCGAATTCTCCCAATTGGATATTACAAAGAGCAAATAGTTTAGAGCGATTTGGCAGAAGATATTGCGCACAATTTGGTGCATTAATTGTCGGAAAAGGAGGGAAAAATGTTTATTGAAGCACAATTTAGTATTTATCCTTTGAGAACGCAGCATCTCTCTTTTGCTATAAATAAAGCAATAGAGATTATAAAAAGTTTTGGACTGCCCGTAGAAATGGGAAGTATGAGCAGTATTACGTATGGTGATTCTGAAACAGTATTCAATGCATTAAAGTCCGTAATGGATACAATAGGAGAAAATACACATCTTGTCTTGAATGTTACATTTTCAAATGCCTGTCCCGTACCCGAAGGAGTAAAAAAATGATTTTCTTCTTTCTTCCTACAGGCAGGACACTTCCTATATCCGTTACAGGTACGCATTGCGAATTAATGTGTGACCACTGCTATGCTCAGTACCTTAAAGGGATGCTAACAGAAGAACAAGCCCTAAAACTCATAGAAAAAAATCCTGATTATTATACTAGCGCTTTGATTAGTGGCGGCTCAACGAAAGAGGGAAAGGTACCTGTTCTACAACACATAGATTTCATCAAGAGACTTAAAAAAATGGGATTAAGGTTAAACTTTCACACGGGACTTCTTGAAAAATCTGAAATATTAAAATTGGAACCTTATATAGATAGGATATCCTTTGATTTTATGTATGATGACAATGTAATCCATAATGTATATCATCTCAATAAAACAAAAGAAGATTATGAAAGAACATATTTAATGATGAGGCGCATTTTAGGAGGACGTGCCCAGGATAGTCCTGATGAATATCCATCCACACGAGTCGTGCCTCACTTTACAATGGGTTTGAACTGCGGTAGGATAACGGAGGGTGATTTCCGTACGATTGATGAGCTTGCCTATCTTAAGCCACGTTTGCTTGTGATAGATGTTTTTATACCTACACGTAACACACCATTTGCACACTGTCCTGTTCCTGCTCTTTCTGATGTAAGCAAATTGTTAGATAAAGCACACAATAGGCTCACAAAGACAACACTCTTCTTTGGTTGTATGCGTCCGTTTGGAAAGTACCGTGAGGAATTAGACATAATGGGATACAACAAAGGAGTTAAAGGCTTTGTGAAACCAACAAAACCTTTACAAAAGCTTGTTGAGTGGCATAACGAAACAGTGATTAAAAAAGAAGAATGCTGCGCACTTATATAACTACTTTTTTATGTAGTTTTTCGCAAGTTCTGTATAGTGTAAAGCATTTTTATGTACAGCTTCTCTCTCCTCTTCTGTAAGGGGACGTATAACCTTTGCAGGAATTCCCACCGCAAGGCTTTTCTCTGGTATTTTTTTGTGCTCTGTAACTAATGCATTTGCACCAATGATGGATTCCCTGCCAATGTAAGCAGCTGTAAGTACTGTTGCTCCCATACCGATGAGACAGTTATCTTCTACAGTAGCACTATGAACAGTTGCACTATGCCCAACCGTTACGTACTTTTTTATAATACAAGGGATGTCTTCATCCACATGGAGAACTGCGTTATCCTGTATGTTTGTACCTTTGCCGATATAAATTGGTGCAATATCTCCACGTATCACAGCTCCGTACCAGATGTTTGCTTCTTCCTCAATCGTAACATCTCCAATAATTACTGCTGTTTCAGCAATGAAAACATTCTTAGCTATCTTAGGCATTTTTCCTTTATATGGAATAATCATTTAAACCTCCGTAAATCATTTTAAGAAGATTTCCGTGCCACAATACGGACATCTCACAACACCTTTCCCTGCAAGCTCAAGGGGTGCTCCACAGTTTGGGCACTTGTGCATATCCATCTTTGAGACTTCTTTTGAAACAAGCTTACCACCTTTCCAGTCCACATATCCCGTAAAGAGCCCTTTCCCTACAAGGTCTTCAAGGTAATCCCTGAACGTATCTCTTGTAAGATTTGTTTCTACAATAAGTTCATTTATATTTACAGTACCCATCGTCTCCACTGCATTTAATATTTTCTGTTCAATCCCCACTCTAACTGACTCCCTCTGTTCTCTTCCTCCCTGTATAAATGCATAAAAGCCAAGAATTGCAGGCAATACAACTAAAATAATGAATCCAAGTGCAGTGCCCCCGCTACTCCTTGCATTTATCGTGGAGAGTAGCCAAACGGCAAATGCAAATGCAATAACAATAAATGCAATGCCTAAAATTTTGCTTTTGTTCATTTTGCCTCCTTTAAAACATTTTCTATATCATAAAGCATATTAATTGCCTCAAGATGTTTTGCAATTGCATCGTTATTTCCATTTTTAATTTCTACTTTCTCGCCCAAAAATGAGATAGACGATATTTTCTCTATGTCTGTATTGTTCATCCTTACACATCCGTGGGACAGATTTCTTCCAGGTGAAAAAGGTGCATTCGTACCATGTATACCGTACCCTGAAATGGAAAGTCCCATCCAGCAAACCCCAAGACCATTTTTTTCATCTTCTATATACGGTTTGTATGTTTTTCCTTCAAAATACCAATTAGGATTATGCACGATACTTATGATTGTGAATGTCCCTGTTGGCGTTTTTTCATTTTCCCCACCCTTTCCGGTGCATACGGGCACTACTTGTAGAAAACTGCTACCTTCTTTAACAAACAAGAGATGATATGATTTGTTTACATAAATGCTTTTACTTATTCCATCACTCCTACTAAAGCTTGCAAAGACAAACAATATAATAATAAATATAAATACGATAATTTTCTTTATATCTTTTTTCATAATCAAATTATATGCTAAACATTGTATTTTGCAAAACAGCTTTTCCTTTTTGGAAATAACCAATATATGTATAAAATATAAAAAATTAAAGGAGGATATTATGAATGAAATAAAATATAAACCAATCGGAATTGTTCATTCCTCATTTAAAGAACCTATCGGAGTGCCTATCCAATCTGTTATTTCTAAAAATACAGAAGGTACAGTCGAGGTATTTAAGGAGTACAGCAAGGGATTGGAAGGTATTGAAAGGTTTTCTTACATTATTTTATTGTGCCACTTGCACTTCTGCAGAAAATACTCGTTAAGGGTAACACCATATATGGACAGGGAAATGAGAGGTGTCTTTGCAACAAGAGCGCCGTGCAGGCCAAACTCAATTGGCATTTCAATTGTACACCTTGTTAGAGTTAAAAAGAACATAATTTATGTTAAAGATATCGATATTGTGGATGGTACACCTCTTTTAGATATAAAACCCTATGTTCCTCAATTTGACATAAGGAAAACCGATAAAATAGGCTGGCTTAAAGAGAACATACACAAACTTCCAAAAGCAAAGGATGATGGGAGATTCATAAAATAAACTTAGCTATGTGTATAACCTTCTTAGAGAACTCTGCTTCTCACAAAAATTGATTTGCATAAATTAACCGATGCATTATAATGAATAATTAAATAAAGGGAGGTTAGCATATTGAAAATAATAATTTTGCTTATAGCTTCATATATAATCGGCTCCATCCCGAATGGATATATTATAAGTAAAAATATTTATCATATTGATATTACGAAGTATGGCAGCAAAAATATAGGTATGACAAATGTGCAAAGAGTTATAGGTAATAAACCTGCACTTGTTGTATTCCTGCTTGATTTTGCAAAAGGAGCAATAGCTGTAATTTTAGGAAGGTACTTTCTAAAAACAATACCTTTAGCAATGTTAACTGGGATTGCTGCCATTATAGGACATGATTATTCTATATTTATGCCTCACTTAAAGGGTGGCAAAGGGGTTTCAACATCATACGGAGTTATGGCATTTATTTCATTTTATGCTGCTCTTCCATCTGGAGGGCTCTTTTTTCTTATAGTCTTCCTTACGAAGTATGTTTCATTGGCCTCCATTCTTTCAATTGCATTATTTCCAGTATCTCTCCTATTGTTTCGTGCTAATAAAGTAACTGTACTTCTCAGCATAATTATTCCTCTGCTTGTCCTGATATCCCATCGGGAAAACATCAAAAGACTCATTTCAGGAAAAGAGCGAAAAATAGGAGAAAAGGTTCGTATTGACCAGTGAAGGGTCTTTTACAGAATATAATTTTTAAATATGAGTGAAAAAACAATCATTGATATACATAATGTATCCAAAACGTATAATTATATGAAAATAAGAAGGAAGGAACAGGGACCTGGTTTATGGTTTGCAAATATTGCACGTCTCAAAAGAAGCAAAGAAAGGGAAGTACGGGCATTAAATAATATAAGTTTTTCTGTGGAAAAAGGAGAAGTTTTTGCTGTTGTGGGCCCAAACGGTGCAGGAAAAACTACCCTTATGAAAATTCTTTCAGGTATTATATATCCAACAACTGGTAAAGGAAACATAGCGCACTTTGATATTATTAAAGGTCATAAGAAACTCAAAGAGATGATTGCTTTTGTTTCTGCTTCATTCTGGATGGGATTAGAATGGCAGCTTACTGCTATGGAAAATATCTTGCAGTATGCAACACTTATGGGTGTAAATAATGCAAGAGAAAAGGCAGATGAACTAATCCATTTTTTTGGGATGGAATCATTTAAAAATAAAAGAGTGCCTGAACTATCTGCTGGTATGAGACAGCTTGTCTCTATTGCAAGAGGATTCATTGTTGAGCGTCCTATTATTTATCTGGATGAACCTTTTGTAAGTATTGATGTAGAAAAAAGAAAATTACTTTCGCAGCTTATAGAAGAGAAACAGTCCGAGGGAAAAACAATTCTTATATCAAGTCAGGTATTTACAGATTTAGATGTTTTTCATCCGAGAGCTTTGTTTCTTAATAAAGGAGAGGTTGTTGGTATCGGAAGAGCTAACGAACTTATGAAAGAAAACAATCTCATACCCTACGAAGTATCAATTGATGCATTTGATAAAGAGACAGAAAAAGTATTGCTTAACAAAGGCATTATTGCAACGCCCGTGCCAGACGAATTGATACAACTGGACAATGTTTTCACTGTACGGCTTCTCGTAAGAGATGGAATGGTAAATAACTTAATAAAAGAGCTCATCAAAAGGAAAATACATATTTTTGAGCTTAGCAAGAAAGATTTAAGCTTAAAAGATGCATATTTATATAGAGTGAAGAATGAAACGTACCATTGACCAGCTTTTATCCATTATCGCATTTTCAAAAAGGGAATACGTAATATGGACGTCGTATAAGGTAAATATATTCACCTGGATTTTGGATGTACTGATTAACTCAACACTATTTTTTATGCTGAGTATCTTGATGGGAAAAGGAACAAATATATTTCCTTATGGTACAAACTACGTTTCTTTTGTCGTATTGGGCCTTTCTGCATATTATATTTCTTATACGAACCTTGGTGACCCGTTTGACAGGGTTGCACGAATCTACTGGAACGGCACAATGGACCTGTATCTATTAAGTCCTTTATCCATTGTTACTCCTGTTATAGGTATTATGTATAGGTCTGTACTGGATGATTATCCAAGGGTACTGCTTGCATTCTTTTTTGGAATTACTCTCTTCGATGCTAAATTCAGATTAGTATCCCCCCTTATTATAATAATCATTGTTATATTGCTTGGCATATCAACGTTTGGCATTGGGATGATCAGTGCAAGCTCCTTCTTTTTGTTCAACATAAAAGTGGGTACTGATCCTATCAAATTTATCTTTCAGGATATTATCATCGCACTTGCAGCTGGTTACTTCTATCCTATAAGTATCCTACCATATTCTTTACAGCTCCTCTCATCCATTCTGCCGCATACGTATGCGCTTGATGCATTGCGGAGGCTTATGATACCGGGTGGCAATTTAAATACTCCAGTACTACCGCTTCAGAAATTATTTGGTATTGCACCAATAAGATTGGATATCATTGTACTTTTGGTTATGTCTGTTTTGTTTATATATATTGGGTTTTATTTGTATGGGCTTGGAATAAAAAAAGCTCGTAAAAACGGTACACTTACGAGATGGCAGTGAATATAATAAATCTGAAAAATATTACAAAGCGATACGGCAAGGAGACAGTTCTTGATAAAGTGGATATTGCAGTAAAGAAAGGAGAAATTTTTGGCATACTGGGGAAAAACGGTGCGGGAAAGACCACTCTTGTTAAAATCATCTGTACACTTCTTTTACCGGATGAAGGGAAAGGTACTGTAATGGGCCTTGACTTATTAAAGGAAGATGCAGAGATTCGTGCAAATGTAAGCCTTGTTGCACCTACTGCTGATGTCGGGGTTGATCCTGTACTTACGGTTGAAGAAAATCTTCTTTTCTGGGCAACGGTATACGGATTAAGAGGAAAAGAAAAGTTGAAAAGAGTAACAGAGGTTTTAAAGATACTTGAATTGTATGAAGTAAAGGATAGATGGGCAATGGAGATAAGTGCTGGAATGCGACAAAAATTAGGGATAGGACGTGCGATACTTGTACATCACCCCTTGCTGCTTCTTGATGAACCTACTGTAAAATTGGATATAAGGTCCAAATTTTCCTTGAGAAAATTCATAAAAGATGTACGTGACAAATTTGGTACGACGATTATTGTAACGACACATTACTTTGAAGAAGCAGAGAAAATATGCGACAGAGTGATGATTCTAAATGAAGGAAAAGTCGTTACAGTGGATACAATACAAAATTTAAAACTTAAGTTTAATCCATTTGAAAGAATTTTGATTAAAGTAAAGGACACGTCACGGATAAAAGATATTAAAAAACATTTACCGCAATACAAGATTCACATTTCACATAATAACATAGAATTCATAACACCGCTTTTTGAAAACGCAATGGAAACGATTCTCCATAGTTTCGATACGATGAATATAGAAATAGAGGACATCACAAGCTATACACCTACACTGGAAGAAATATTCCTGCAGGTTACAGAGGGGAAATGAAATTTCTAAAAATTGTTTTTTCATTTATCAGGATGAGATTTCGCGCGTTTGCCCTATATCCTATGGGCTTTATAATAGAAATTGTAAGAGGATACGTAAATGTGGGAATATGGTTTTTCATTGCATTATTTATCCAGAAGAGCACAAGCCTTAATCTGCAGAGTATTTCTGTAAATTATGTCGGATATGTCGTAATAGGAGTTATCATTTTCCAGAATGCAGAACAACTCATAAAGGAGCCGTTTAACGCACTTTCACAGAGTTTTTGGGAAAAGAAGCTTGAAATTTATCAAACATCGCCGCTTGGTATATGGGGACTTGTTTCTGGTAGATTCCTTTTTACATTCCTTTTTAACGGAGCGATACAATTTTCAATTATTCTTATAACTATACCTCTACTTAAGATACAGATTCCCGGTGCTTTAAATGTTTTTGTATTTCTACTTTTGTATTTACTCTTTATTGTATCTATATTTGGATTATCCTTGCTTGGTGCTTCCACATTCTTCTTTCTTGAAGTAAAACAGGGAAGAGAGCCAATAAGCTGGAGCGTTAACACAATGGTGCGTCTCTTTTCAGGTGTGTACTACCCTATAACAATTTTTCCTCGTTATATTCGCTGGATTGGAAAACTGTTTCCCCATTACTATATTATGAGCGCAGCAAGAAGTTTACTTGCTATTGGAAAAACTGCAAATATTCCACTAATTACTACTGTGCTCTTGTTTTTTGCCATCATTTTTTTCTTTACAGGTATATTTTCTTTAAAAAGGGCAATTAACTTTGCAGAAAAACGCTCTGGTATGAGCGCATTGGTATAAATATTATTTTATCATTTCCAAGTATGCTAAACTCAGTTTGAATCATAGTTTAAAATTTATTTCGATAACTAATATATGGAGGAGAAGCCATTACACAATCCTTTACTTGACTTTGTCAAGTGACACGTAGTGCCCGTGGCAATCTCACGGCCCCACTGCCATTGCGAGGAGGATGCGGAAGCATCCGACGTGGCAATCTCATCTTTTGTTTCTATCTTGTCATGCTGCAATCCTTTCCTTGGCCGTTAGGCCACGCTCCTTTCCTGGCCATTAGGCCAGTTCTTGTTTCGGAATCTCTTTTTTGTATTTTTGTTTTTAATAGGAGTTAGAGGTAAATGTGTTCCCTCTAAGTTAGAGACCCTGAAATAAATTCAGGGTGACATTGTTTAGGGTGACAAGAAAGAGAGTCAATTTTACCTGGAGACTGCCACGGCTGCGAAAAGCGCAGCACTTGCCAAAGGCAAGGAAAGGATTGCGCAGTGGCACAACCAATTTCGTATAGAAAATTAAATGAGCAAGCGATACTATTTCATATAGATTTTTGATGATTCGATTCTAAAACTTGACTTTTTTCTTGAAGCTTTTTATAATAAAACAAGAGAAAAAAATTACTATATAAAGGAGGTTATAGAAGAAAATTTAACAGAAATGAAGTTATATGATGACTCAAAAAATGGGGGGGGAAGTGGTTTGGGTAGACACGGTCGCCCTATTCCAAACTTTTAAGTGGTTGGATATATCTTCTCCTTAAAATAAATTAGGAGGTGTTTATGTTAATAAAGCGAAAATCATTTTTTGGAAAATTGATTATTTTTTCCGTTTCATTGATGTTTATTTTCAGTAGTTTTGCGATTCCGTTTGGTGGAATGAAAAATCTGCCTGCTGTGAAAGCAGATACATCCATTTCGGCAACGAATACAAGCTTGAGCACGCATGTAAAAGTGGCAGCAGACTACGAACTTACGATAACGAATAATTGTGCAAATGAAGATGATATCACTGTTTCTACTTCAGGTACAGCTACGGGGTGGACTGTGGATTTGTTAGATTCGAACGACAGTACAACTCTCAATAATCCTATTACTATTCCTGGTAATGGTACGCATACAATTTATGTGCATATTACACCATCCGCCTCTGTGTGTAACGATGCAACGGATACGACAACGGTTAAAGCAACAAGTGCTGGAAATAACGGTTGTAGCAGTGGCTCAAGCTCAGTAGATCTTACTACGACAGCAATAAACACAGGGAATTTGGTGATTACGAAATCTGTTTCTCCTGACGAAGCAAAGGTAGGAGATACAGTTACGTGGACAATTCATATAAAGAATACAGGAAACGACCCGATAGGAAATGTAACAATAACGGATACGTTAGGTAGTGGCTCAACGTATAACAATGATATTAACTTTAATGGGCATAATCCGGATTCAGGCGGATATCCTCAGTGGAAATACAATGAGATACAAATAGGTGATGATTATACCGTAATCTTTTCTTCAACTATATCAGGTTGCTCTGATGTAGATAACAATTTAAGCGGAAAATGGGGGCTATCTGGGAGTGAATGTCAGAATGTTTCAACGCTTGCTTCCGTGAAACTCATTCCAACTGCACCTGATATTGATTATACCATTTCAGACATTTCTGTCCCTTATTGCGGTTCAACTAATGTGGATATTCCTATAACAAACAGTGGTGATGGAATTGCAAAGAATTTCAAGTTGAAAATTGATAAAATTCCAGATTTTTATACAATTTCAAACATCGGTTCTGATTGGAGCTATGATTCAAGCACAGGTGAATTTACATATAATTCAGGTACGATAAATCCAAACGACACCACTCATCTTACTTTTACCGTTACAATGCCTTCGGGACATTGCGATACTTCTCAGGGAAATGCAACTTTAAAATATACAGCTGAATATGGAGATCCCTGCGGGAATGCATTTTACAATCCTTCAAAAGTGGGAACTATCTCAGTAACTAATGGAGCGCCGTATTTTGATTTGACCAAAACAGGTCCTCGCTCTGTAAATATTGGACAAACAGGGCTTACCTATACGATAAACGTTACTTACCATAAGGGAAATTGTAGCGCAGATTCTCAAGCGGTTGACATTACTGATACTTTGCCTGATCCATTTATCCCGCAGAGTGCAGATAATGGTGGGACTATCAATGGGCAAACGGTTACCTGGAGCAACATTACACTTAGCGATGGTAGCCAACAGACGTTTCACATAACTTTTAATGTAACAGATGATTCTTGTGATGCACATAAGGAATATACAAACACTGTAAATTTATCTGGCGCAGGCAGCGGAACGTTGACAGATTGCTGTAATTGTCCTATCAGTGGTACATCTGCTTCATTCAACACATATGTGAATGACCCTGCAAGTACGATTGTAAGCTCAAGTAAGAGTGCGGATAATCCCACGATTGAAATAGATTGCTCTCAAGATACAGGAGCATACACGAACCCATCGGGCAATTCTGATTCACACAACGATAGAAGATACACAACGGAATATGACTTTGTTGCAAGCAATGTATATGCTCCAACAACCTGGAATGGCATTACTTTTACGGACGAGTTGCAGGACAATCAATATACGAATGATAGTATAGCCAATATAGACGTAGAAGTTGACTGTGGAAGTGGATTTACACAAGTTGATAGCAGCTATTATACAGTTAATAGCTATGTGCCACTTAAAATAGATTTATCTAATTTAGATAAAGATACTTCAATCTGTCCGCCAAGTGATGGTGCAAAGCTGAAAATTTCATATACGGCGCGTGCAACTCAAACGAATGATTCAAATAACAGTGCCGTATCACAGAGTTATGTCGATTGGTCACATCTCTATATACCGGGTTTCCCCCGGGGCTGCAATAGTAATACGGATTATGATCAGGGAATAGATGTAACGGACGAACGAGCAGATTTAGGCATAACGGTTGATGTCCCGCAAACTGTTGAAAAATGTGCCGAATACCCTACTATTACAGTTCATTTTAACCCTTCTAATTTTAATGTTGATTATGCAGATTTGACAGTAACTTTAAATGGTTTTACTTATGTTGCAAACTCTACAACTTACAGTGATAGCGGAAATTGGTGCAGTGGTTCAAAAGGAGAACCAACGTATGATAGTAACAATAATACTCTAACCTGGAGTGCAAGTCAGATTAATGAGATAAATGCTTCAGGAACAATTACATTTAACGTAAAAAAAGACTGTTCTGACAATGCATCAGTTTCTGCTACATCAGATTATAAGGATAACTGTGGGAAAGACCATTCTGCAAGCAGCAGCGACTCGGCAGTGCTTATTAAGAAAGCGGTACTTTACACGACAATTACTCCACAGCAGAATTGGGGAGCTACACATACTGTCGATTGGAAGATATACGTTACAAATGGAGGAGACGGAACGGCACGTGAAATTACGATCTCTAACGTATTAGGCTCAGATTTATCGTTTAATAGCGATGGTTGCTATGTAGATATAGACGGTACAACTTATAATTATGGAGACTCTTCAATTGATTGGCCCTCTAATGGTGCAACGGGGACACTTGTGTGGAAGTTAAATAATTTAACGCTTGCACCATCCCAAAAAATTACGATATATTTTAAAACTGATGTTAATAGTTGCACTGAAAGTAATTTAACAAGTGAAGCATATGCAAAATGGTGTAACTGCCAGGAATCGAATCATCCTACAGGGCTAGTGAAATTACCACATTCCTATGCACTTGTCACAATAGAGAATGCAACCGTTCCTCTTTGTGATGATGGAACAGTGCAGATAAAAATACAGGATCCTGGCTCTACAGATGATTATAACGTTATTCTCAAGGTTGACCTGCCAAAATACTTGAGGTACAAGAGTGGCTCGGGGAGTTACTCATACAACAGTGGTGCTTCACAGACTTTATCGGACCCATCGGCAAATTCAATTTCTGGTGGGGATTACGACGGAGGCTGGGAACTCACCTGGGATAAAACGAAGATTGCAGAATTTGGTGATATGAAACCTAATGATTATATCACGCTTAACTTCAATGTAGAGCCTGATGATAACAATACTGGAGGTCAATATCCCTATGCTTCCTGTAAGTTTATGAAATCTAACTTTCAGAAGATTGAAGCTTTTGCTAATTTTGCAAAGCCTTGTAATGTAAATAATTCAGATCAAACATCAAATATATATGAAACAAACTTTACAACACAGAAGCCTGATCTTTCAATGACTAAGAAGGTTATAAATATTGATGGAACGGATGTAAGTTCAACAAATTATTTCCCTGAAGAGTTGGGCTCGCAAATTATTTTTGAAGTGGATATTACAAACAATGGTGATTTATCTACTGTAAAAACGGACTTTGCAGATGAATTAACAGGTACAAACCAGCATCCATTGGATTATGGTTCTGCACAGTATTCCTATGATGGCGGTACGTCGTGGACAACTGTGCCGTGGGATTCTGCACCTTCTGCTGGAAGCTCTGGTACGCTTATCTGGAATAATATTGAAGATGATTTAGGACACGGCATTGAATCGGGTAAAACACTTAAAATTCAAATAAAAGCAACAGTTGATTCAACTTGCACTTCTTATAATGCTTATAACTATTCTGAGCTTTGGACAGGATGTTCAGATTTAGGTGATATGACTGATTCAAATCTCCTTGGCAGCGCAACAACTGTTTCTGGATGGAATGGTAGTTTAACTGCAGATTGCCCAATTTACCAGGCGAAATATGCAAGAGTAGTAGGTCATAAACGTTCCTGGGATATGGAGTATGGGAATAATATTCCTGATTACATTCCTACTTGTGCTCAGGATGTAGAATTTGAAATTGAATTTGATAACGGTAACACATATAACGGAGGAACAACAATATATGCACCATTAACGGTTTATGATGTAATACCAAAAGGTGCAACTTATGTATCAGGTTCAACAGAATTTATGCTTCCAGGAGGAACAACCTGGACCTCAGGAAGTGACCCGGCTCAATCAACAGTAACGTTCTCTAACTCTCATTACGGTTGGAATGGTGATTTTACGCAGTTAGAATGGAACTCAACGAATAATTCCACTCTTGGTACTACAAATGTTTCTCCAGGGCAGTATATAAAGGTACGCTTCAAACTGAATTTCGGAAACTGTAGTGATGTTTCAACTCCCATTATAAACAGACAGAGGCTTACAGGGTATGATTGTAACGGTTCTTCTGGTACACAATTTCTATATCCGGAAGATCCATACTGGTCTACTGACGACTATTACTCATCCCACTACTGGATTAAAGTTTCCAATAAGTTATCTCCCGATATTTCCATAGATAAGACTGTGGATAAATCCAATGCCTCACCAGGCGATACGTTACTTTATGAGATACATTTGAAGAATACAGGAAATAGTAGCTCTGATACATTTAGTATTACAGACTCCATACCTTCTGGTACTGCCCTTGTCCCAGGAAGCATAACGGATGGTCCCCCTCCAGGAACAGGTACCGCTTACAATTGGGTGGAGCACAGTTATGATTCAGGGAATGGTACAATTACGTGGTTTAGTAGCTCCATAGGCATTGCATATGACGATATAACAGGAGATGGGAATCAGGTTGATGCAAGTGATATTTGCCTTACTGACAGCTCTTCTGCAGTGGGTACTGCCTATAAAAATGATGGAGATTCTTTGAGGCATACGGCAAACGGAGCTGTATATGATGATGTGGATAATTCAGGAGATGTATCTTCTGGAGATATTTTACTTGCCGGTACAAAAGAAGACGCAGGTACATCTTTTACCGGGACTGATTCTTTGCGGCACTATGCCACATCTGTGTACGATGATGTAGATAATGATGGGAGGGTTTCAAGCGGAGATATTCTTATTGCAGGCATTGCTGTTATAGATGGCACACCTTATGATAGCGGTCCTGATGTTTTGAGACATACGGAGCACGGAGTTCCTGCCAGTACGGATACGACGCTCTCATTCAGGGTAACCATCTTGGATAGTGCCTCTGGCACTATTACTAACTGTGCAACATTTACTGATGATTGCTGCTATAATGGAAATAATGCCATTCAAGATTGTGTAGATACCAATGTTCAGTCATCTCCTATCAAAGTCACCAAATCCGTTATTGCAATCAACGGCAATTCTGTTTCAGGAAGACCATATAACGTACAGCCCGGGGATAATGTAACGTTCAGAATAAAGGTTCAAAATAATGGTGGCTTACCTGTGTACAATGTTGATGTTTATGATACTTTGCCCAATGGATGGAATATTGTAACAAATACAAGTAAATATGCATTAACGAATGGTTCACTCCCTTCAACCTGGATAAGTACAGCTGATCCACATGGTTCACCTTATGATACTCCTCCAACTCCTCCTCCCAACTTCAGTGGCCTTCAGTGGCATATTCAGCAAACGCTTCAAGCAACTGATGATAATGGTGGTTCAACTGGTGGAAATAATGATACCCTCTACCTTGAATTCACTGCAAAAGTTACAACCTCTGCCTCTGCTTCTCCAACAGGTGAATACAACTTAAACAGTGCAGATACGGCAGGAACAAACGATCAAGCAGGAAGTGAAGATATAGATAGAGATGCAATTGATTTAACTGATGCAACGGATTGGGTGCTTGTTTACAAACCAGAACTACTTATTACAAAGAACGTTTACTCTGTAAATGGAGATACTAATAATACAACAAAAGCTCAGCCTGGTGATATCGTAAGGTACAAGATTACTGTAAAGAATACTGCAGAAGTTGCAACAGCAGTAAATGTGAATGTAACTGATACATTACCAAATGGCTTTAATTATGTTTCAGGTTCTTCCTCTGCAACCTGGTCTAATAATGGAAGTTCCTCGCAGGATCCATCCGTTTCAGGTAATACTCTTTCATTTAACTATAATGCTACAATCAATGCAGGTGATTCACTTGTAATTTATTTCAATGCTGAAGTTACTTCAAATGCAGATATCGGCAAGAATACAAACTCAGCATCTGCAGAAGGAGAGGATGAAGATGGTGGCTCTGTCTCTGCAACTTCACCAGACGGTTCGGCAAATGCATATGCGGATATCAATGTATACAAGCCTGTGCTTCGTATAGAAAAAACTTCTAATGTTTCTCATATTCCTGTTGGAACTTCTGTAACATTTACAATAAAAGTAGAGAACCTGGATTCCTATGCAGAGGCAAAGAACATAAACATTACGGATACCCTTCCATCTGGATGGAACTATGTTTCAAATTCTTCATACAAAGTAATTAATAATGGTACAACACCAGCAAACTGGGGTGGCGCAATTACAGACCCAACAATTACAAACAATCCATCAGGTACAACAACACTAAACTTTAACCTTTCCGAAACGCTTCAACCAACGGACGATCAGGGAACATCCTCTGGTAGCAATAATGATACTCTCTGGCTGAAATTTGATGCAACACCAACAAATTCTGCCCTGGGTTGCGGTAACACGGATACTGCAACTGCATCCTATACGGATAAAGCAGGGACCGCTCAATCCGATGTTTCAGATAGTGCTAACGTATGTGTATGTTCTCCTAAACTTGAAATGACAAAGATTGTTGATGATACTACTGCTGAAGTAAATGAAAGCAGAACATTTACACTAAAGATTGAGAACAAGAATCCTGAGGATGCAACAAATGTTAACGTATATGATTATTTACCTGATGGATGGGCATATGATACAGGTTCAGGAAAGTATGCTCTAACAAATGGCTCACTTCCTTTAAGCTGGACAAATCAGGATCCTTCTCAGGATGGATACACACTTATCTGGAATATTAATGTAACAGTTAAAGGAACGGATGATAACGGTGGCACAACAGGAGGAGCTAATGATACTCTGTTTGTCCAATTCAAGGCACATCCAACTACCGATGCGGCACAGGGAATAAATACGAACAGGGCAATGGCAGAAGGAACTGATAGCGGCGGTAACCCAATTGGCACAAATGTAGGTGAAGCTTCTGTTATGGTAAACAAACCTGTCATTACCATTTCAAAAACGGCTACTTCCCCCGTAGGCGTTCTCGGTACAATTACTTATACAATTACAGTAACAAACACAGGAAACGAAGACCTCACAAATGCAACGATTACAGATACACTGCCTGATGGTGTAACATATCAATCATCATCAGGTGGTTCATACAATTCCTCAAATAATACTGTAACATTTACAGGACTTACAGTTCCTCAGGGAGGAAGCATTCAAAAGCAGATTACAGTTACAGTAAACAAGAATGTCCCTAAAGATACCGTCCTTACAAACTCTGCAACTGTTTCTGGGAGTGACAGCGGAGGAAATACAATCACAGCAGGCCCTGCAACTGCAGATACAACTGTTGAGGCGCCTTCTCTCTCTATTACAAAACAAGCTTCGCCAAATCCTGTAAAAGCAGGAGAGAATGTTACATACACAATCACAGTAACAAATAACGGAAACCAAAATGCAACAAATGTTACGATAACGGATAACGTGCCAGCACATACAACGTTTGTTTCGGCAGATAATAATGGCACTCTCTCAGGTAGTACTGTTACCTGGAATGTTGGGACAGTAGCAGCAGCTACTTCTACTACTGTTCACTTTACAGTAAAAGTAGATTCTCCAATTGATGATAATACGGTTATTACAAACAGTGCAACTGTTGATTCGAATGAAGAGGGACCCATTACTTCCAATGAAACTCAAACGGTTGTGAGCTCTGTCCCACAGCTGAACATCTGTAAGTCCGATTCACAGGACCCTGTAAAGCCTGGCAATGAATTTACCTATACAATTCGTTATGCAAACAATTCCACAATGGATATTACAAATGTGGTAATTACAGAAAACTATCCTGCTGGCATTACGTTTGTTTCAGCAAGCCCAGCTCCTGATAGCGGGACAAACAATAAGTGGACAATTGGAACTCTTACTGCAGGAAGTTCTGGTAACATAACAATCACAGTGCAGGTCAATTCAGATGTTTCAAATGGCACAATTCTGCACAACACCGTTACTGCAACAAGCGATAATACGCCTGATGCAACTGCAACGGAAGATACTACGGTAGGTACTGCTCCTGCTCTTACAATCTCTAAATCTGATGATGTAGATCCAGTTTCTGCAGGACAGGATGTTACATATACGATTCATTATGCAAACACAGGCTCGCAGGATGCAACAGGTGTAGTAATAGAGGATGATTATTCACATATGCTAAACCTTCCTTTGAATCCTTCTGGTAGTGCAGATGCATCTCTTGTATCACATAGTGAAACAGGTCCTGTAACATTTACATTTACTGATGATACAACGAATCGCAAATGGATATGGACTGCAAATGGTAGCCTCCCTGGCAACTCTTCAGGTAGCATTACAATTAAGGTGCATATACCTGATAACGTAAAGAATAATACAACAATATCGGACAGTGCAACAATTTCCTCAAACGAAGGTAACCCTGCAACTGATACAGAACAAACAACCATTGCATCAGCACCAGTTTTGAACCTTTCAAAAGATGCTGTATCAAGTACAAATCCTGCAACCCCAGGAGGTACAATTACCTACACACTGAACTATTCCAATTCAGGTAATGAATATGCAACGAATGTTGAAATAACGGATGCAATACCTGAGCATACAAGCTTTGTAGTAAATTCCGTAAGCACCGAAACAGGTGTTACAGTAGAATACTCAAATGATAATGGTACAAGTTGGGGATATACACCATCTGATTCAGGCGATGGAACGGATCCCAACGTTACAAACATCAAATTCATTGTAGGTACCCTTACGGATGATGGCACAAACCATGCAGCCTCATTTGAAGTAAAGATAGATAATCCTTTGAATAATGGCACTACCATTACAAATAGTGCATCCATAACCTGCAGTGAAGGTGTAACAAATAGTGCAACAAATGAACTGGTCGTAGGTGCTGCACCAGCATTACATATCACAAAAACTGCCCCGGGTAACGTTAATGCAGGTGATAATATTACTTATACAATTGAATATTGGAATGATGGTAATATGAACGCAACGGGTGTAGTAATTACGGAAAGTTATGACCCGAATGTTGAATTTGTTTCTGCAAATCCAGCTCCTGACAACGGGACAAATAACCAGTGGACAATTGGTACTGTAAACAATGATGCTGTGCACCATACAATTACAGTAATAGTGAAGGTAAAAGCCCCGACACCAAACGGTACTTCTATTAATAATGCGGTAACGATTGATTCTGATCAGACGAATCCCTCACAAGCAACGGTGCAAACAACGGTTGGCTCTGCCCCTACTTTAACAATTCATAAAACAGATGCACAAGACCCTGTAAAAGCAGGGGAAAATATTATTTATACAATAACTGTAGGCAATACTGGTAATGAAAACGCAACGAATGTAGTGATAACGGATAGTACTCCTCCAAATACGACATTTGTATCTGCGAGATTCATCACAAAATCAGGTACAATTACTGACCCCGGTGCAGGAAATACAGGGACAATTAAATGGACACTTACAGGAGCACTTGCACCGAATGAGGAGTTTGCAGTAGAGCTTATCGTGAAGACTGATTCGCCTCTTGATAATGGTACTGTAATTCATAATACAGCGCATGTTTCCTGTGTGGAAGATCAAGCAGGCAAAGATGCAACTGAAGATACAACTATAGAATCAGCCCCTATCTTAAGCATTGATAAAGTTGATTTGCAGGACCCTGTGCAGGCAGGAGATAGCATTACTTATCATATTACTGTAACAAACAGCGGCAATATGAATGCAACAAATGTTGTAATAACGGATTATACGCCCCAAAACACAACATTTGTCTCTGCAAGCTTTGTAAGTGGTGGCACCGGTACGATTACTGACCCTGGTGTAGGAAATGCGGGAACAGTTCAATGGAATCTAACCGATCCACTAAACGCTGGAGGGTCTCTTGTAGTTAAACTTGTTGTAAAGACTAATTCACCTCTACCTAATGGTACTGTTATTAATAACACTGCTTCTGTTAAATCTGATGAAGTAAGTTCCATAAGTGCTGACGAAAATACAACTATAGGCTCTGCTCCTAAACTTACAATTACAAAAACGGATAGCCCAGATCCTGTGCAGGCAGGAGATAATATTACTTATACAATTACAGTAACAAATACTGGTAATATGGATGCAACTAATGTTGTTATTACAGATGAAGTTCCTTCAAATACAACATTTATCTCTGCACGATTTGTAACAGGAACAGGAACAATTTCTGCACCTTCTGTAGGAGGAACAGGTGTTATAAACTGGACGCCGACTCCTGATACTTTACATCAAGGTGAGTCTGTTGTGGTTGAGCTTGTTGTTAAAACTCACGATTCATTGCCAAATGGCACAATAATTACAAATACTGCTTATGTTGATTCTGCAGAAATTACTCATTTGCCTGCGACTCAACAGACAACAGTGGGAGGAACGCCTATTCTTGAAATTGACAAAACCGTTTATCCAGTAAGTGGCGCACCTGGTAAGCTTATGATATATGCTATAAATTACCGAAATGT
>CAJXKN010000005.1 GCA_913055585.1 uncultured Caldisericota bacterium | reverse complement strand
AGTGTTTCATTTTTTATATAATCAATAAATTCCCTAACTGCATCATCTTTAGGCTCTATTGAAAGATTAATTCTATCAGATATATTAAATTCAGCTTCCTTTCTCATTCTCTGTATTGTATGGACGATTTCCCTTGCAATACCTTCCCTTCGAAGACCTTCAGAGATAGTAGTATCAAGGAATACAAAGTACCCTTTATTTAATACTGCAACATAATCTCCTTTACCTTCCACATCAGGTATTATTTCATTACCTGTAAGCTCGACGTTTTTACCATCCAGATTAATAGTTACTTTTCCTTCTCTTGCAAATTCTATTCCTTTCTCCGGGTTATTCAACTGCTTTGATATCTCTATAAGTTTCTTGCCATATTTTTTCCCAAGCACGGGAAGATTTGGCTTGAGATTTATAGTACAGTATTTAGAGATATCTTGAGTTACCTCTACATTTTTAATGTTTAGTTCTTCCTTTATTACGCTATTATCCTTTAAGAGCATTCTTTCTTCATCATTTTTTGCAAACACTATAATCCTGGATAAGGGTTGCCTTACACGTATCTTGGATTTCTTTCTCGCAGCATGCCCCAATGATGTAATATCTATAAGAAGTTCCATATCATTAATGAGCTTCTCATCTACAAGACCTTCATTCGGAATGGGATAATTTTCTAAATGGACGCTCTCCTTTGTATCATATGCAATACCCTTTACAAGAGCCCCGTACAAAGTTTCTGAGAGAAATGGAGTAAATGGAGCAAGAAGTAGTGAGAGCTTCTTAAGTACTTCATACAGAGTAAAATACGCAGCAAGTTTATCCGAATCATTCTCGCTTTTCCAGAACCTTCTCCTTGAGCGTCTTACGTACCAGTTGGATAACTCATCAACAAACGACTGAATTTTCCTCGTTAAATACGTAATTTCAAATACTTCCATTTTTTCTACAATCTCTTTGTTGAGTCTTTCAAGTTCTGCAATGATCCATTTATCTAAAATATTTCTCTTTTCAACAGGAATGTATTGAGTTTTATTGGGATTGAAATGATCTATATTTGCATAAAGCGAGAAGAATGAGTACACATTTCTTAAAGGAATGATAAAATTTTTCAAAGCTTCGTCCACCACGTTCGGCCCAAATCGCCTCGGAGTCCATGGCGGCGATGCCGTGTATATTGCCCATCTGAACGCATCTGCGCCTTGTTTATTTAAAATTGTCCATGGATCAATAACGTTACCCTTACTTTTACTCATCTTCTGCCCTTTTTCGTCCAATATGAGCTCCAGGCACATTACATTCTTATAAGGAGAAACGTTCTTTATTAAAGTGGAAATTGCAAGCAGTGAATAAAACCATCCTCTTGTTTGATCAATTGCTTCCGTAATAAAATCTGCAGGAAAGTTTTCCTCAAATTCTTTCTTATGCTCAAATGGATAATGCCACTGTGCATAAGGCATTGAACCCGAGTCAAACCATACATCAATAACTTCCGGCACTCTATGCATTACGCCACCACATTTTGGGCAGCGAATATGAATGTTATCTACATAAGGCTTGTGCAATTCAATATTCTCCGGTACATCTTCAATTGCTTTTTCCCTCAATTCTTTAATACTACCTATTGCTTCTTTATGTCCACATTTATCGCAAACCCATATGTTTAATGGTGTACCCCAGTATCTCTCTCTTGATAGAGCCCAATCCTTTATATTTTCAAGCCAGTTACCAAACCTACCGTATTTTATGTGCTTTGGAAACCAATTTATTGTTTCGTTATTTTTAATGAGCTGATCTCTTACTTTACTTATATTAATGAACCATGATTTTTTAGCATAGTACAAAAGTGGTGTCCCACACCGCCAGCAGAACGGATAATCATGCTCATACCTTTCCTTTTTAAAAAGTAAACCTCTTTCCTTAAGATCTTCAATGATAAGAGGATCCGCCTTCTTGAAAAACATACCTTTCCATTTGCCTTTTGTAGGCTTTCCTTCAAGGTCCACCAATTGCACAAAAGGCAAGTTATATTTCTTCCCTACTTCAAGGTCATCTTCGCCAAATGCCGGTGCTATGTGAACAATGCCTGTGCCATCTTCTGCTGTTACAAAATCTGCTAACACAACTTTAAAGGCTCTATCCTTTTCTTCTTCAGTAAGCTCCGCATCGTGATATGGAGGATCATATTTTAACCCTTCTAATTCATTTGCATTAAATCTTTTTAATATTTTATAATCTTCTTTTAATACTGCTTTCAGTCTGTTTTCTGCAAGAATGAGTTTTTCTCCTTTATAATCCACAAGTACATATGTAAAAGCAGGGTTTATTGCAGTAGCAAGGTTTGATGGAAGCGTCCACGGCGTTGTTGTCCATACAAGTAGAGCAGTGTTCGGAAAGCTCTTGTCTTGTACCTTAAACCGTACAAAAACAGAAGGATCCTTTACTTTTCTATAACCGAGCGCTACCTCATGCGAAGAAAGTGTTGTTCCACACCTTGGACAGTACGGTACAACCTTGTGCCCTTCATAGAGCAATCCTTTATCAAAAATCTGCTTGAGAATCCACCAAACAGACTCAATGTATTCATTTTTATATGTAATGTATGCGTTTTTCATATCCAGCCAGAAACCGATTCTATCCGTTATATTTTCCCAATCTTCTTTATACTGCATTACACTTTCTTTGCAGAGTTTATTGAATTTTTCTACGCCATATGATTCAATTTCCCTTTTTGTATGAATGCCAAGTTTCTTTTCTATTTCAATCTCCACAGGTAAACCCTGTGTATCCCAACCACCTCTCCTTGGCACATAGAAACCTTGGAGGGATTTATATCTCAATACAGTATCTTTGTATATTCTGGATAGGCCGTGATGTACTCCGGGTTTCCCGTTAGCTGTAGGTGGCCCTTCATAGAAAACGAACCTTTTATTACCTTTTCTTATTTCAAGGCTCTTTTCAAAAATCTTATTTGCCTTCCAGAATTCTATAATTTTTTCCTCTTCTTCAGGTATTTCTGTTACCTTAGCAATTTTTTTAAACATAGAACATTCTCCTTTCACACATTACAAACAAGTATAAGAAGTTATAGCATAGAGTCAAGAATTTCATCAATTACTTTTTTTGGTTTCAGGTAGATATTGACAAACAAGAAAAATTTAGTAAAGTAGATTAAAAAAGGAGATAGGAATGGATAAAAAGAAACTTACTTTAATATGCGTTGCTATTGCAGGGCTCATTTTTCTTCCCGCTACTATTCTAAACAAACCTCTATACGGCCTTATTGCAGCTTTTTTTGACTGGCTACCACTTTTCACAGGGTGGATGCGATTTTCAGAAACTCATAGAGTACCTGTATTGCACATTACGTTAACCACAATTGCTTATATATTTTTCATCATATGGCTGTTTGTACCTTATTCCAATTTTGCACGGTTTTCATTTATTATGATATGGTTCCTTGCCGTGCTTTCGGGCGGAGATATAAATTGAATTAAGGTATCTCAAAGCATTACTGTAAAAACATCTATGGAATAAAAAACAGATTTTTTAAAGGATTCTTTAATATGATGATTTGCTCCATAGATAACAAGAATATTTGGTGCTGTTGACAATTTAATAAAAAGTATTACAATATCTCTAAAGTTAGGCAAACCTAATATAGGATAATAGGAGATGAATATGCGAAAAGTAGTTACTCTTATACAATTGAGGGAAGGAACAAAAGCTAAAGTAATTAGCTTTGCTCTGGGACGTGGAGGAGGCTTCGGAGCAAGATTTGGTAGAGGAATGGGGCAGGCATTTGCAAGAAGGTTGCAAGAAATGGGCATCATACCGGGCAGTACAATAGAAGTAATAAGAAATACGCCCGTAGGCCCCGTGGAAGTATCTGTTATGGGTACACACCTTGCAATCGGAAGAAGTATTGCATCAAGAATATATGTGGAGAAGCTGTGAAGAAACGTACCTATACCGTTGCCCTGGCAGGTAATGCAAACGTAGGGAAAAGTGTCATATTCAATCAGCTTACAGGTGGAAACCAGATTATAGGAAACTGGCCTGGCAAAACGGTAGAAAAAGCAGAGGGGTTCATTGAACAGGAAGGAATAAAAATACGCGTAGTAGATTTACCAGGCATATATTCACTCTCTACGTATTCGGAAGAGGAAATTGTTTCCAGAGAATTTATAGCAAAAGAAAAGCCGGATCTGGTAATAAACGTAGTGGACGCATCAAACCTTGAGAGAAATCTTTTCTTCACGTTGCAACTCATTGAGTTAGAATCACCTTTAATTATTGCCCTAAATCAGTATGACATATTAGAAAGCAAAGGATTAAGTATTGATTTCGAAAAGCTTTCAAGGCTCCTTGGCGTACCAGTAATTCCCACTATTGCGGTAAGAAACAAAGGATTAAGAGAGTTATTTGAACAATCAAAGGAAATGCTTGAAAAAGGAGTAAAAAAGACAAAACCGATTCCTTATGGAAAAGAAGTAGAAGTGCGTATCGAAGCCCTTGCCCAGGAGATAAACAAAAAAATTCACACTACTTATCCTGCACGTTTTGTCGCAATAAAACTTCTTGAAAATGACTCTCTCATCAAGAAAGAAGTAAAAGACGATAACATCATTACACTTGCAGAGAAATTCAAAAAAGAGCTTAAGAATATTCATGGAGAAACACCTGAAACAATTATTATCTCTGAGCGGTATGCAGTAGCATCACGTATTGCTGAAAGTGTAATAGAAAAGAAAGGAAAGGCACGGCTAAACATTAGAGATAACATAGACAAAATTGCATTGAACAAAGTAACAGGCTACATATTGCTTATAGGGCTATTACTACTTACTTTTTATGGTGTTTTTAAGTTTGGAAGTTACTTCTCAGACCTTCTGACCAATTGGTTTGAGTCATTTAAACCTACTTTTATGCAACTACCATTTTCTTTAACCACAAATAAAATTCTCTGGAACGGCATTATGGAAGGAATCATTGCAGGCATAGGTATTGTGCTGCCATACATTGCACCTTTCTACTTGATTCTTGCACTTTTGGAAGATAGTGGTTATTTAGCACGTATTGCATTTCTCACAGATAATGTAATGCACAAATTAGGATTACACGGTAAAGCATTTATGCCACTTATAGAGGGTTTTGGATGTAATGTACCTGCCGTACTTGGTACACGTATTATGGAAAGAGATAGAGATAGATTCCTTGCGGCGATCTTAGCAACGCTCGTTCCTTGTTCTGCAAGAACAGTTATCATATTGGGGCTTGTTGCTGCATTTTTAGGACCTATCTATGCAATCATTATATATGCATTGGATTTTATATTGATATATATCGTAGGAAGGATACTGAATAGATATATTAAGGGTACCCCTTCAGGACTTATTATGGAGATGCCACCATATAGAAAGCCCGTAACAAAAATCATTTTAAAGCAAACATGGATAAGGTTAAAAGATTTTGTGTATATTGCATTTCCTATCATTATAGTAGCAAATGTAATAATGGAAGTATTTTCTGAACTGCATTGGGTTACTCCTGTTGCAAATTTCCTAAAGCCACTTATGACGGATTGGCTGGGATTACCTCCGCTGGCTGGAATTACATTTCTGTTCGGTATTTTAAGGAAAGAGCTTACTCTCGTTATGCTTGCCACACTGTACCATACAACAAATTTTGCTGCAGTACTTACACCGAGAGAGATATTTGTTTTTGGTTTTGTTACGATGATTTACATTCCTTGCGTTGCAACGATTGCTGCACTAAAAAGAGAATTTGGATGGAAAAGAGCAACATACGTGACAATTGGTGAATTTTTAGGGGCAATTGCGTTAGGCGGTATTTTAAACCAAATTTTAAAATTGTTTATGAGATGAAAACAACAAAAAGTATTGAAGACTATCTTGAAGCAATATACGTACTTTCCCTGAAAAATAAGCCTGTACGTATAAAAGACATTGCGAAGTTCTTATCTGTAAAACTACCATCTGTAACAGAAGCTATAAATAGATTAGTAAAAGATGAATATGCAGTACATACTCCTTACGAAGACGTTATACTTACAAAAAAAGGAGAGTACGTAGGAAAAAATACCTGGGAGAAACATCAAATTTTGTTTAAATTTTTGAAAGATATACTTAAAGTACCACAGGACAAGGCCTTTAGAGAAGCTTGCCTTGTAGAGCATTGTATCTCGGATGAAACAAAAGATAAACTCAAAAAATTTATGAAGAGTTTCCAAAATAACACAGAGCGCATTCGTTAAATTTAGGAACTATTTTATCATTCTACAACAGGTAACTTTTAAAATTTTATTTTTGTTTTATAATATTTAAAAAAATAGGAGTGAATATATGAATAGAAATTATAATTTCTTACCGATAGACTTACCTTTTTACTTAGTTCTTTTTCTATTGGTTATATTGCTTTTGCCAGTCCTTTCCTTTTTATACGTAGGAGGTATAGTAGGGGCATTTGCAAAACTTGGACTTTCTCCTTTTGCTGGATACTCACTTTTATTCCTTGCGCTTATCGGAAGTATGATAAATATTCCCGTGAAAAAGATCGGCTCAAGTAACGAATTCGTCAGTGAAAAAGAAGTCTCTTTTTATGGTATTAGATACAGAATTCCTATTATTGATAAAAAGGAAACGGTTGTTGCAATGAACGTTGGAGGTGCACTTGTTCCAGCTTCTGTTTCTCTCTATGAACTTATCCGTTTACTTGCTATGGGTAGAATCTGGTTATTTTTTGCTTCCCTTATTGCTGTTACCATTGTAGCAGCAGTTTGCTATCGCTTCGCACGGCCCGTAAAAGGACTGGGCATTGCAATTCCTACCTTCATTCCTCCTATCATTGCGGCACTCACCGCATTGATACTTGCCTGGCATAACCCTTCAATAGTAGCTTACATTGGCGGCACAATGGGTACATTAATTGGTGCTGACCTTATGAATATCAGTAGAATAAATGATCTTGGTGCTCCTATCGCAAGTATTGGGGGTGCTGGTACATTTGATGGAATCTTTCTTACAGGGATTTTAGCAGTTCTTCTTGTATAATTTTCCATCAATATAAATGAAAAAACTAAAAAAAATTATTATATATATCATTATATTCTACGCAGCAGAAGCCTTTTCTCTATTTTCCTTTCCATCCAAGACACTTGCACCCTTGTACAAAAATGTTTCAAGTTTTCCAGAAATACAGTTTAGCAAAAATGATAGAGTACTTATTATCTCCCCACATCCAGATGATGCAGCACTTGCTGCAAGCGGCGTGATAGAAAAATGTATAGAAAAAGGAGCAAAAGTAAAAATTATTTACGCCACGTACGGCTCACACAATACAAGTACTATGATCAAAAAACAGCTCATTCACGCACCTACTCCTGCCGGAGCAATAGCATTAGGGAAGACAAGATACTATGAAGCGGTTAATGCAATGGAATCTTTAGGATTAAAGAGAAACGACTTAATCTTTTTGGGATTTCCAGACTTTGGCACATTGAAAATCTGGACGGATCATTTCAATAACCGTCCGTATTTTTCAGGTATTACAATGCATAGCGATACATTTTACAAGACTGCATACGAAACAGGTATTCCTTTTACAGCAACAAATGAGTTGGCTTTGCTTGAAAATATTATTTCCTCTTTTAAGCCAACAAAAATATTCTTCCCTCCAACTTCTGACTTAAATTCAGACCACAGAGCTACAGGATTATTTACTGAAGCAGCACTGTTTAATTTAAGAAATGCTATTCATCCGGAAGAATATACATACTTTGTGCATTCAGAGAGCTGGCCAGTACCAAAGGGGCTTCATTATAATCTGTATCTTACTCCACCGACGTATGTAAGAAACATTAATAAAAATTGGTATATCGTTAGTTTGAATAAAAGAGAAGAATTAAAAAAAGAAAAAGCAATTAAAAATCATAAAAGCCAAGTAGAAACAA
This sequence comes from uncultured Caldisericota bacterium, assembly GCA_913055585.1. Lineage (GTDB taxonomy): Bacteria > Caldisericota > Caldisericia > Caldisericales > Caldisericaceae > CAJXKN01. The sequence goes on along the minus strand of CAJXKN010000005.1, from coordinate 27,068 downwards.
ATCCTGATTTTATGTATTCATTTGTACGAAAGAATGAAATTTTTCTTAAATTTAATGAAGAAAAAACTGATTCTCCTTTGCCGTTGTGGACAAGAGAAGAAATGGAAAAGTTTCATATCACACCTTTTATAGAGTCAGCAAAAATTAGTAAAGGAGAGAAATACACAGACTTCTATATAAGGCTTTACAGAGGAATCCCTTGGTTTAGCAAGCTCTACATATTTTTGTATCCAGAACGTACTGATATGACTTTTTCAAATGCTCCGAAGTACAAAATTGCAATTACAAGAAATATTACTAAAAAACTCTCTGTGCAACTTACTAACAACGGAAAAAGAATCTTCACTTCATCTGATAATTTGAGAGGCAAATCTAAAGAGCTCACATTAGATATAGAAGTAAATAATAAGTATTTGTTAAATAGCACTTCTTTTTTCTCTGCTATTCAAATAGAGCAAAACGAAATCAGGATTTCTGAAACACCCTGGTGGGATATCAAACTACACAGATAAACTTGAAAAAAACGCAAAAAATTATATAATGTAATTGCCATTGGGGGTGCTGGGGTTCGACGAATAAACAAGTTATACTGGCGCAGGCAGAGGATGGTGGTTGGCCTCTTTAAACATCCACCAAAAAATAAACGCTGACTATAATTACGCTTTAGCAGCTTAGTTGCTGCTAACGTTCTAAGTAGCTTTTGCCTGTAGGGCGCTTAAAACGTAGGCATACAGGTCCTGCAATGAGGTACGCCCAAGCCAAAGTTGCAGTGTAACAAGTGAGGCTATGCTTTTGTGCTTTTGTTGCTTTAACACAAAAGCAGAAATTAAAAAGCAACTAAGCCTGTAGCTTGGCAGTATAATGTGTTTATTCGGACGCGGGTTCAACTCCCGCCACCTCCACCATAAGGGATAGAAAATGAAGAGACTTTTTCTTAGAAAGACTTATCGCCTTGCGTTACTGGCTGTAGTTATTATTTATTACTACTGGCCAAAGAAATATGTTGTATTAGCTGTATCTTTAGCTTTTCTCTTTTCTCTTGCATTAGATATTATCCGCCTTGTTTCTCCTAAAGCAAACGAAGTAGTAAAGAGCATTTTTAAGCCTTTTGCGCGATTTATGCGTTTCATTGCAAAAAAAGAAGAGTTAAGAGATCTCACAGGAACTACATATTCCTTGATGGGGTGTACAATTATTGTTACTTTCTTTCCACGATACATAGGTATTCCAGCTATTTTGTTTAACACTTTTGGTGATATGGCTGCAACGATGGTAGGAAAAAAATTTGGGCATATAAAAATTATGAATGGAAAGAAAAGTCTCGAAGGCTCTGTCGCTTGCTTTTCTGTAATGTTTCTCGTTGTAATATGGGCACATATAAAGCTCCAATTACCACTTCTATCTGGTACTTTGGGTGCTTTGACAGGAACAGTTACAGAGCTTATCTCACTAAAAATAAATGATAATCTTACAATTCCTATATTTAGTGGGGTGGTAATGTGGCTATTACACTAAATATTTTTTACATTTTAATTGCTTATCTTATAGGCTCATTCTCTCCCGCTTATACATTTACATATCTTGTTAAGAAAACTGATATAAGGAAATTAGGCGATAAAAACCCTGGTACTCTCAACACTTCCAAAATATTGGGAATGAAGTGGGGTATTGCCGTGGGCATTATTGACGTAGGAAAAGGATTTCTTTTGACGCTCCTTCCCTTTGTATTTAAAATGCCGGATGCAGTGGATGTGGCTATTCTTGCTGGTATAGCTGTAGTAGTAGGTCACTCCTTTCCTATATACTATAAATTTAAAGGAGGGATGGGTATTGCTTCTACTATTGGTGTACTGGGTGTTATCTGCTGGAGAGAAACAATCTGGGTATTAATAATATGGTTTGCTTTGTTAATTTTAATAATCCTCTCAAAAAAGAAAAGGAAAAAGGGAATTGCTCAATTCATAGCATTTCTTTTCCTTTTTCCTTTTGAACTATTTTATCATGAAAACATCCACATTATTGCAGGTTCTCTTGTGTTACTGACTTACTTTTACATACGAAGATATGCCCTCAGAAAAACTATTTTCTAAATAATCTTCTCTATTTTTCGATGTTCCTCCAGAGCTTTTTTCTCTTCCTTCAGCGACGGAGAAAGACCCGTAAAATCTAATACAGGAAGAGCAAACATAATGCCAGTGCCGGCTTCCTTAAATTCAGATAACTCCTCTTTCACAACCCGTTCCGCATCCCTCAATGTTTTCTCCTCTTTAATGACGGTAAATAGAGTTTTGTTTTCTGGACGTCTTCCTTTACCTGCATTTAAAATTTCCTGAAGTGTACCAAATATAGGAATCTCTGTTTCGAGAGTCCTTCCCATACCTGTAGAGTCAATAATTGTGGCTCCTCTTACATCTACATCTACAAAACGCTCAAGTATGTTTTCCAATTTCTCTGTTTTATTCAAAACTACTACAAGTAAATATGCCATATAGAAAACCTCCTTTTTATTATTTTATGTTATTCTATAAAATTTTCAAGCTCTTTAATATTCTTAAGTATTTTAAAGGGCTTAAGTGCTTTAATTCTTTCCATAGGTGTTACCCCTGAAGGTATAATAAAGCATTTCACATTTGTACTTTTAGAGATTAGTATGTCATTTAAGCTATCGCCAACGAATATAGTTTTATCATTCGTTACCTGCAGCTCATTCATTATGTAAACCAATGGATAAGGGTCAGGTTTACTTTTATGAAAACTCTCCTTCCCATAGACAGCAAGAAAATACTTTCTCATCCCGAATTTATCCAGTATCTTATCAACAAATTTTTTGTATTTATTTGTAAGTATTGCTATTTTCTTTCCTTCGAACTTTTTAAGTAAATGTTCTACGCCATCTAAAGGTCTTGTATAGTCTGCATAATGCAGAGAATAATAGTTCATAAAATAGGCAAATACTCTATCGTACAGGCCTTCGTTTTCTTTGCCTAAGATTCTTTTTATAAGCAAAGGTGTACCATCTCCAGTGAAGCTCCAAACTTTTTCTTTACTTACAGGAGGTAAGTTTACTTTTCTTAGTGCAAAGTTCATTGCTTTTGCTAAGTCTTTGCTTGAATCAAAGAGTGTTCCATCAAAATCAAAAACAATAAGGTCTATTTTCATCATTTATCCTATATAAATATATAAGTGCTTTGATTTTTTGTCAATAGTTGTATAATTTCTTAAGAGGTATAATGATGATAAAGCTTAAAAAGTTCATAGCAGTGAGTTTAATTTTAACAATTGGTCTTGCTTTTTTTGCTGTAAAAGCAACAGGCACTGTTAATGATAAAATCTCTCCATCTTTAACGTATTCACCGGAAGAAGAAGTTCCTATTATTATTGAATTAAACTCTCTACCTGTAGCCTTATATAAAAGAACAGTGAGATATAGAATTCTCTCTCTGTTTGTAAAAGATGAACTGGAAAAATATGCCAAAAAGATTGAAAAAAATCAAATACAAACAATAAGTTATATAAAGAATTTTAATGCAAAAGTGAAATTTAAGTATACGTATCTTTTCAATGGATTTTCTTGCACCGTAAAAGGAAAATATATCAACAGCATTGCACAAATGCGAAATGTAAAAAGAATTTTTAAGGATAAGAAAGCATATCTTGAGAGAACGTATGCTACAAAAGTAATAAAGTCGGATATTGTAAACAGAATGACAGACTCTTCTAATAACTACATTACAGGAAAGGGTGTTGTAGTAGGTATCGTTGATACAGGTGTAGATTATAATGATAAAGAACTTGGAGGAGGAGGTTTTCCTAACTCAAAGGTTATAGGAGGATACAATTTTGCTGATATGAATAGTGATCCAATGGATACGGATGGGCACGGCACACACGTTGCAGGCATTATTGCAGGTTCACATTACGGTGTTGCTCCTGATGCAAAAATCCGTGCTTATAAAGTATTCAAAGGAAATGATGAAACAACTTCCACGTCAATAATCATTGCAGGCATAGAGCAAGCTGTTAAAGATAAATGTAATGTAATAAATATATCCATAGGAACCCCTGGGGGTGAAGGAAATGGTTCGGACCCTGAATCAATTGCAGTAGAAAACGCCGTTTCCAGTGGTGTAACAGTTGTAGCTGCAGCAGGAAACACAGGTTGCAGGTCAGAATTAGTACCATTCCCTATGAGTGCTCCTGCTTCTAATAAAGATGTAATTGGCGTAGGAGCAAGCGACGATGCAATGCATGGTGTTATCTTGTTAAAATATAAAACTATCGTAGGCACATACCCTGACAAATCACCCATTTTCAATGATGGTAATTACGGAATAGTTTACTGTGGATACGGCGAAGAAAAAGATTTCTCAGGAAAGGATTTAAAAGGAAAGATTGCGTTGATACAGAGAGGAAAAATTTATTTTGGGGATAAGGACTTGAATGCAAAAAAGGCAGGAGCAAAGGGGGTAATTGTATTTAATAACGTAAGTGGTTTGCCTTCTATCGCACTTGTATCCAAATCAAATCCTAATGAAACAGATTTTATACCTTTCTTATTCGTTTCTTATACTGACGGGATATATATTAAACAGCAAACAAACTCCATCAAAATAGTTAATAAATATGGATTGGGAAGAATGTCTACTTTTTCATCAAATGGGCCAACTATAGACTTTCATTTGAAACCGGATATTGTTGCGCCAGGCGTAAGTATTAGCTCAACTATTTTGGGTAATAAAACCACTATTATGAGCGGAACATCTATGGCAGCCCCCTTTGTCACAGGAAGCGTAGCCTTAATAAAACAGGCAAGAGGTTTCCTTAAACCAAACGAAATTAAAGCACTCCTGATGAATACTGCGGAAATACTTACAAATCCTGATTCTCTAAAACCATATTCTCCACTAATGCAAGGCTCAGGAAGGATTAATGTAGAGAAAGCTGTTACCTCTAAAGCTTTTGTTGAACCTGCATCATTTATGTTTGGCAATGGTGTTACAGAAAAAAACGCTAAGTTTACCATCAAGAATATCTCAGACGATAGTTTATCTTTCTCCATTTCATCTATGTGTTTCTCAAATAGTTCTATAACAGTTATACACCCGAATAACGTTTATGTTGGACCTTTCTCTGAAAAAAGTTTTACTGTTACGTTTAATGCAAATAAAAACAGTGAGGAAAGTGCATATGGCTTTTTATACATAGACAGTGGTGATACTCATCTACATATTCCTTTTGTATATATTCCCTCTTTTAAGGAGCCTGCATATCTTGAAAATGTTTCTCAAAATGGTGATCTACTTACAGAGAATACACCTATCAGGATAAATTTTACCGTAGGAATGGGCACAGAAGATAATAGTACATCTGTCCCTTTCAGGGAAAATATTGCAGACGAGATAAAAATTAACGTCTACGATAAAGAGGGGAAGTTTTTGGATACAATATTTGATAAATCAATAGCATACATCGGCGATTATAGTTTAATCTTTAACGGAAGAGATATTTTTGGTAACAATTTTCTCAATAATGGAAAGTATTATTATAAGATTATGTACCTAAAAGCAAACGATGACGAAGCAACAAAAGCTATTAAGCCAATCATAATAAAAAGTGAGAAGAGTGGCAGTTTTACGGTTTCAAATATTTCTGCAAATACGATTGATATTGTACCAGAAAATAATGAGACATTGCTTCTAAAAAAGGGCGAAGATTTCTGGGTAGATATCAAACTTCAGTTGAAAAATCCACTCAACAACTTATCTATAAATTACAAATATGACTCTGCTATGTTAAAAATTTTGGAGGTTAAAAAAGGAGCATCAGTTTTAGATAATCAAATAAACTTTAGCTTTGAGCAACCTGGCGATCTGCATATAGCACTATCCGGTAATATACAGAGTGGCAAAATAGCAAGAATACATTTCAAGGCAATTGAAGATGGCACTGGTCTAATTTACCCTGCTTCCACAGATGGATACCTCAATATGAAACCTCTAAAATATATAGTATCAGACTATTCAAGAATGTGGGATTTAAATAATGATAAAAAAGTAGATGATGCTGATGTTGCAATATTTAAGAAGGGTTTTGGAACAAATAGTGAAGATACAGGATTCAACGATGCGCTGGACTTTAATAAGGATAATATCGTAAACGGAGAAGATTTCTTGATTTTAACCAAACATTACGGAGAAATCTATCCATAGGAGAGAATGATGAAGAAAACTTGTATAATTTTAGTTGTTATTATACTTTTTTTATTGAGTATTCCCACGGCAAAAACCAATGCAAGTAGTATAAAAAATATTACTGTTATACAGGACATAGCAATCCCAAATGATGATTTTATTGGCTCACTATCCCTTGCAGAGGCAAATCTTTATGAAGAGGATTACAATTCAAAGTATCTTTTTCCAATGCAAGGCATTTGCACCGTTACTAATGGGAAAATTGCTGTAATAGATAATTCTTATGGCAGAATACATATACTTGACAGTGCATTGGATAATGTTTTTACATTTGGCTCTTTAAAGAGACTTATCTACCCCACGGATATTGCTTACGAAAACGGTATTTTTTATGTATCAGATGCATTGGGCGGAGATGTACAGGTTTTCGGAAGTAACGGCTCATTTATGAAAACGCTTGGCAAAGGTAGTCTTAATACACCTACTGGTGTTGCCGTATCAAGCGGATACATCTTTGTATCAGACTATTTTGCAGGTCGAATATACAAGATGGATACGAACGGGAATATTATAAAATCAGTAAGCATCGATTACCCAGGAGGTCTCACATCGGACAGTAAAGACAACATCTACGCAGTAAGTATGAGTAATAAAACGATATATAAATTTGATAAAAATTTGAGAATATTACTTACAATTGATGGAAAAGAACTGTTATTTCCTTCGGATGTTGCGGTAGATATGGATGGTAATATCTTTGTTTCCGATAGGGGGCTTTCAAGAGGACAGAATGAACAGGGTAAAATTGTTGAGTATGCATCTAATGGTGCATACATAAAAACAATAGGGAGAGTAGCTAAGACTTATCCCAATCAGAAAGATGGTGCCTTGCTTACACCTGCAGGTATTGCAGTAGACAGATCTTATAATATATACGTAATGGATGCAGGTTATTATTACTGGGATAGTGATTCAGAAGCACCATTTGGTCAACCTACAGGCGAGAGGCTCACTGTATTCAGTGAAACAGGCATCTTTTTAGAAAAAAAAGATTTTCCACAGGATGCAAAAGCAAGGCTTACAAATCCCACCAGTGCAACATTGGATGGAAAAGGAAACATTTGGGTAGTAAATTATGGAGGTTTTGACTCAAGCGAGCTTGCGCAATTCTCACCTTCAGGGACATTCATTAAGCGTATCAAAGAGTTAAATGGAAAAGCATTTCCTGAAGCATTTAGTATACTATCTGATAAAAAAGGCAAATTATACGTAGGATTGAACGGAGGAATTGCAATTCTTAACGAGAATGGCAGCTTAAAAAATATGATATACGATGGTCGTCTCGGAGAAATTAGAAAAATTATAGAAGGAAAAGATGGATATTTTTACGCTACGATGTTCAATAAGGATAGTATAGTAAAATTCGATAGCAACGGAAACATTATTAAAATCATTCCTGTATGTAAACTTCCTTCAGGTATTGCAGAAGATACAAAGGGAAATTTCTATATAAGCTCTATTTATGATAACAAAATTCATTGCTACAATAATAAATTTGTTGAGTTTTCTACGATTGGCGAAGGCGGAGGAAGGGGAAAAATGCAATTCTATGTTCCAGAAGATGTAGGAGTTGATAAAAATGATGATATTGTCGTTACAGATACAGAAAATGGTAGGATATCTGTATTCAGTAAAGGAGGAACCTTACTCTACCAGAGCGAAAGAATATTCTATGAAATAGCATCTATCGAAATAGAGGACGATACCTTTCTTGTGACCGACTGCTTCCATAATATTGTCCGTGTACTTTTAGAAGAAACAACCAGCACAAACTACGATTTTTCCGTATCTTTGTATCCAAATAAGGAAACAGTAAGGCCAAACAGCAAGATTAATCTTACTATTGATATAGTAAACACAGGAGCAAAAAGTGATACGTATAATATCTCCATAAAAGATATACCATTACAGTGGAGTGCATCATTATCTACTACAACAGTAGCACTATCACCTAACGAGGAGAAAAAAGTAATACTCTCCGTATATACTGGGAAAGAAATAGGAACATCTAAAGTAACGATAGAAATATCTTCTTTGCATAATATTGCTAAATTTGTTTCAGCAAATATTACAGTTTCAACAAATTTGCCACCTGAACTGAGCATTACTGATGCCTATGTAAAACAGGGAGAAAATGCATCTGTAAAGGTGGTAATAAATGGTGCAAAGGATATCCGAGGAATATCTTTTACATTAATGTATAACCCAGATAACATTTCTTTTATTAAAATAGAAAAAGGTCATTTATTCAATGATGGTTTAATGATATATAAAAAAGCTAACGGAAAGATACTCGTTGCTGTTTCGGAAAAAGGAAGAGCCTATACCTCGGGGAGTGGAGACGTTGCAGTAATTACACTGAATGGCAAAAATGTTTCCATAAATAATTTAATCCTTCAAAACGTAATCGTAGAGAATGTTTTAGATGAAAAAATAAATGTTTCAATCGGTAAAGGAATATTTATCGTGAAGCCTTACCTCTTACTGAATTTTGCAAATGGCATAACCGCTACGAACCAAACATTCTCATTTACGGGTAAAGTTTCCCCAGGTTCTACGCTTAAAATCAATGGCATATTGACTCATACAAACCCGGATGGTACATTTCATAGCACTGTTATATTGAACGCCAAAAAAAACATTATTGAAGCAGTAGCTATAGGAAAAGATGGAGAAGAAACAGTAGTAAAAAAAGTCGTGTATTTCAGTGGAAAAAGGCGAATAGTGATAGAATTACAAATAGGAAACCCTTATATGACAGTAAACGGTGTTAAACAGGAGATAGATCCTGGCAGGGGAACATATCCCGTTATCATAAAAGGATGGGATAGAACCGTTGTGCCAATACGTGTAATCGTTGAAGCCTTAGGTGGAGAAGTCCTATGGAATGACAAGGAAAGAGAAGTGACCATTCAATTTAATGGCACAGTAATTAATCTATGGATTAACAAACCAATGGCAATGGTGAATAATGTGCCGGAATGGATAGATACTAAAAATCATACCGTGTGTCCAATCATTGTAAATGATAGAACATTCGTACCTATACGATTCGTTGCAGAAAATCTTGGCTGTACAGTAGAGTGGGACAAAAACACAAGAACTGTCAAAATTACCTACAGCGGTTAAATACATAAACCAATTTAACAGAATGGAAGGAGAGTGATATGAAAGAAACATTTGGCATTGAGAAACTGGGCATTGTGAATACACGCAATGTGTATAGAAATCTAACCCGTGCAGAACTTGTGGAATTTGCACTCCGCAATGGAGAAGGGATTCTTACGGATAAAGGCGCACTAAACATTCTTACAGGTAAAAATACGGGGCGCTCACCCAAGGATAGGTTCATTGTTGATCAACAGTCCATCCATAATCAGATTGATTGGGGTGACATTAATATCCCAACAACGGAGGATGTATTCAACAAATTATACGTAAGAGCCACTACATATTTGCAGAACAAAGATATTTTCATTTACGACGGATTTGTAGGCCATGATAAAAATGCACGCTTATCACTTAGAGTGATTACGGACTTTGCATCTACCGCTTTGCTATCTGAGAATATGTTTGTTTCAGGAGAAAAGGATGTAAACCTAAAAAATCCTCCTGATTTCACATTAATTGCTGTACCTATCTGTAAAGCATCTCCTCAGGTTGATGGAGTACGCACCGATGTTGCTATTGTGTTTAACTTTGATAAAAGGATTGCTCTGGTGATAGGTTCAAAGTATGGCGGCGAAGTAAAGAAGGTAATGTTCTCTATAATGAATTTCCTACTTCCAGCAAAGAATATTTTTCCTATGCATTGCTCTGCAAATGTAGGGAAGGATGGAAAGTCAGCTCTATACTTCGGATTATCAGGTACAGGAAAGACAACGATATCTATGGACCCGGAAAGGACATTGATAGGAGATGATGAGCATGGCTGGACAGATAAGGGTATATTTAATATAGAGGGTGGATCGTATGCAAAAGTTATCAATATTACGCCCGAAAAAGAACCACGCATTTTTAATGCTATACGCTTTGGTGTATTGATGGAAAATGTTGTAGTAAAAGATAACAGAGTACCAGACTATGCTGATAAAAAATACACGGAAAATACAAGAGCAGCAATCCCTCTTTCCTATATAGATGGAGCAAAATTGGATGCCATAGGGCCTATTCCATCTACCATTTTTTTCCTCACTGCAGATGCATTTGGCGTTGTCCCTCCCATATCAAAGTTAACAAAAGAACAAGCAATGTATCATTTTATGAGCGGCTATACAGCAAAGATTGCAGGCACTGAAACAGGCATTGTTGAACCCTTACCTACTTTCTCTGCTTGCTTTGGCGCACCATTTATGATGAGACATCCATCAGTTTATGCAAAAATGTTAGGTGAAAGGATTGAAAAACATCATACAAACGTTTTTCTTGTAAATACAGGCTGGAGTGGTGGACCATACGGTACAGGGAGCAGAATAAAACTTGCATATACACGTGCAATGATAAGAGCAGCTTTAGAAGGAAAATTGGATAATGTAAAATACATAGAGGAGCCATTCTTTGGGTTAAAGATTCCAGAAGAAATTCCTCACTCCATTGTCCCAAAAGAAATTCTATTCCCAAGAGATACCTGGAAGGACAAGAGTAGTTATGATGAAACAGCTACAAAACTTGCAGAAAACTTTAGAAAGAACTTTGAGAAATTTGAAGGTTACGTGCCAAAAGAAGTAAAGCAGGCAGGTCCAAAAATTTAAAAAATACAGGCACCAAACGGTGCCTGTAACTACTCTTGTTCAGGGTCAATAGGTTCAGATACTTTTCCCTTATCCAATAGTTTTTTTGCCTCTATCGCTTCAAGAACTCTTTCAGGTGTATACGGCGTCTGGTGCAATCTTATCCCCAATGCATTATACAATGCATTACCGATAGCAGGAATAGGTCCATTGATATTTATCTCTGCTACAGATTTCGCACCATAAGGGCCTGTTGGTTCATATGTTTCATTAATAATTGTAACAATCTCCGGAATATCTCTTGCAGAAGGTATTTTGTATTCCATAAAATTGGGGTTTACCATACGCCCTGAATCCGTAAATTTATATTCCTCTGTCAGTGCATAACCCAATCCATTAACTATAGCACCAATAATCTGTCCCCTTACAAGCTCCGGATTGATAGGTACACCACAATCCACTGCTGCCACATATTTGATAGGTGTAATAATGCCTGTTTCTTCATCCACTTCTATTTCAACAAAATGTGCTGCAAACGGAGGCGGTGAATAAGGAGAAACAAATGAGCCTGTTGCTGCAATCTGATGCTGATTCTTTACATAGAGCGTATGATATGCAATTTCGGAAAGAGTAACAGATTTACCTGTTGCTTTGCTTATAACTTTCCCATTCTCCAAAACAAAATTCTTTGTATCAAACTCACCAAACATTTCTTTTGCTACATCAAATATTTGCTCTCTTACTTTCATTGCTGCATTGAGTACAGCTCCACCTGACACAAACGTACCACTTGATGCATATGCACCTACATCAAATGGAGTAAGGTCTGTGTCTGATGCATATACAATGACTTGTTCCGGTTTTATACCCAAAGTTTCTGCAACAATTTGTGCAGCTACAGTATCCAACCCTGTGCCAAGGTCCGTACCGCCATATGTGAGATTAAATGAACCATCCTCATTCATTTTGAGCGTTGCAGCACCCATATCAATCAAAGGAATACCGGAACCCTGCATATGAATGGACATACCTACACCTCTTACCTTATTTCCTTTTCTTTTTGGTTTTCCAAATTTATCAAACCACCCAATCTCTTTAGCACCTTTATCTATAAGCTCGTCCAATGCACAACTCTGAATATATTGAGTTACACCTTCCCTGCCCTCACCAAGCGCTCTAAAAATAGGAGATGTTTCACCGCTCCTTATATGATTCTTTTTCCTTATTTTTAGAGGGTCCATTTTTAATTTATATGCAACTTCATCTACAGCTTGCTCTAACGCAGCATACCCCTGTGTTGCTCCATACCCCCTGTATGCACCAGAGACAGGCAGGTTTGTATATACAACATCAGCAGTAAATTCTACATTAGGAGCTTTATTGTACAGAGGAAGTGTTTTTGAGCCTGCGTTAGAAGCAACAGTCAAACCGTGCGTACCATACGCACCAGTATTGCTTAATACATACATCTTTATTGCATTAAACGTACCATCTTTCTTTGCGCCAATTTTTACATTTACCTGCATAGGATGCCTGGTACGTGAAGAAATAAATTCTTCCTCTCTTGAAAAAAGTGCACGTGCAGGTCTGCCTGTTTTCATTGTAATATAAGCACATACTTCCTCAAGAATGATTTCCTGTTTTGTACCAAAGCCCCCGCCGATACGTGGCTTGATTACCCTAATCTTTTGTACGGGAATATTCAAAGCCTGTGCAACAATCCTTCTTACATGAAAGGGCACCTGTGTAGAAGTCCTGATAACAATCCTCCCATATTCATCCAGATACGTAATTGTTATATGCGGCTCAATAGGGCAGTGCTGTGCATACTGCGTTTCAAATGTTTCCTCTACTATAACATCTGATTCTTTAAAACCCTTTTCTATATCACCTGCTTTTACAAAAATATGTGCTGCAAGATTGTGTTTTGGATCGTATGCACCTTTTATTTCCTCTTCATCATGAATAATCGGAGCCCCTTCTTTCATTGCATCCTTCATATCAAGAACTGCAGGCAAGACTCTGTATTTTACTTTTATTAATTTTATTGCTTCAGCTGCCTCCTCTTCTGTTTCTGCCGCTACTGCTGCAACTCTATCACCTACAAAACGCACCTTTTTGTTAAACATATACGTATCATAAGGAGAAGGTTCTGGCCAACCCTGCCCAGCTGTTGTATGAATGATGTGAGGTGTATTTTTATATGTGAGTACCATTTTTACGCCGGGATAATTTTCAGCCTCTGTTGTATCAATATCCTCAATAATGGCATGTGCATAGGTAGAATAGAGGAATTTTACCTGAAGCATATTTGGCAAGCTTATATCATCTACGAACATCGGTTGCCCTGTTGCAAGCGACAGTGCATCTCTTTTATCCGTATTCTTTCCAATATATTTAAATTCCTTCATTTCTCCTCCTTAAGCAATTTTATGCTAAATTTTACTGCCTCTACCTGCTGCACATAACCCGTACACCTGCATACATTCCCATCAAGCGCTTTTTTTATCTCTTCATCCGTAGGATTAGGGTTTTCTTTAAGTAATGCATAGGCAGAAAGAATTGCACCCGGCGTACAGAAACCACACTGTACTGCACCTTTTTCCACAAACGCTTTTTGCAGAGGATGCGGATGTTGAAGAGTGCCTACGCCTTTTATCGTTGTAATGCTCTTATTATCAACTTTTGCTGCAAGTATAGTACAGCTTGTATGCGGAACACCATCAATCAGTACGGTACAAGCTCCACAGGTCCCCATATAACAGTTACCCTTTACTTCAGAGTATCCGTTTCTCCGGAGCACATCCAAAAGTACCTCACCTGGCTTAATTTCAAATATCTTTTTTTCTCCATTTATCGTATAGTGTACTTTCATTTTACACCTCCATTAAATTCAACAGTATATTTTTTGAATAGACACCTGCAAGGTGTTTTCTGTATGTTTTACTGAGTCGTGCATCTCCACCAACATCCACATTCTCCTCAGTAAATTCTTGAAAATCCTCTGCGAGTTCTTTTGTAATTTTTTTGCCCTTTAAAAACTCTTCTCCTTTAATAAAACGATATGCAATTCCAGGACGTGAACCTAAAGAAATAGATGCATCTTTTATAATATTTTTTTCAACCTTTATAAGCAGAGCAACGTTAAGCAAAGGAATGTCCGTTGCATTCCTCACAAATCTTTTCATTCCGAATCTATACGAATCATCATATTTTTTCAAACGTATCTCTGTAACAATTTTGTTTTTCAATAATTCCCTGAAGTTTTCTCTGTAAAAATCATCAATGAGTAGCTCTTCATCATCCTTCCCATCTGACAGCACAATTCTTCCTCTCAGAGCATAAACAAGAGGAATAATATCAGAATAAGGATGCCCTCTTGCTATTGAACCTCCAATGGTAATTTGATTTCTTAAAAGCTGGCTTGCAACTTCGCCGAGTATTTCCTTTACCCTGCCTCTTAAATAATTTTTTATCAATAAAGACCTTTCCATATCTGTAATAGTGACAGTTGCCCCGACTCTAATCTCACTATTTTTTTCTTTTATGTAATTTAAATGAAGTTTGTCCAAAAATATGAGTTTCTCTATGTAAGGTCGAGGAAATACTGTAATATCCAATCCCCCACCTACAATTGCCGCTTTGCCTTGAGAATCTCTCAGAATATCTACTGCTTCCTGAAGAGAATCAGGCATAAAACACTGCCGAACATTCTTTAATTTAAGCATAAATCCCTCCTATCTAAAATCATCAAAAAACGTATCTATCAATTTATTAACAGCATCTTTTGAGGAAGTAATAATGCCAACTTCCCTGTTTTTATCCATAGAAGTAGAAGAAAAATTAATAGACCCCACATACGCTATAGAATTGTCCACTATAATAGCTTTTGCATGAATGAATGGAGTGGAAGGTGTTGACAATTGGATGTGATAAGCTGAAAGATATTTTTCTGCTTCTCTATTTGTTTCAATGTATTCAGGATTTGCCAGTACAATATATACCTTTACCCCACTTTTCGCTTTTTTAACAAGTAGATCCTCAAAATCTTTATCCTCTATCTCTTCTGCATAGATAAGAATTTCCTTTTTTGCACTTTTTACAAGATCTGTGAGTTTCATTCTGGAATTCTCAGGACTTACAACAAGGGCAGATTTTAAAGGCCTATATGGCTTCCTCTGCCAATCGGATTGAAAAATCCTTTCAAGCTCTTTCACGTATAATGGATCTTTAGTTATTATTCCAAATTCTCTATTTTTCGTAAAGGAACTTTTTGAGAGGTTTAATGTCATTATGTACCCTATCGTTTCATCCACAACAAAAAATTTTGAATGAGTGAACCTGTACACTCTATTTGACCACTTCGTACTAATTCCGTAATGAGAAAGTTTATCTTTTGTCTCTTTATTTGCTCCGTACCCTTTGTATGGATGTTCTTCCAGAATTACCCTTACCTCTACTCCTCTTTTTTCTGCACTAATCAATGAGCGAATAATAGTTTTATCCGACAGAATGTAAACCTCTAAATCTATGCTCTTCTTAGCACTGTTTATAGCACTTAGTATCGGTCCCCTTCCATCGTCTGGTTCTGTGAATAGTTGTACATCTTTTGCAGTGAGGAGACTTGAATTTTGCTTCTTTGGGAAAGATACAGGAGAGAGATTTGGAAAAATATAACCATATATAAGAAATAGAACAATAAGAAATGCTAATAGCAAAAAATAAAAATATCTATTCTGCCTATTCATAAATTTTATTTTCCTCTTATTATCTTAAGTAAAAACAAGGGGGTAACAAAAGCTACCCCCTTGTATAAATTTAACGATATTTTTTAATTAATCCTACTCTTTCGTTGAATTCTTTAATTAATTCATCCCACTTTCTGAATGAATTAAACTTTTCCTTCCAATAGTTATCGTTATACCACTGCTCATTTAGCTCTTCTACTTTCTTCCCCTGTTGCTCAATCCAGGTAAAATACTTGAGATTATGCATCCTCTTTTTGTCCCAATATGAAAGTTCAAGCATCCAATCCGTTGTAGCACCCATTAAATATCTCTCGTAATCCTTTGCTGCATCAATCTCTTTGTATGTACCATACTGCTCTTGTAGCTCCTTAATTCGTGAGCCGTATAGTTCCATTGAATCCGTCGCAACTGTAATAATAATATCGTCTCCTGTCATCTCATAATACTTTGCCATTTTAATTGCTCCAAGGATATTTGCAATGGATGATATACCAAAAAGATCAAGTTTGGATACAATATCAGAATCTACACCTTGCTTTTTAAGGTATTCTCTTCCTGCTGGTTCATTGAATAACCTTACAATATGCATACAGGCTTCATCATCAATATCAACTACCATATCAATGTTTTTCACGTCAAAGATCCAGGGGACATGTTTATCACCGATACCCTCAATCCTATGGCCACCAAATCCATTGTACAGAAGCGTAGGACACTGTTTTGCTTCGCCTGCACCTATCTTAATCGTTGGAAACTTTTCCCTTAGGTAATTACCGCTTCCCAGTGTACCTGCTGAACCCTGCGTAAGGAACAAAGCTCTGAGCTTTTGATTCTCTTTTTTCTCTTTATTGTACACTTCCTCCATTGCAGGTCCTGTCACAGCATAATGCCAGATAGCGTTACCAATCTCTTCAAACTGGTTTAAAACAACAATTTCATCAGGCCTCTCTGCTTTAAGCTCTTTTGTCTTATCAAATACTTCTTTTACATTACTTTCTACACCTGGCGTTGCATATATCTCTGCCCCTACTTTCTTCAGCCATTCAAACCGTTCTTTTGACATTCCCTCTGGTAGTACTGCAATGCTTGGACAGGATAAAAGATAAGAATCGTATGCACCACCGCGGCAGTAATTGCCTGTAGATGGCCACAATGCTTTCTGGCTTGTAGGATCAAATGCCCCTCTTACAAGCTTCTCTACAAGCGGACCAAACGTTGCACCAACTTTATGCGAGCCAGTAGGGAAAAACTTACCTATTAAAACAAGAATTCTTGCATCAACACCTGAAAGTTCTTTAGGAATCTCCACATAGTTTACGCCATCAAACCCTCCTCCAAATTTTACAGGCTCATTTTTCCATGTAATCCTGAAGAGATTTCTTGGATTAAGATCCCACAGACCTATATGCTTTAATTCCTCTTTGATACCCTCTGGAACTTTTTCCGGGTCTCTCATCTCTTCATAAGTAGGAATAATGATATTTCTTTCCCTTGCACGTCGAATCGTTTTTTCTAAGACTTCTTCATTTACAACTTCTTTATCCATATTATTAACCTCCTATTAAAAAATTATTTTACAGCTTTGATAGATTTTGTCAAATATTCATATAGTAAGTTTCCTCAACATTTGGTTGATATTTAATGTAACACAAATCTCTGAGAAAGGCCCACACTAAAGCATATTTAACCAGTTACTGCTTGTATCGCCCTGTCAATTACATCAAGCCCTTCATTTAGCTGTTCATCTGTCATTACAAGAGGTATAAGCAAACGAATCACGTTCCTATGAATTCCTGCGCCTGCAAGAACTACACCATTTCTCAGCGATTCCTGAATTACTTTTGAAGCTGTCTCACTGTCCGGTGCCCAGGTTTTTCTGTCCTTTACAAATTCTATTGCACGCATTGCACCGACACCTCTTGTTTCGCCAATAACCGGGTATTTGTTTTTCATTTCCTTAAATCTTTTATCAATAATCTCTCCAAGGTGTATTGCTCTCTTTAGTAAATTTTCTTCTTCAATCATCTTCAACACTTCGATACCTGCGGCACAGGCAACAGGGTTTCCACCAAATGTACTGCCAATAGAGCCTTTTGGTAATGCATCAAAGTACTTTTTATTGCCTACAACTGCTGAAAGTGGTAAGCCTGCTGCAATGGATTTTCCAAGAGTAATAAGGTCTGGCACAACATTCCAATTCTCTATAGCGAGGAGTTTACCTGTTCTTCCATAACCACTCTGTACTTCATCTGCAACAAAAAGAATACCATACTTTTCCGTTACTCTTCTTATCTCTTCAAGGAAACCTTCAGGAGGTACATTAAAACCACCTTCTCCCTGTACTGGCTCAATCACAACCGCTGCTACATCTTCAGGATAAACTGTATCTTTAAGCTCCTGTTCAAAATCACCTACTTTGAGATTGTTGTAGTGTGGATTTGGGAAGGGCAGTCTATATACCTCTGATGCAAATGGCCCAAATATATATTTATAAGGCATTACTCTATGCGTCATTGTCATCGTAAGAAGTGTCCTTCCGTGAAACGCATAATCAAATACAACAATTGCTTTTCTCTTTGTTGCACCTCTTGCAATTTTTACTGCATTCTCCACTGCCTCTGCACCACCATTAAAAAATGCAACCTGTTTTTCAAAGTCACCTGGTGCACGTTCGGAGATCATTTTTGCAAGCTCTGCAAACGGTTCATAAGGAATTGCTGTAAAATCCGTATGAATATACTTCTCTGCTTGACTTTTAATGGCGTTTACAATCCTTTCAGGTGTGTGCCCTACGATGAGGCACCCCCATCCACCTGTAAAATCAAGGAATCTGTTACCATCAACATCCTCTACAACTGCACCATGCCCTTTTTTGATGTAAAAAGGTGCAAGGGAAGGATTCATTGGGGAAGCAACGTATCGTTCCCTTTTTTTAGCGATCTCTTTACTTTTTGGTCCTGGAATTTCTGTTTTGATTAAAATACTACCCATTGTTTCATCTCCTTTCTTGCTTATAAATAATTCCAATAAAAGTCTATCAAAAAGTTGCATTAAGTCAACACACTTTATTTAACTCCATACCAAAAATTTCTTAGGATTATTATACTAATTTTACATAAGTGATTCATTCAATATCAAATGGAGACATAAGCTTTCCTTTGTATTTTACGCTTGTTTTTTTCCTTATCATATAGTCAAACTTTACCTTTATCCCGTTTTCATTCAGAATCTGCTCAATTTCACTTATCTTTACGCTGCCATTAGAAGAAAAATATGCTGAGAGGAGAAAAACAATATTTTTTTGTTCCATTTTCAGTAGTTTGAACTCTTTTATAAATGGCCTTATGTTTTTCTTTTTATCTGCATTATGCTTTTTTCGCAAAACAATGATTTCTTGCATCTCAGAAATAGACATAAGCTTTTCTTCAACAACATTTTCGGAAATTACTTCCTCCAGTGTACCATATATGAAGTGTACAAGTATAGCGGGAAGTGATGTAATAGCCGGAATGTTATCTTGCACCGGCTTGATGCGCTTAATCTTTATAATATCCTTGAATGCTTCCTCAAGCTTAGATTGTACGAGTTCCATATCAACATCTTTTCTTAAATAAAAGTCAAAATATTCATCTTCGCCTATCATACCTACACTCAAAGGAAAACCCATTTCTACTTTAACACGTGAGTTAAAACCCTCCGTAAATTTTAGAGGAAGGAGTGTTCGCCTCAATCCTCTTGTTACTACCTTTGTAAAATCTATATGCCCTATATAACAGATATCTTCGGGTTTTTCAAAATTTACCCTTATCCTCATTAGCTCATTCTTTAAAGATTTTATACTCCGTATGAAGTTCTGATGCTTTCCTCAGCATTGCTGAAGCTGAACAGTATTTATTCTCTGAAAGCTCAATTGCTTTTTTAAATTTCTCCTCAGGAACGTCACCCCAGATCATGTATTTCAAATAAATCTTTGTAAAAACTTTTGGATGATCTGGTGCCCTCTCTGCCGTCACTTCCAATTTAAAATCTCTGTACTTTACCTGCATCTTGTCAAGGATTGAAATGACATCCTGTGATGTGCATCCAGCGGCTCCCATAAGTAATACTTCCATCGGTCTTGCAGCAGCACTATGCCCCTTGAATTTTTCGGGACCATCCATCACAATCCAATGATTGGAATTACTCCTTGCAATCACGGTAAGCCCGTACGCTTTTTTTAATTCCACCTTAGTAATATTATCTTCGCTCATACTATTAACCTCCTTATTTTTTATTATAAGCATTTATCAATATCCTTGTCTTATAACATTATTATTTAGTTTGTATTGTATCATATTCATGCAGGGCTGTCAAATTTATTATCCTGCATAAAAGATTGGTTTCTCTGTAAAGTTTGCACTTATCTTTGACAAAAATGAAAATATGCATATAACTAAAAATAGATAGTATTTAACATTTATAATGCAAGGAGGTAAATAATGAACATAAAAAGAGCAATTGTAGTTGTTCTGGACAGTGTAGGTGCAGGTGAAGCAGATGATGCCATTGAATACGGCGATTGGGGAGCAAATACCCTGCTTCACGTACTGCAGTACAACAAGGGTTTGAGGCTACCAAATATGGAGAAGCTGGGATTAAAAGGACTCCTTTTAGGGAAAAAGGGTGATTATATCTCAGCGTATGGGAGGATGAAGGAACAATCAAAGGGTAAGGATTCAATCAGCGGTCATGGAGAAATGATGGGCATCATTCTTAACAAAGCTTTTCCTACATATCCTAATGGTTTCCCAAAAGAGATGATTGAAAAATTTGAAAAACTCATAGGGAGAAAAGTACTTGGCAATAAACCGGCATCAGGTACTGCTATTATTAAAGAGTTATACGATGAACACGTAAAAACCGGTTATCCCATTGTGTATACTTCTGCTGACTCTGTTTTTCAAATTGCTGCACATAAGAGTGTTATCCCTCTTGAAGAATTATACAAAATGTGCGAGATTGCAAGAAAAGAAGTGTGCGTTGGCGAAAACGCTGTAGCAAGAGTTATTGCACGGCCTTTTATTGGCGACCCTGAGCACGGTTTGGTGCGCACTTCTGAGCGAAGAGATTATGCGTTGAAGCCACAGGGAAAAACCGTACTTGATACAATGAAAGCAAGCGGAAGAGAGGTAGTAGGTGTGGGGAAAATTCATGACCTGTTTGCGGGCGTTGGTCTTACGAAAAGTATTCATACAAGCAACAACATTGATGGGATAATAAAAACAATTGATTTGATACGAGAGGACTTTGAAGGATTGCTCTTCACAAATTTAGTTGAGTTTGATTCACATTGGGGCCATAGAAGAAATTACGTGGCATATGGTAATGGGCTGAAAGACTTCGATGAGGCTCTGCCTGATATCTTAAACAGTATGAAAGATACAGATATCTTATTCATTACAGCAGACCATGGATGCGACCCCACATTCAAAGCACATACGGACCATACAAGAGAGTTTGTACCCATTATTGTATACGGAAAGAAAGTGAGGAGAAATTACTATCTTGGACTGAGAAATTCTTTCTCTGATATGGGAGACACAATTTCTGAAATCTTCGGTTTAGAACATATTAATGGGGAGAGCTTTGCAAAAGAAATTATTTTAGAATGAACAATAATTTAATAGAAGGACCGCTGAATCTTGAAGTCAAACGAGGTTTCAAAAATGATGCCGTGATAGGCGGATTGGACAAATTTATCCTCAGTAAGATTCAAGAGCTAAATTTAAGTGAGAGCAAAAAAGAAAAAATAAAGAAGCTATTTGCTCGTTATGCAGAGCTCTCATCAGAACAAAGAGAAAATACAATAAAGCAAGCAATTTCTATTCTCTATGGTACAAAAGTAAAAGAAGAACATTTTGTCTCTCTTTCAGACTTACATATCCCTGTACAGTATATGAAGGGGATAGGCCCGCACCTTGCTTCATCTCTTAAGAAACTTAACATAAGAGATGTAATTGATCTTTTGTATTACTTTCCAAGAGAATACATTGACTTGAGGCATGTAAACAAAATTGCTTATCTCCAATCAGGGACAAATGCTCTGATTAAAGGAAGAATCGTAAAGACATCTGAGATGGTACGGAGGATCAAAATTTTCTCTGCCATTATTACGGACGGTACAGGCTATATTACTGCCGTATGGTTTAACCAGCCATATCTAAAGGGTGTATTAAAAGAAGGGATGGCCGTTATTCTATCTGGAAAGGTGCAGTTTATGTATGGTAAATGGGAGATGCCCTCACCAACATATGAGGTTATTCAGCAGGGAAAAGAAACAATTCATTCAATGCGCATAATCCCTGTGTATCCCTTAACGGAAGGTCTTTATCAAAAGACTTTAAGGAACAAGATTAAAAAAGCGCTTGATACGTATCTACCTTTTCTTTCAGATTATATGGATCCGCATATTATTAAAAAGTTGAATTTACTCTCTATCAGTGAAGCACTGTACAACATACACTTTCCAAAGAGCTTTGAGCTTCTTGAAAGAGCAAAGGATAGATTAATATTTGATGAATTATTTATGTTGCAGCTAATGTTAGGACTACGGAAAAAGAAAATAGAAAGTTTAGAAGGCATAAAATTAAAAGTAGAACCTACTGACATAGAAGCTTTTCAAAACCTCCTCCCTTTTCAGCTGACAGATGCACAACTAAAAGCAATGGCAGATATTGCTTTTGATCTTTCATCTGGAAGACCAATGAACAGACTTTTACACGGTGATGTTGGCTCAGGCAAAACGGTTGTTGCTCTATTTGCATTATTTGTTGCAGTAAAAAATGGATATCAAGGGGCAATGATGTCTCCAACGGAAGTACTTGCACAGCAAACGTTTAGTGTAGCAGAGAAGATTCTATGTAAAGCAAATATAAGTGTTGCACTTCTCACTTCAGGCACAAGACGTAAAGAACGAGAGAAAATACTAAATGATGTGAAAGAAGGCAAAATAAACGTCCTAATAGGAACTCATGCTTTAATTCAAAATGATGTGAAATTTAAAAATCTTGCTATTGCAGTTGTGGATGAGCAACACCGTTTTGGTGTTTTACAAAGAGGCAGCCTTAAAAACAAAGCTCTGCTTCCTCATACACTCGTAATGAGTGCAACACCGATTCCCAGAACGCTTGCACTAACTCTTTATGGCGACTTAGATATTACGCAGATAAGAGAAATGCCTAAGGGAAGAAAGCCTGTATTAACAAAAGTATTTATAGGAAACGGGAGCGAAGCATATAATACGCTTGTAGCTGAATTAAAAGCAGGAAGAAAGGGATACATCGTTTGTCCTCTTATAGAAGAATCAGAAAAAAGTGAATTGCAATCTGTACAGGAGAAAGTGAAAGAACTAAAAGAAACGTATCTAAAGAATTTTGATGTGGGCATCCTCCACGGTGCAATGAGCTCCAAAGAAAAAGCATCAGTAATGACTTCCTTCAAATCAGGCAAGATACCCGTACTTGTATCGACCACTGTAATTGAAGTAGGGGTAGATGTGCCTGATGCAACTGTTATCATTGTAGAAGATGCGGACCATTTTGGGCTTGCAACACTCCATCAATTGAGGGGAAGAGTAGGAAGGAGCAATTTGCAGTCTTACTGTTTCCTTATAACTAAAAGTAAGAGGGAAGAAGCTCTAAACAGATTGCGTGTGCTTGAGAAAACATTGGATGGCTTTGAAGTATCCGAAGCGGATTTGAGGCTAAGAGGTCCAGGAGAACTTCTTGGGTTGAAGCAGCACGGTTTGCCAGAATTCAAAATCACATCACTTTTAAGAGAAAAGGATATGAAACTACTTGAAATTGCACGCAAACAAGCAGAGCTTACCATAGAAAATAAAATTCAGTGGGACAAAGAGAAAAAAGCAGAATTAATGAAAGTGCTTAAGCATAAGTTTTCTGATAAGATAGAACTTGCAGGTATTGCTTAATGAGAATAATAACAGGAAAGTTCAGAGGGAAGGTTCTTTTCTCGCCGCCTAAGAATGCACTTCTCAGGCCTACAAGCGATAAGGTAAGGGAATCAATATTTAATACGATAAGAGATAAAGTAAAAAATAGTATTTTTTTGGACCTTTTTGCAGGCTCAGGGGCAATGGGATTTGAAGCACTAAGTGAGGGAGCAAAATTTGTTCTGTTTGTCGATAAAGAAAGTATTTCCATACAAACACTCAAGAAAAATGTTTCTTTGCTTGATGTGAAAAAAAACGTATCCATAATGAAAAAGGACGTACTTTCTGCTATTAAAAACTATAAAAAAATTGAGAAAAGAGTACAGGGGAAATTTGATATTGTATTTCTCGACCCTCCATATGCATCGTTGCTTTCAGAAAAGGTAATAAAAGCACTTGCTTATTTTCCACTGCTTAATGAAAATTCAATTATTATTGCAGAGCATTCTCCAGAGGAAATACTTACTGACGAAATTAAAGGAGAGCATTTGTTTAGAAAGTTCAAAGAGAAAAAATATGGAAAGGCAGTAGTTACGTATTATTTAACAATAGACTCTGTAGAGAATTACGATTTATGAGTATAATATTGAAAATAGAGAGGTGATGTATATGATGCGTTTTAGTAAAATTTTCTTTGAGCTTGGTATACTGTTTTTAGTGATAGCTGGAATTCTTTTTTTAGTCGAAAGGTTTGGTTTTATCAAACTCCCCGGAGATATCGTTATCCAGCGTAAAAATTTCACATTCTATTTTCCAATAGTAACAAGCATCGTTATAAGCATAATTCTCACAGTACTACTGAACTTATTCTTTAGAAGATAGACCTTTCTTTACTTTGCTTGTAGCAGCAAGCCACATAGCGATGAGAATAAGAAAAGCACCTATTATTCCGTTTCGAGAAAGCCTTTCGTTAAGAAATATAAACGAGAATATACCTGCAAATACAGGTTCAAGGGTAAACAGAATTGCTGCTCTGTCAGGGTCAAGGTACTTTAAACTATACGTTTCTGCAAGAACTGCAAGAAAACCTGCAAAACACCCTAAGAATATAAGACTTAAAAGGACCCAGAGAGGCATAGCAACT
The DNA here is from genome assembly GCA_913055585.1 of uncultured Caldisericota bacterium. Lineage (GTDB taxonomy): Bacteria > Caldisericota > Caldisericia > Caldisericales > Caldisericaceae > CAJXKN01. The sequence continues at coordinate 2,265 of CAJXKN010000005.1, read as the reverse complement.
TTTAAGAAATTACCAGCAAAGGGAATCCCCATTGCAAACATAAAAACCATCTGAAAAGAAGTAATAAATAAAATATCAATTTCTTTCGCATAGATATTAGTGAGTACAATCTGAATAGCAAATGTTACAGCAGAGATTATTGTAATAAGGTCTCCAATATTTATTTCAAAATGCATAAAGGTGATATTGGAGAGAAGAGCAAGCCCCATCAAAGATAGTAGCAGTGATATTGACAGCTTAAGGGTTAATTTTTCCTTTGTAAAAAATAAAGCAAAGATTGGCGTGAAAATAACATACAAACCTGTTATGAAAGCGCTTTTTGAGGAAGTAGTATACTTTAAGCCTACAGTTTGAGCGTAGTATGCAATATAGAGAAGAATGCTAAGTATTATTAGTTTTAAAATGTATTTTCTATTCTTTTTAATGTCTCTTAGAAGGAAAGGGAATGCAATGAGAGCAGCGAATAAAAATCTGTACATAAGCAGATTAACGGGCGAAAGAAAATTGAGTAAAACTTTAACTAAAGGAAATGTTCCGCCCCAAACTAACGTCATTAAAACAATTACAAGAATTGCTTTCTTTTCTAATTTTGTCATATTCTCAAACTAAGTAATTGTAAACTATGTTACTTACTTTATCTTTCAATGACGCTATCTTTTCTTAAAGCAATCCATCTTTTTATAAGGTACAAAGAGATAACCCATACCGAAAGAAAGATAATAAGTCCGCTTATTTTTTCTCCAGGGCTTGCTATTTCTCCTAAATCCATACCATAATAATTCTTCATTTTTTATACCTCCAATTAGTTTATATGAAGTATTTTATTATACTATAAATATATTCAAACTATTTTGCAAATGAAAAAGTTTTTATGTATATTCACAAGATTATAAAATATGCTATATTGTTTATTGGAGGTGCATATGAAACTACTAATAATTTATATGGACAAATTCAGCTATAAAACTACGACAAAGACGCTCGAATCATTCGCAGATGACAGGCGAACGGAAAGTTTTGATAATGTACTTGTAGGTTTTATTCAAGCAGAAAAGGAAGATGAGGAAGAGGTAAATAAAAAAGTCAAGAAGCTTATCAAGAGCTTGAAGTGGGCTGCAGGAAAAAACAAGACAAAGCGTATTATTCTGCATTCTTTTGCACATTTGTCAAAGAGCAAAGCGGATCCAAAGATAGCTCAGGAAATATTGAACAAAGCAAAAGAGAGACTTGAAAATGTAGGGTATGAGGTACATCAAACACCATTTGGCTATTTTCTCGATTTAAATGTTTCTGCACCAGGTCTTTCAACAGCACGAATATTCCAAGATCTTTGAGCTAAATAATTCCTTTTTTATTAGAAGAGAGTGCATTAATAAGATTATAAAGGATGATGTATGCCGCATGAGCCCAGGCAAGGGGTGTAGCAGATTCGGTTGGTGTTCCATCCTCAAAGACCTGTTCAGGTAATAGATATGTAGGCGTAGCAAATCGCTCCATTGCATCAAGATATACTATATAGATTAATAGAAAACAATGATCAAGAAGTTATATTCTATCCGTACTTTCTCAGAATAAAAGCTGGGCAGAGATTTCTCTCTGCCCAAGCAACTAAGATGCTACTTTGCTACTACATCTTTTAGCTTTTTCCCTGGTTTGAAGTAAGGAACAACTTTTGCGGGAATCCTAATTTTCTTCCTTGTTCTTGGGTTAACACCATTTCTCTTTGCTCTTTTCCTTGTGTTAAAAGAACCAAAGCCAACAAGTGCAACCTTGTCTCCCTTCTTCAAAGAATCCATAACTACATCAACAAAAGCACTGATAAAAGCTTCTGTTTCATTCTTTTTCAAACCCGTCTTCTTTGCAATTGCATCAATAAGTTCAGGCTTATTCATCTGTCTCACCTCCTTTCCTAAAAATGGCATATTTACTTATTTCTTTCATTTTATATATAAAAAACATTCTTGTCAAGAGGTTTGTAAGGGAAAATGTATATTTTTATGTTATTTTACCTAAAATTTTAATAGTTAAACTATCCCAAAATTTCGGAAAGTGTGTATATTCCAGGCTTTTTTACGCTTTCAGCATAGATTATAAATTTTAGCCATTTTTTAATACTCTGAACAACGCAAATAGCCTCCCTAAAACAACGGGCCTTCTTGTAATGAATTTCTCATAAAGCTTTTTGTAAGAATGCAATTTGTGGTATTCATGCAAAAAATAGTTGCTCATTTCAATAGGGGAAGGCGGACGAATCGGTGAAAGAAT
>CAJXKN010000004.1 GCA_913055585.1 uncultured Caldisericota bacterium | reverse complement strand
TTATAGGTATTGGAAAAATCAAAGATAATATAATGCATCCCGAGAAAGTGATAAATCTGAAGTAATCTGTAATATTCGTTTGTAAAGCTCGTTGCAATTCTCAGAACCCAGATAATACTTAGAATGATTCTAATGTTTATCAACTATTTTTAAAGTTTGCTATTGTATTTTTTTTTAATTGTACTATAATATTGTTGCCTGCATAGATATGCAGAGTTTTTTTAGGAGGTTTTTGTTTTGGAAAGAATTACTGGTAAAGTAAAGTGGTTTAACGCTCAGAAGGGTTATGGCTTTCTTGTATGTGACAATGATGGAAAAGAAGTTTTTGTACACTATTCCGCAATTTCAGGCGATGGCTACAAAACTCTCAAAGAGGGAGACAAAGTAGAGTTTGAAATTACTAAAGGCGACAAAGGGCTTCAAGCGCGCGACGTTGTAGTAATTGGTTAGTAATTGATTAGGTAAAAGCGAAGAAATCCCCGATTTTTAAAAATCGGGGATTTTTCATTTTAATCATAAACTAACGAATTTTATAGAGTTACTTTTCTCCCTTACGTGTGCAAGTCTACATAGGTGATAGCCCTATGGAGAAGTATATTTACCATAGAGGTAAACTTCTGAATTCTCAATTTTACCTATGAGTACAAAGCAAAAGCATTTGAGTTTTCCATCCTCTAAATGATTTTTCTGTATTCTCCATTTTCTGTTTTTCTGTAAACATCACACTTATCTTCCTTGTTGATTCCACCTGTAAATATTGTTTTTCTGAATACAGCGAGAATATTCCTTGATACATCACCATCATAATTTAACTTTATCCCTCTCATATTTGCACCTGTAATTTTACTATGTTTAACTTCTATGGGTCATAGTGTATATATTCTCTCATCACCATAAACAATATCATTTGTTTATCTTTAACACTTTCAGAAGTTTTTGAAAATATGTGAATTCTTATATACTCTTAATAATGATGGATAATTTAATTTGGGTGGCACTAAACTTTTTAAGAGGAAAAAAATATGGTGAGCAGTTAATTTCTACTGCACTTGAACAATTTAATAGCAGCAAGGAAGTAGCCGTTCCTATTTCAAAAGATGATTATGAAAAAGCAAAAAGGGAAGTTGAGTTATCACAAAAGAAAGGTTTTAAGGTTATAACAATTGATTCAGAAGAATATCCAAAGCAGCTAAGGAACATAAAAGACCCCCCTATTGTTCTCTATATAAATGGTAAGATCCTCAAGAGTGATGAAAAAGCCATAAGCATTGTAGGCTCAAGAAAATGTACGGTTTATGGAAGATCCACTGCAGAAACGTTTGCTAAGGAACTTGCATCAAAGAATATTACTATTGTAAGTGGCCTTGCAATGGGAATAGATACGGCCTCTCACAAGGGTGCCCTTGCTGCTAAAGGAAGGACGATTGCTGTGCTGGGTTCAGGCTTGGACCGTATTTATCCGTCCTGTAATAAAGATTTATATAGAGAAATTGCAAAGAGCGGAGCAGTGATTTCTGAATTTCCTTTAGGCACACCACCTTTTTCATATAATTTTCCTTTCAGGAATAGGATTATTAGTGGCTTGTCTATTGCAACTCTTGTTGTTGAAGCTGCAGAACACAGTGGTTCTCTCATTACTGCACGTCTTGCAGCAGAGCAAGGTAGAGAAGTATTTGCAATACCGGGAAACATTACAAGTAACACAAGCAAAGGAACAAACCAGCTTATAAAGGATGGGGCCATTCCTGTAACGGATGTAAATGATATTTTAGAATACCTTGGTATGGATACGGAAGAAAACAAGAAAGAGCTACCTCTATCTGATGAAGAAAAGGCTGTACTTGAAGTAATGGATAATGGTGCAAAAACTGCCGAAACAATTGCAAAAGAAACGGGAATTGCTCCTTCTAAACTTGTTTCTTTGCTTACATATATGGAAGTAAAAGGATTTATCAAAAGAGTGGCAGGCAGGTTTACAAAAATATTATGATAAATGTAATAGGTGGAGGGCTTGCAGGAAGCGAAGCTGCTCTGCAGATTGCAAAAAGAAAAATGCGGGTTAATCTATATGAAATGAGGCCTGTAAAATTTACCGAGGCACATAAGACAGATCTGTTTGCAGAGCTTGTTTGCAGTAACTCCCTGGGTTCAATGGAACCAAAGAATGCAAGGGGCTTGTTAAAAGAAGAAGCGCTTTCTCTTGGTTCGATAATTCTACGGATTGCTTTAAAAAATGCAGTGCCAGCAGGAAAAGCACTTGCAGTGGACAGGGAAAAATTTTCAGAAGAAGTAACAGCATTAATCACAAAAAATCCGTACATCAATGTAATAAGGAAAGAAGTAAAGAAAATTCCAGAAGGTATTACAATCATCGCAACAGGTCCGCTCACGTCACCATCTTTGCTTGAGGCACTCAAGGAAATGTTAAATGCAGATAACCTCTATTTTTATGATGCTATTTCTCCTATTGTAATGGCTGAATCACTTGATATGGATAAATTGTTTTTCGCTGGTCGCTACGGCAAGGGCAATGATTACCTCAATGCTCCTATGAACGAAGCAGAATATATCCGTTTTTATAATGCGCTCATTACAGCAGAACAGCACGTGCCTCATAGTTTTGACAGAAAACATTTCTTTGAAGCCTGTATGCCCATTGAAGAGATCGCAAAGAGAGGTAAAGATGCATTGCGTTTTGGTCCGCTCCGACCGGTGGGTTTTGATAAAAAATATTACGCAGTAGTACAATTAAGAAAAGAGAATAATGAAGGTAGCCTATATGAGCTTGTAGGATTCCAAACTGCGCTTCGCTATGGCGAACAGAAACGTGTATTCAGACTAATCCCGGGCTTAGAGAAAGCAAGTTTTGTGCGTTTCGGGTCAATACACAAGAACGCTTATGTTAAAGCTTCTTCACTGCTTAAAAGAACATTGCAATTAAGAGAAAACCCCTGCATCTTTATAGCAGGCCAGCTGTCCGGTGTAGAAGGATACGTAGAGTCTATTTCAACAGGTTTACTTGCAGGTATCAATGCAGCATTGCTTGCAAATGGTAAAACACCCATTTCTTTGCCCTGCGATACAATGCTTGGTGCTCTCATCAATTTTATAACGGATAATCCTTTAACTCTGCCACAGCCAATGCGAGCAAATTTTGGATTGGTACCAGAAGCGTTTCTCAAGATGCAAAAAAGTATAAGGAAAGAAAAGTTTATCCAGGCAAGCAGGAATAGTATCCATAATATCAAGCAAATGATATGAAAATTGAAGACCAGATAGCAGAGCTTCACCATCTTTTTTCTCCTTGTTATCTCTGCCCCCTGAACTGCGGAGCAAAACGCAATAAAGGTGAAATAGGCTTATGCAGAGCAGGTAAAAGTATAAAGATTGCTTCCTATACGCTCTATAAGGGGGAGGAGCCGCCACTTGTGGGAAATAGCGGCTCGGGTGCTATCTTTTTTAGTTACTGCAATTTGCGATGCGTGTACTGTCAGAACTACAATTTTAGCCAGTTGGGTAGAGGAAAAGAGATTTCCATTGAAGACCTTGCTAACATTATGCTGAAGCTGCAAAATAAAGGTGCTCTCAATATAAACCTTGTAACCCCTACTCATTTTATTCCCGATATTGCTTCTGCAATCTTTATTGCAAGAAAGAACGGTTTGATGCTCCCAATTGTGTATAATACAAGTGGATATGAGTCTGTAAAGATTATAAAACTCTTGAAAGGCATTGTTGATATTTATCTTGTAGATTTTAGATACGGCACAGACACAGCTGGCAAGAAATATTCCAAAGTGCCATACTATACGGAGATTACAAAAGCTGCTATAAAGGAAATGTATAATCAAGTAGGAAATCTTTTAATGGAGAGAGGTATTGCAAAAAGAGGTATCATTATAAGGCATCTCCTCTTTCCTAACGGGATTAATGAACTGAAAAATATTGTTAATTTTATTGTAAATAATTTATCTAAAGATGTTTATTTCAGTTTAATGAGCCAATATGTACCTGTATATCAGGCGAAGATGTACCCTGAAATCAACAGGAAAATTACAAAAAGAGAATTCTTTTTAGCCTCCAGAATCGTAAGGGATGCAGGTATCAGAAACGGTTGGATTCAGTATAAATAATTTACTGTTTTGGCCTGGTGCCTGATTTCCCTTCCACAGCATTGTTGAAAAAACGCTGAGTAGGGTAAGCAAAATCAATGTCATTATGTTTTGCAAATTCATCAAGAATATCTTCCCATATTGCTTCAGCCGTTCCCCTTCTTTTTCGCACTCTGCAGAGGTAGCGGATTGTGAGAAGGATACCGCTATTTTCTACACTTGTATAAACTCTTGGCTCTGTATGCTGGTAAAGAATATCAAATTTTCTTGCTGCTTTTTTAATACTCATCTTTGCAATTTCATTTGATGACTCTGTGTGTTTCTGCACAATTTTCTGCAAAAGCGTTTTTGCTTTCTTCCAGTTGCTTTCAAATGTAACAAGTACTGGAATTTCATTCCAGATATATGGAAAACCTTTTGTATAATTAATGAGAGGTTTTGTAAATAGCAGGCTGTTTGGAATGTGAATGATCCGACCGGTACTCTGGTCTGCATCTACCCATTCACCCACTTCTATTATGAGAAACTGAAAAATGCCAGTATCAATAACGTCTCCTATTTTCCCATCAATTTCAATCCTGTCTCCCACTTTCAAGATTCTATGCGTAACAATGAAAAGCCAGCCTGCCATATCGAGAATAGGATCTTTTAATGCAATTGATATACCAGCGGAGAGTAAACCGAGGTATGTAGCAAGTGATTGAAAACTTTTCATCCAGATAGCCCCGATGAAAATCAGGTCAGCTGCAATGACTATATAATTTAAAGCTTTTCTCCATAAATATCTTGAGTGTGTTTCTTTGACTTTTTTATTTACAATTTTTAAAAGAGAACGTTTTATAACCCAGAAAATGATAATGATGATTAGTGAAATTAAAATTTTTGTAAGTACTACTTTGTTTATATCCAGGCTATGCATAATCTTGTGAGATTAAATCTCTTTGCGTTCTTTTATTGCCATTGAAAGAGTCACAGAGTCAGCAAAATCAATCTCTGTACCTTTCGGAAGACCCGTTGCAATACGTGTAATTTTTATACGGTAAGGCTTCAAAAGTTTTTTAATGTAAAGTGCTGTAATATCTCCATTAAAGTTAGGATTTGTTGCAATAATTACTTCTTTTATGTTTCCTTTTGCAACACGTTCTACGAGCTCTTTTATTTTTAGATCCTCAGGTGAGATATGATTCATAGGGTCAATACTTCCATGAAGCACATGATATACACCATTATAATACCCACTCTTTTCTATGGCAAATAAATCTCTTACCTCTTCTACTACACAGATAACCGAATGGTCTCTTGCAGGATTTGCACAGATATCGCATATTTCTTTATCAGTAAGGTTAAAACAGATAGGGCAGAGATGCACATCTTTTTTTGTATTTTGTATCGTTTCAACAAGCTTCTGTACTTTACTGTCGCTCATACTTAATATATACAGAGCTATCCTTTCGGCACTTTTTGGCCCTATTCCCGGAAGAGAAGAAATTACTTTAATAAGCTCTTCAATTTTATTAGGAAGATTATTCATCTAATCAGTTTGGAAACCCTAAACCAGGTACCTGCCCCAGGCCGAGAGCTGCGACCTTTTCCTGAGAAATTTTCCTTGCTTTTTCTTGGGCTTCCTTTATAGCTGCAACAATCATATCTTCAAGCATTTCTTTATCTTCTTTATCAATGACTTCTTCTGAAATATCTATTGAAACAATTTCTAATTTGCCTGTAACAATGGCTTTTACAACGCCTCCTCCTGCAATGCCTTCCACTCTTGTTTCTTCTAATTCTTTATCTATTTCTTCCATTTTTTGCTGTAATTCTTGTGCTTTTTTCATTAAATCTTTCATATTTCTCATTTGTTTTCCTCCTCAGTATTTTTTATATCAGTAATAACACCATCAAATAAACTTAAAGTTTCTTTAACTTCTTTTTTCTCTTTCATTTTCTCAATTTCTTCTTCTTTGTTAAATGCTTTTTTCTCTTCTGGAGCAATACAGGTAATTCTTATATCTTTTAATAAGATTTTTTTCAGAGCCTCTTCTAATATTTTAATGTTATCCGGATTATTCAGCATCTCAAGGTAAAACTTCCTCTCAGGGAGCAGCGTAAGAACATTATCCTTTAATTCAACCGGGTTCACTCTCATAAGAATTGCACCAAGAGGTGTATTCTTCCTTTTTACCTCTGTTATTATATCATTCCAGTGTGTACGAACAGTGGCTAAAGCATCCGTTTCCTTTATTGGTATTTCTTGTTTTTTGGTTTCTTTCGTTTGTTCTTCTACAGTAAAGATTTTTTCTTCAGAAACTTCTTCTTTTATACAGGAAAGAGTGGCGAGCTCTATTGGAAAGAATGGATCAGGAAACAGTCGAATATTATTCAAGGTTTCAGCAAATATAGAGGAGATTTCTACGCATCGTTTATTAGTAATATACCTTGCCTGTTTCCGCATTGTATTCAAAAAATCTTTATCTCTTTTTCCTGCAAGATAGTCAAAACCAAGTAATTTACCCGTGATAAGGTCCTGCATATACATAAGAAATTCATTGATGAATACTTTACTATCCTTTCCGCTATCAGCTATGGAAATAATAATCTGTAGTGCATTTTTAGCATTATTTTCAATAATGCTATCCAGAAAATCCTTCAGTATTTCTTCCTCTGGTATGCCAACAAGCATCCTTATACTTTCTTCGTCAATTTCTTCGTACATTGTGATTGCCTGATCCAGAAGGCTTAAAGCATTGCGTAGAGAGCCTGATGAAAAGCGAGCAATAAGCATCGCTGCCCCATCAGTAATTTTTGTGCCTTCTTTTGTTGCAACTTCTTTTATCTTTTTTGTTAAACCGTTTATAGAGATAGGTTTGAAATAGAAACGCTCACACCGTGATAGAATTGTTGGAGGTAGCTTTTCTGGAGCAGTTGTTGCAAGAATAAATACCACATTTTGCGGAGGCTCCTCAAGAGTTTTTAACAGTGCATTGAATGCCTGAGGAGTAAGCATATGTACTTCATCAATAATATATACTTTGTACCGCGATGAAATGGGTGCATATCTTACTTTTTCCTTTAAATCTCTTATTTCATCAATACCTCTATTTGAAGCAGCATCAATTTCAATTACATCTAAATTGGTACCATTACTAATAGTGATACAGTTTTTACATTTCATACAGGGTGTTGGTGTAGGCCCTTTTTCACAGTTCAACCCTTTTGCAAAAATCCTTGCAACAGACGTTTTACCAGTCCCTTTTGGACCTGAAAATAGGTATGCGTGAGCAATCTTTTTTTGCCTTAACGCTTCTTGCAAAATCTTTACGACAGTTTCTTGCTCAACGACTTCTTCAAAAATTTGTGGCCTATATTTCCTGTAAAGTGCTAAATATCCCATAGTTCTATTATATCTAAATTTATAAAAAACTCAATTTGATAATAGTCTTCACTTATTTATGTAAATAACTTGTGTAGGAAATGCAAACTCAATATTTCTTTTTTTAAATTCTTCAGCAATTTTGAGATTAATATCCTGCTGTATATTCATATATTTAAGATAGTCGCTATCAGATACATAATAAACAATTTCAAAATTTAAGCTGAAATCCCCGAAAGAAATAAAGTGTGCTCTATCAAACGTAGCATCTTTAATATTCTTAATAATATTTTCAATAATAATCGGTATTTCTTTGAGTTTTTCAATAGGAGTATCATAGGTTACGCCTAAGCTAAAGACTACTCTTCGCTTCTTCATCCTTTTATAATTTCTTATTTTCGTACTGGTAAGCTCTGCATTTGAAACAACAATTTCCTCGCCACTCAAACTTCTCACACGTGTAGATTTCAACCCAATATGCTCTACAGTGCCAGAGAAATCACCAAATACGATAAAATCACCCTCTTCAAAGGGCTTATCAAAGATAATTGTAAAATAGCTAAACAGGTCGCTCAGTATCGTTTGCACGGCAAGTGCTACAGCAATACCTGCAATGCCAAGTCCTGTAAGAATGGAAGTTATTTTAATATTTAGATTGTTCAGTAGAAGTAGAAGGGCAAATATATATACGATAAACTTAACAAACTTTGCGCTGTTCTTGAGAGCACGCTCCCTTGCAGTGATATTCTCCTTGTTTAAGTGTTGGTTAACGAACCAATCGATGGAAATGGAAAGAATGTATACAATGTAAATGATAACGATAATTTTTGCTGAAATTATGAAAGCACTTTTAACTTTCTCAGTCAAATTGAGAGTGAAGATACTTATGTAGAACGCTATAATATAAAATGCAGGTATGGATTTCTTGAAGGTAAAGACAACCAAATCATCCAGGCTGCTTTTAGTTTTTTTCACTATCTTATCGAGCTTCCTTAATATAAATTTATCAAACAACTTTATAATAACGATACATATCAAAAAAGTAATGATAGCTAAAAAATATTCTTTCATCGTATTATTATAAAAACTTACCTGTAAAAATGATTTTATCTGTTCCATCCAAGCACCTCCCTCAACTTTATTATAGAGAAAAAATTATTTATAACAAAATACTGTTCACACTATTTTGACTGCAATTGTAAATGAAGCTACTTTTTAAACTGTTTCTTCTATGACTGCAGCATTTTTTTATATACATCTTTTTTATTATAAAACTTAATCCGAAGTTTTAAAAGGTTTTTTTGGAATTATGTTAGGAGCAATAATGAAAAAATACACTATTTTGCGTACCATATCAACCTAATTCAGATGTAGCAGATGGACTTGATTTATTTTTTTTAAGTGTTATAATACACTATAATATAAGTGAAGATAATCACGATAGGAGATGGTATGAAAGAAGTAAAATGTCCTCAAATGGAACTTGGAATAAGGGGGTTGGAAGCAAATCCTGCATCCCTTATTCAGATATTTTATGGAATGCAGCAAGGTATCGGTTATTTACCAAAAGAATCCTTGCGGTACGTTTCTGACAAGGTTAAAGCTATCCTATTGAAAGTTTACAGTATTATGATTTCTCGTAATTTATTTTAAAATACTATATAAGGAGGTGTAAAAAATGAAAGAAAAGTCATTAACGGATGCTTTGTATGAAGCTCAAGGTGAAAACAATAAAAACTTCATTTCGCTTGAGGATGCACTTTCCGTGGCTGTTAGGAATAAGCTACCCCTGTCAAAGGTTTATGGATTTGCAACTTTTTATTCAATGTTTTCCATAAAACCTCGAGGTAAGCATATCATAAGGGTATGCAGAGGCCTTTCCTGCCATATGGGAAAGGGGAAAGATGTAATTAAAAAACTTGAAGAAGTACTTGGTATTGGAATCGGAGAGACAACAAATGATGGTGAATTTACCCTTGAAGGAAGTAGCTGCCTTGGAATGTGTTCTATTGCTCCTGCGATGATGATTGATGAAATTCCTTTTGGCAACCTTACCCCGGATCAGATTCCTGAAATTATAAAGGAAGTAAGAAACGGAAAGGCTAAAAAAGGATATCCTGCAGTGCAGATCCTTCCAGCACATGGAAGAGTGTTACTAAAGAATGTCGGAGTGATTAATCCTGAAAGTATTGATGAATATATTGCTTCAGGTGGTTATGGTGCTCTTAAAAAGGCAATTAGCAACGGACCTCAATGGGTAATTGATGAAATTAAAAAGTCAGAACTCAGAGGAAGAGGCGGGGCAGGATTTCCAACTGGAAAGAAATGGGAATTTACGGCAAAAGCTCTGGGTTCCGACAAGTACTTAATTTGCAATGCAGATGAAGGTGAGCCAGGTACCTTTAAGGACAGGGTAATAATGGAAGGGAATCCTCACTCTGTTATTGAAGGAATGATTATTGCAGCATTTGCAGCAGGTTGTAAATATGGTTACATCTATATAAGAGGTGAATACAGTCTTTCAATAAAAAGGATGGAAAAAGCAATAAAAGATGCAAGAAGCCGTGGTTTTCTTGGTAAGAATATTTTAGGAAGTGGTTTTTCATTTGATATTGAGGTTCATAGGGGAGCAGGCTCCTATGTTGTTGGAGAAGAGACAGCTCTTATGGAATCAATTGAAGGGCATAGGGGAGAGCCAAGAAAAAAACCACCCTATCCTCCTGCTTATGGATTATTTAGAAAGCCTACAGTTATTAATAATGTCGAAACATTTGTTAATGTACCATTAATTATTGCAAATGGCGCGGATTGGTACAGGAAAATTGGAGTTCCTGGCTCTTATGGAACAAAGCTTTTTAGCTTGTCAGGAGATATTAACTGGAAAGGTGCCGTTGAAGCCCCTTTCGGTACGCCACTTTCAGAGATTGTAAATAAGTTTGGTGGTGGAGTAAAGAATGGCAAAAAACTCAAGGCTATAATTCTTGGAGGAGTATCTGGATTCCTTCTTACTCCTGATCAATTTGACACTCCTGTTGATTTTAACTCACTTGCAACCATAGGTGCTGGGCCTGGCTCTGGTGCCATAATGGTTATGGATGAAACAAGAGATATTGTAGATATTGCAAAGAATATTGCTTATTTCTTCAGACGGGAATGCTGTGGAAAATGCACACCCGGTAGAGTTGGTACCGAGCAAATGTATAAAATAATAGATAGGATTTCAAAAGGAAGAGGAAAAGAGAGAGATCTTGATACCCTTGAACGCCTTGGAAAGGATATGCGATTAACGGCTCTCTGCCCTTTGGGTCAGACCGCTTCTAATGTTATTGTGGACTCTATAAAAAAGTTTAGGGATGAATGGATGGGATACATAGAAGATAAGAAAGCTGAAGGAGGTAGCAATGAGTGATAAACTTATTAATGTAAAAATTGATGGAAAAGACTATCAGGTAGAAGAAGGAACAAGAATTTTGGATGCTTGCAGAAAAGCAGGGATAAACATTCCTACGCTTTGTTATCTTGAAGGTATTTCAGAAGAAGGCTCCTGCGGTGTTTGTGTGGTAGAGGTAAAAGGAGAAAGAACGTTAAAGCGTTCCTGTATTACCAGAGTAAAAGAAGGAATGGAAATTTTTACAAACACTCCTCTTGTTAGGGAAGCAAGAAAGATGAATCTTGAACTTGCTCTGGCACACCATCCGCTTGACTGTATGACGTGCGATGAGGATGGAGATTGTGAATTACAAAACCTTGCATACGAGTTCGGTATAAAGAAAAGCGAATTCCTTGATGATAAAGAAGCTTTTGAGGTTCCGAAAGAAACGTCCTGGGATACAAACCCATTTATTCAGCTTGATCCTCAAAAATGTATTTTGTGCGGACGGTGTGTAAATGCCTGTGAAAATCAAGCAATTGTTGAGGCAATTGGTATAGCAATGAGAGGATACAAGTCAGTTGTTTCTACTCCTTTCACATTACCTTTGGAACAAACAGATTGTCAGTTCTGTGGTGAGTGTGTTCAAGCATGCCCTACTGCAGCATTAATTGAAAAACCAAGAGTTGGCAAAGGAAAAATCTTTCAGCTTGAGCCAACTGATACAATTTGTGCATACTGTGGAGTAGGATGTAATTTGAGACTGTACAAAGACAAGAATAACAACCTTGTGATGGCAAAAGGGATTAAAAACCCACTGGTAAACGACGGCAGGACGTGCGTAAAAGGAAGGTTTGGCTATGAGTATGTAAACAGCAAAGATAGGCTTACCAGTCCATTAATTAAAGAGAATGGTAAATTCAGAAAAGCCACCTGGGATGAAGCAATTAAGTACACTGCAAAACGATTGAGAGAGATTAAAGAGAAGTACGGCCCTGATTCAATTGGCGTTTTAGGCTCTTCACGGTGCACTAATGAGGATAATTATGTTGTGCAGAAATTTGCAAGAGCAGTAATTGGTACAAATAATGTGGATAACTGTGCACGGCTCTGTCATTCTTCTACAGTTGCAGGACTTGGTAGAGCACTCGGTGCAGGGGCTGCAACAAATTCTTTTGACGATATAAAAGATGCTGATGTAATGTTTGTTATAGGCTCTAATATGACTGAAACACATCCTGTACTTTCTCAGATTGTAAAGAAGCATCAGAGAGATGATGGTGCAAAACTCATCGTGTGTGACCCGAGAAAGACAGATATCGCAAAAGCTAGTGACCTTTTCATTCAGCACAACCCGGGAAGTGATGTTGCATTACTAAATGGCATAATGAAAGTGATTATTGATGAAGGACTCATTGATAAGGAATTCATAGAAGCACACACGGAAGGATTTGAAAAATTTAAGGAAGTTGTAGAAAAATATGACCTTAATACTGTTTCCAAAATTACAGGAGTAGACAAGAATCTTATCAAGCAAGCTGCCGAAATTTACGGTAAGGCAAAAAATGCAGTAATTTTCTATACGATGGGTATTACACAGCATACAACAGGCACAGATAATGTATTAAGCATCGCAAATCTTGCTCTTATTACTGGAAATTTAGGAAGGGAAGGCACAGGTATTAATCCTTTAAGAGGACAAGCAAACGTTCAGGGTGCCTGTGATATGGGTGCTTTGCCAAATGTATACCCTGGGTATCAGAAGGTAACTGATGATAAAGTAAGGGAAAAATTTGAGAAAGCATGGGGTGTAAAGCTACCTTCAAAGATTGGCATTCCTGTTTCAGAATTCGGAGAAAAGGCAATAGCAGGGGAACTTAAAGCTATTTATATTATGGGAGAAAATCCTATGATGAGCGAACCTGACATAAAATCTGTACGTAAAGGTATTGAAAGTTTAGAATTTCTTGCTGTGCAGGATATTTTCCTTTCAGAAACGGCAGAACTTGCAGATGTTGTATTCCCTGCAGCTGCCGCATACGAAAAGGATGGTACTTTTACAAATAGTGAGAGAAGAGTACAGCTCTTAAGAATTGCAAGGGAAAAACCAGAGGGGACAAAATTTGATTGGGAAATTGTTTGCGAGGTTGCAACTGCAATGGGGTACCCTATGAATTATAAAAACAGTTCGGAAATTGCAGATGAGATAGCATCTCTTACTCCATCCTATGCAGGTATTCACCACTACAGGCTTGAAAAGCAGGGATTGCAGTGGCCTTGCATAGATGATAATCATCCTGGCACAAAGATTCTCCACAGAGACGGACATTTTAAGCGCCCAAATGGAAAAGGACTTATCTCGCCTGTTGAGTACAAAGCTCCAAAAGAACTGCCTGATAGTGAATATCCATTTGTACTTACAACTGGAAGGATACTTTACCATTACCACTCAGGTAATGAAACAAGAAGGGTTAAAGTGCTTGATACGTTTGTTCCGCACAATTACATAGAAATAAATCCTATTGATGCAGAAAAACTAAATATTAAAGATAATGAAATGGTAAAAGTTTCTACACGGAGAGGGAGTATTAAACTAAATGCACGCATATCTGATAGACCTAAACCAGGTGTTGTATTTGTATCTTTCCACTTTAAAGAGGCTGCAGCAAATGTTTTGACTAATCCTGTGCTTGACCCTGTTGCAAAGATTCCTGAATATAAAGTAGCTGCTTGTAAAATTCAAAAAATATAAAGGAGGTATTAAGAAATGAGTGATCTAAATCTTTTTTTACCAAAGCAAATTGCTGAAAAAATTAAAGAAGCATGTTATGGAAAGTGCCGCATCCCTACAAAAAAGTTTTTTGTTCTCGCTATTCTTGCGGGTGCATTCATTGCATTTGGCGCTGAACTATCCATTATGGTAAGCCATGATGTGGGAGCAAGGATGAGTGTTGGCTTTGCAAAATTCCTTGGCGGCAGTGTCTTTAGCGTAGGACTTATGCTTGTCGTTATCGCAGGAAGTGAACTCTTCACTGGGGATAATCTTATTGTAATTGCTGCTCTGGAGAAAAAAATTAGGTGGAGTGAGTTATTTAAAGCATGGGGTATTGTTTACTTGGGTAACTTTGTTGGTTCTATCATTATCGTAGTGATGATGTTTTACTCAGGGCTCTGGGCTACAAATGGAAGTGCTGTTGGTGCAACGGCAATAAATATCGCCAATGCGAAAGTTCATCTTACGTTTATGCAAGCACTAATGCGTGGCATTGGCTGCAACTGGCTTGTTTGCCTTGCCGTATGGATGGCAACATCTGCAAAGGATGTCGTAGGAAAAATCTTTGCGATTTATTTTCCAATAATGGCATTTGTTGCTTCAGGATTTGAACACAGTGTTGCAAATATGTTCTTCATTCCATACGGTATTTTCTTGAAAGGTGTCCCTTCAGTTATAAATGCGACAGGAAAATCCGCATCTTTCTTTAACGGGCTTAATTGGGGTACTTTCATCACACATAATCTTATTGCTGTAACAATTGGCAACATCATAGGTGGTGCATTTTTTGTTGGCATGATTTACTGGTATATTTATCTTAAAAAGGAGAAACCAGTTTTTGACAAAAATTAAACCTGTAATACTTATTGGTGGAAAAAGCAGAAGACTAGGCAAGGATAAAGTACATCTTCGTATAAAAGGTAATTCTATACTTTGTAGAACTTTTGTCATTTTAAAAAACAGCTTTGGGGTAGAGCCACTTCTTGTAGGAAGAGAAGTGGCTTTCCCTTCTTTACATTCTGTTCCTGATAAAATAAAGAATGCAGGACCTTTAGGCGGACTTTACACTGCTTTCTGTTATTCAAATACAGAAACTATTTTTCTTACTGCTTGCGATATGCCATTCATAAAAATGGATTTAGTTGTTTATATGAGAGATACATTAAAAGCAGAAACTGATATATACATTCCACGTTTTAAAAATGGCATGGTTGAACCCTTATTTGCATTTTACAGCAGAAGGCTTTT
The DNA here is from genome assembly GCA_913055585.1 of uncultured Caldisericota bacterium. Classification (GTDB taxonomy): domain Bacteria; phylum Caldisericota; class Caldisericia; order Caldisericales; family Caldisericaceae; genus CAJXKN01. The sequence continues at coordinate 22,440 of CAJXKN010000004.1, read as the reverse complement.
TAAAACGGTACAAAAACTTCTGCAAGAGAAAAAATATCCTCTTCGCTCTCTCCTCCCGCTCTCCAATGTGCAGTACATTGAGGAGAAGGAGATTGAGAAAATAGATCCTGAGTTTCTATCTTTTTTCAATATCAATACTAAGAATGATCTGGACAGAGTAACATTATATACAAATGAAAAAAGAAAAGATTACTCAGTTTAATAGAGGAGCATTCATTATTAAAAAGGATCTTGTAACAGAGGAAAAAGAACTCCGTTTATTTGTGAATAATACATTTGAGAGTATTATTGTATGCTCCGACGAAGCACTTACTGAGCTAATACACGGCTATCTCTATACGGAACGTTTCATAAATAGAGCATCTGATATAACAGATATAAAATTAGCACAAGAAGGTTCTTTTTACGTAGTTTCGGTTGTTACAAAAAAATCAAAGAACTTCCATAGCAATACAGGGAAAATAGAAATACATCCCAAAGAACTCTTCGGACTGATGGATGAGCTTTTATCCAGAAGTGAGATATTCAAGCTAACAGGTGGTACACACATCTCAGGTATATCAAACGGTGAAAAGCTTATTAATGCATTCGAAGATATTTCAAGGCGAAGTAGCGTACAGAAAGCGATTGGAAAAATCATAATGCAGGAAGATTTTAGAAATGCAAAAATACTTTTTACAAGCGGCAGAATAAATAGGAAAACAGTAGAATATGGGAAACGCCTGGGAATAAAAATTATTGTTTCTCGCTCAGCAGTAACGGATAGAGCGATTAATCTTTCAAAAGATAATAATATTACACTGATAGGTTTTCTTAGAGGCAACAGATTTAATATTTACACTCACCCTGAGCGGATAAAAATTTAGTTATTTTATATACGCCGAAATATTAGGCATCTCTTTTGTCTGATGATAAAGGATATATTTATCAGTAACTTCAAACCTTGAGGTTTGTTTTTATTTTCTGTTTACCACAAAATCGTGTTGCCTCATTTAATTTTCTATAAGAAACTCATTTGGTTGCCTAATTAAAGTTATATACGAAATTATCATTTTTCAGAGGGGATATATTTGGTATATTGGAAGTTTTTTCTCATATGCTCTTGATAGTTTCCTCTGTAGTTTATCCAATTCTCTCTTTAGTTCTACAGGATTTAAGTTTACTGAAACAAGACTTGGTACAAAAACATCCAAGGAAAGGAATACAGGATGACAATATTGTATCACCTCCTTTTAAAAATTTTCATATAGATTTTAATGAAGTAGCGTTGCTATTTCATATAGATTTTTAATGATTCAATTCGAAGGTTTGCAAATGTTTAAGAGAAGACTAAAATATCCAATGAAAAACATAGAGAAGGAGATGCTGAAATAAAACCGAGAGACATAACGTATACTGCTTTATTTACTGCTTTAACTATAGTCGGAGCAGAGATATCAATTCCAATAGGACCTGTGCCTGTTACGTTACAGCTATTTTTTGTTTTACTCTCTGGGTTACTACTGGGAGCGCGTCTCGGATTTCTAAGCCAGGCTATATACCTATTTATGGGTGCTTTAGGACTACCCGTGTTTGCTCATTTTGCAGGAGGAATCGTTTATCTCTATGGACCAACAGGAGGATATTTGCTTGCTTTCCCTGTAGCTGCAATGATAGTTGGCTGGATAAGCAAAAAGAAAAATAGTTTTATGAATTACTTAATTGCCTCACTTGCTGGAGTCATTATAATATATCTTTTTGGCTGGCTTAGGTTAGGAATATTTATGGGAGATTTTAAAAAGGCATTTGCTGTTGGAGTTATCCCCTTCATAGCTATAGATATAATAAAAGCTTTGATTGCAGTCCTTACAGCAAATAAGATAAAAAAGGTAAGAGCTTAACTCCACATTAACTTTTAATTACCGAGGTAAACTGAGCTATCTATTATTTAAATCTTTTATTATCTTCAGGTGCTAAAACAATTAAAGAATAGTTTACTCTTTAATTTTTCATTGGCCATTAAGCCAGGTCTTGTTTCAGTATCTCTCTCTTCTCTATCCTGTCATTCCGGGTTTGGTCCGGAATCTCTCTTTTGTTTTTACTTCGTCATGCTGAACTTGTTTCAGCATCTCCTCCTTTGTCTTTAAAAAATAGACCCTGAAACGAGTTCAGGGTGACGAAAAAAATAGGAGCATTGAGGGGGTGCTTTTTAACCCCCTCAAATTAATAGACCCTGAAACGAGTCTATGGTGACAAAAAAGAATGTCATGCTGTGCTGCTTTTTCTTTGGTTGTTAAGCCAAGTCTTGTTTTAGCATCTCTCTTTCCCCTTTTCTTTTTTAAGAGAAGTCCTGAGGGAAAATGCATCCCTTAAATTAAAATTTGCTCTCCTTTAATTAATGTGTTAATCTTCTCTTTTGTTTTTCAACAAAAATTGTTTTTGATGAGGCAATTCGGCAATTTGACAAAATATCAGAACCAGATAAATTATTATCATATATGAAAATGGATAAAATAAAAGAAATTGATACGAATAGCTGGCATTTGTTTCTTGATGAATCTGGAGATGCAAATTACAAAAGGCTTCGTAGATTTAAGCGACAAAATAATTGGATAGAATTCAGACCAGATCCCAGCAATGTTACCTTTTTTTCACTTGCTGGTCTATTAGTAAGTGGTAAAGATTTAGTAGAATCGTTTATTCCTGCAATGAAAAAAGTTAAGCAAGAGCTCTATGGAAACGAAGATACAGTAACTCATCTTTCGGATATGTTAGCAGGTAAAGGAAATTTTACTATGTATAAAAACAAACCAGAATTGCTCAAAAAACATCTCAATGCAATTATTAATGCAATTATTAATGTAGATTTTGTATTTAATATTGTGCATATAGACAAAGTGAAAATGTTAAATAAGTATGAAGAGAATGCTTCGAATCCATACGAACTTGCCCCCACTATAATTATGGAAAGAAGCGCTGGTTATATTTGGCAATCTAAGAAAAATACAGATAAGGTTATAAGAGTCTGGTTTGAGTCAAGAACTAAAGGAAAAGACAAAGAGCTTAAAAGATTTATGATTAGGGAATTGGGCATTGTTTTTCCCAAAAAGGGAAAAGTTATTCAGCGAAACCACTTTCCAAGATATAAAAAGAGTAGCAATAATATTAATAACATCAAATGGCATATTCATTCCTTGCCTAAATACCCTTCCAAACTTAAACAAATTCGTTATTATGTTGACAAATATTCATATGAGATTGGTAAAGACTTGATTAATGGGATTCATCTGTCAGATATTATAGTTTCTGCTTCAAGAAAATCTATAGAAAATACGATTTATAATAAATACAAACATTTTGAGGTTGAGCCAATATTGGAATTTATTAACCACTCGGGTAAGTTGATATATCAAAAGTTCCTACCATAACTCTACAAAATGCTATGGGGGGAAATATTCCCCCCATCGGCTTTACGCCCTCATATTATTTACAGTTTAATATCTTTTTCAGATTTGTCAATAGCCCGAATTGCCTTATCAAAGTCTATTTTTTGATTATATTTTTATTTGTCATATAATAAAATAAGTAGTATTTGAATGATGGATAATATCAGAGGCGACATCTTTACGGTGTAAAATGTTTTTTAATGGAATATTACGTTCCTTCATAAGGATTGTTATAGGTTTTACTCCTGCATTAAATTGTTCAATTGGCATTGCTATCCTGTTTTTCTCGGCATTACAAAAGCGCTAAAACAATCCATACTGCAATACTTTTTTCATAACTTCCCTTTTAATACGATTTATTTTTAGTATTTATCAAGGCTCTACGAAAAATGCAGTAACAAAGCTATAAAGAAATAAAGGATATAACAACTTAAACCCTGCGGAGCTAAACGTTCCTTGACAGCTTGATGAATAAATGTATAATCGTTTATAAATAAAGATAGAAAGGAGTAGAGTATGGAGGAAATTGAGAAGACATTTTCAAAGGAACAGGCAATAGTGGAAGCTAAAAGGTGCCTCTATTGTTATGATGCACCGTGTCAGGCAGCCTGCCCTGCAAATGTTCCTATTCCGGAGTTTATCCAATCTATTCGTACGGACAATTTAAAAGGTGCACAGGAAATTATTCGAGAAGCAAATCCTCTTATTGAAATCTGCGGCAGGGTATGCCCTGAGGAGAGCTTCTGCCAGAGTGCTTGTACAAGGGCAAAGGTTGATACACCTATTAGGATTAGAGAACTTCACAGATATATAACGGACAATACGAATCCTTCGGAGAACTTGGAGCTTAAGCCTGCCACAAAAGAAAAAGTTGCTATTATAGGTGGAGGACCTGCTGGCCTTGCCTGTGCAGTAGAGTTGAGGCGACAGGGTTATAAACCTGTTATTTTTGAGAAAAAGCAGCTTGGAGGCATCCCTGTAAATGAAATATCCAAAATACGCCTTCCTGAGAATATAAGCCAAAAAGAAGTGAAATTCATTCACCACAATTTTATCTACCAAACAAAAGATATAAAAATAACATCATTAAAAGAATTGAATGAAGATTTTAAAGCAGTTTTTATTGCAACAGGCCTTCCCGATGAGCTTAACCTGAACATACCTAATACAACATTAAAAGGTGTGTATCAAGCAAGGGAAATATTAAAAAAGGCAAAAGTTGGCATTAAACCACAAATCTTCAAAAGGGCAGGTGTCATAGGAGGTGGAAACGTTGCTTTAGAGGTAGCATCTGTATTGAAGAGGGAGTATCCTAACTCAGATGTAGAGGTTATATATAGGAGAAGTGAAAAAGAGCTAAAAGCGTTTAAGAAAGAAATTGAAGAGGCGATAGATTCTGGTGTAACATTCCAGTTCCTTGCCATTCCAAAAGAAATTAAAGGGAAAGAGAGAGTAGAAGGAGTTGTTGTAACAAGGGCACATCTCGGAGAAAAAGATGCTTCAGGAAGAAGGCATCCTGAGCCTATCCCTCATTCTGACTTTTTCATTCCTCTTGATCTCATTGTTATTGCTATAGGGCAGAAAGCCAGTAACTTCTTCCCTGAAATAGAAAAAGATGAAAGAGGATTGATAAAGGTTAATGATGATATGTCAACAAATGTAAAAGGTGTTTTTGCTGGAGGTGATATTGTAAAAGGGCCGAGCACGATTGTTGAAAGTGTAGCTCAGGGTAAGAAAGCTGCTGAGAGTATTGTTAAATATATGGAGGGAGAAAAAAATGTATAAAGAAAAAGATCTTTCTATAGATTTTTTAGGGATTCACCTGGATAGTCCATTTATACTTTCCGCTTCTCCCAGTACGGATGAGCTGGAAATTGCATACAATGGATTAAAAGCAGGATGGGCAGGTGTGATATTAAAGACAACCTCTATTGAAGGAAATCCTGTGCCCCTAAAGTATCCGATGATGTCTTCATTTGCAACAGACCACAGAATTACAGGATTGGGTAATATTGATCTCATATCACAGTACCATATCAATGAAATTGTAAAACGTGTAAAAGCATTGAAAGAAGCATTTCCGGATAAAATGATTGCAGCATCCATTATGGGCTCAAAGAAAGAAGATTGGCAAACGCTCGTCTGGAGACTCAAAAAAGCAGGAGTTGATCTTATTGAGTGCAGTTTCAGTTGCCCTCAGGGAAGCATGGGAGAAGCACCTGGCAGAATGCTTGCACAGAGCATAGAAGCAACAGAAAAAGTTACAGGATGGGTGAAAGAAGCAGCAGGAGACACGCCAGTGCTTATCAAAATAACTCCACAGGTAACGGATATTGTTGAAGTAGCGAAAGCAGTAAAAAGCGGCGGCGCGGATGGTATCACTGCAAGCAATACCATTCCATCGCTTTTAGGTGTTGATATAAAAACATTTGAGCCGTACCCCACACTTTTTGGTAAAGGTACGTATTCTGGCCTTTCAGGTCCTGCAATTAAGCCTATCACACTGAGAACCATTGCAGAAATTGCAAAGAATGTGGACATTACAATCTCGGGTAACGGTGGCGCATTCAACTGGAGAGATGCGGTAGAATTTATGAGTGTAGGTGCTTCAAATGTCCAATTCTGCACTCTGCCTATGCATTACGGCTTTAGAACAATAAGAGATTTAAAGAGTGGACTTGCTCACTATTTGATGGATATGGGCTTTCACTCACCTATGGATATTGTAGGAAAGGCACTACCAAATATCAAAACGCAGGAAGAGCTACCTTCACCTGAAACAAAAGCTGAGATTAATGAGGATAAATGTATCGGATGCGGTCTCTGCTATGCAGCATGCAACGATGGAGGGCATCAAGCAATAGACTGGGATAGCGAAAAAAGATTGCCCAATGTTAACGAGGACAAGTGTGTTGGCTGTGCAATGTGTATGCAGGTTTGTCCTGTAAATGCAATCAGAATGAAAGAAAAGCTAAATAGCGATATGCATTATTTTGCAAAAAAGGAGTAAAAAATGCAGGAGATGGAAATTAACCTTACGGTAAATAAAAAGAAATATACATTAAAAGTACCTGTGAATATAACTTTGCTTGATGTAATAAGAGAAAGGCTACATCTTACAGGCACAAAGGAAGGCTGTGGAAAAGGAGAATGTGGAGCCTGTACAATTCTATTCAACGGAAGAAGTGCAAATTCTTGCCTGATTCTTGCGCCTCAAGCAGATGGGGCTGAGATTACTACCATTGAAGGGATAGGCTCAGTGGAGCATTTGCATCCTCTACAAAAAGCGTTCGTTGAAGAAGGTGCAATACAGTGCGGCTTCTGTACGCCAGGTATGATTATGTCCTCTCTCTACCTCTTAAAGGAAAATCCGCATCCAACGGAAGAGGAAATAAGGGAAGGACTTTCTGGTAACCTCTGCCGCTGCACAGGTTATGCAAAAATCATAAAAGCAGTGGAGAAAGCAAGCAAGGAAAATGATTAAGGGTATTTTACTTTCAGCAGGCGAATCCACAAGAATGGGGAAGTTAAAACCTCTTTTAACAATAGGGGATAGAACTGTTATAGAAACACTACTTGAAGAATATCTTTCATCGTCATTATCAGAAGTAGTACTTGTTTTAGGATACAGGGCAAACGATATTAAAAAAGTTATTAAAAAAAATGATAAACTCAGGCTTGTGGTGAACAAAGATTATAAAAAAGAAATGTTCTCTTCTATTCAAACGGGGTTGAAAAATATAAAAGATGCAGAAGCGGTACTTATAGGGCTTGCTGACTGTTTGCTTATTGATAGAAATATCATTAACAAAATGATAAGAAATTATCAGAATGGGCATATACTCATCCCGACGTTTAAGGGAAGAAAAGGACACCCTATCATTATCCCTTTTTCTTTAAAAGATGAGATTCTTGCAGCTTCTCCTGAAGAAACAACGTTGAGGGATATACTGAGGAGGCATACTGATATGTATCAATTCGTTGAGATGAATGATAATAAAATTCTTTTTGATATGGATACAAAAGAGGATTACGAGAGGGCAAAGGCATTATGGAAAAAGTAAAAGCAGAACAAGCGGTAGGTAAAGTTTTGGGAAGTGATGTAACAGAAATTATTCCAGGTGTAAGAAAAGGACCGCTCTTCAAAAGAGGACATATTATAAAGGAAGAGGATGTTGAAAAGCTTCTCTCTATTGGCAAGCATTACGTATGGATATTAGGTAAAGACGAAGGATTTGTTAATGAAGACGATGCTGCAAATGAAATGATGCAGGCTATAAAAGGTAAAAATCTCTATGCTAATAGTCCGAGTGAATCTATAGTAAAGCTCTTTGCTGAAAAGAGAGGTGTAGTCACTATAGATACTGAGGGCTTAAGAGAGATAAATAAACTGAAGGACCCACGCATTGCAGTAGTATACAATTTCAGTTTTGTAGAAAAAAATGCTCCTGTTGCTTTGGGTAAAGTAATGCCTTTAGAGATACCTATTTCTGAAATGGCAGAGATTAAACGTATTGCAGAAGAACATTATCCTATTATTAATCTCCTTCCCCTTAAAAAGCATAAGATTGCTATTTTCCCTGTGGGCAATGAATTCATAGAGGGGCGGAGAAAAGAAACAATGAGTTTTAATGTAATCCATTATCTTGAAGGAATGGGACAGAATGTATTTTTGAGGAAAGTTCTCCCTGATGATGCTTCAGTAGTTAAGCAGAATGCTCTCTCTGCAATAGATAATGGTGCAGATATTGTAATATATATGGGGGGGATGGCTGTTGACCCTGATGACAGAACAACGGAAGGTATAAAAGAAATGGGTGTAGATATTGTTACATACGGAGTCCCAATGTGGCCTGGCATAACATTCCTTATTAGTTATAAAAATGGGAAAGTTGTTCTTGGTATTCCTGGTGCTGCAGGGCTTGCTAAGAGTGGTACGAGCTTTCACCGAATTATGCCTATCATCCTTGCAGATTATACCCTCTCAAAAGAAGAAATTGTAACAATGGGAGAGGGAGGATTTATCAATGCAAAAAATTTATGAGAAGATTGTAGAGCTCATTCATAATAAAAAGGAGTTTGTCCTTGCGGCAGTTGTAAATGCTGAATCTTCTACTTCAGGAAAATCAGGCTTTAAAATGATTATTCTGCCTGATCGTACAACGTTTGGTACTGTAGGCGGTGGTACACTTGAAAAAGATGTAATAGACAATGCGATGAATCTGTTCAAAACAAGAAAGCCTCTCTTCAAGACATACGTTTTAAAAGAAGGCGATAAGAGTTCATTAGGTATGGTATGTGGCGGTACCATATCCATATATATGGAATATGTAGGCACTACTCAGCAGTTTGTTATCTTTGGCGCAGGACATATCGGCAAAACGCTCTATGATATACTTCTCATTGACAATACGTATGATATTATTGTTGTAGATACAAGAAAAGAATTTGCAAATAAAGATAGATTTCCAAAGGCTTCAATCTATGTAGAAGATAATCTCTATGATGCAACTAAGGCACTCCCGCTCCGAAACGGAGCAATCGTTGTCATTGTAACAACAGGGGGTAAAGATGACCCCTACATACTGAAAGCCTTATATGAAAAGAAGATAACGTATCAGTACATCGGAATGATAGGTAGCACAAATAGAAGAAACAAATGCTTTGACAAAGCAAGAGAGTTAAATGTAAGTGATGAATTTTTAAACAGCATTTATGCTCCTATTGGTATTGCCATAGGAGGAGATACACCTTTTGAAATTAGCATTGCAATCCTTGCTGAGATTATTGCAGTGCAAAAAGATATGATTGATAAAATCAAAACTGAGAAGGAGGCACACAGTGAACAAATTTGATTATTACAGGGCGAATACGATTGAAGAAGCAATCCAATACCTTGATGAGTTTGATAAAGATATAAAGATTATTGCAGCAGGTACAGACCTTGTTGTTAGATTGAAGCAAAATATGGTAAAAGAGAAGCACATTCTTGACATTAGCAGAATTAGAGAACTGAAAGGAATTTACAGAGAAGATGGAAAAATACATATTCTTCCCCTTACAACGCACAGCGAGATTCTTGAATCGGAAGAGGTAAAGAAATATGCAACAGTTTTAAGAGAAGCATGCAGCACGATTGGTTCACCACAGATAAGAAACAGAGGAACATTAGGAGGGAATGTAGCGAATGCCTCGCCTGCAGGAGACTCAATTTCTGCACTGTTTGCAGAGGAAGCAAAGCTAAAACTTCTGAGCAGTGAGGGAGAAAGGGTTATTTCTATAGAAGATTTTTTTACGGGCCCTGGAAAAACAGTTTTAAAAACAAATGAAATGTTAGTTGATATTTTTATGCCTGAAATGACAGAGAAGGAAATTGGTTTCTTTAAAAAATTAGGGCAGAGGAACGCTCTTGCCATTGCTGTAGTGAATGTTTCGGTAAAGCTTGGCAGGGGAGAAGAAAAAAACAAAATGGATAAAGCAGTTGTTGCATTCGGAGCAGTAGCGCCTACCGTAGTAAGAGGAGAAAGAGTAGAGAAAGCGTTAATCAGTGAATCTCTTGATTCTCCTGAAAAGCTCCGCTACATTGCGCAGCTTGCCTGGAGGGAAGTTTCGCCTATTTCAGATGTCAGAGCATCACTTAAGTATAGGCAGGATATGAGCATAAATCTTCTCTATGAAGGTTTGCTTGAACTTTATAAAAATAATTGGAAAGGGTGATAGCTATGGAAAAATTTAAACACATTGGAAAAGTTGAGAAGAGGGTTGATGCAGAAGAAAAAGCTACAGGGAGAATAAAATATATGTCCGACCTTTCTTTCCCTGATATGCTCTGGGGCAAAGTGCTTCGTTCACGATATCCCCATGCATTGATTAAAAAGATTGATACATCAAAAGCAAAGGCATTGAAAGGTGTTGTAGCAGTAGTGACCTGGAAAGATGTGCCTGGATTAAATGGTTTTGGGATTGTCGTGCCTGATCAACCTGTGCTCTGTGAAGATAAGGTGAGATACATAGGTGATGCCGTAGCAGCAGTTGCTGCTGAAACAAAAGAAATAGCAGAGGAAGCAGTAAAACTCATAGACGTGGAGTATGAGCCACTCCCTGTGGTGGATGATCCGATAAAAGCAATGGAACCAGATGCTCCTAAAGTGCATGATGATGGCAACATTCATCTTCATACGCAGATTAAGAGAGGAGACGTAGATAAAGCTTTTAAGGAAGCTGACCTCATTGTGGAGCATACGTATCGCACAGGAAGGCAGGAACATATGTTTTTGGAAACTGAATCTGGTGTTGCAAAGCTTGAAGAGGATGGTACGCTTTCCGTCTATGCAGGCTCCCAATATCCGCAGAGAGACCAGCTGCAACTCTCCCGTTGTCTCGGACTGAATCCACGAAAGATTCATGTTGTTTCTTATCCCGTGGGAGGTGCATTTGGAGGGAAGGATGAACTTACCATTCAGCCCATTTTAGGTCTGCTTGCATTGAAAACGAAAAGGCCTGTTAAAATTGTTATGTCAAGAGAAGAATCAATGATATCCTACTGGAAGAGACATCCTATGATTATGAAATACAGGACAGCTGTTAAAAAAGACGGAACGCTTATTGCAAATGAAGTAAAGATATATGCAGATACAGGAGCTTATGCATCGCTTGGAGGTCCTGTTTTAAACCTTGCAGTTGAACATTCCTGTGGGCCTTACAGGCTTGATAATGTACGTATAGATGGATACTGTATATATACGAACAATGGTGTAGCAGGAGCATTCAGAGGCTTTGGCGTGCCACAGGTGACGTTTGCAATGGAGACACAGATGGATATTATTGCTGAGAAGCTCGGGATTGATAAGCTTGATTTAAGAAGAAAAAATGCTTTGCGTAGAGGTGATACTACACCAATAGGCAATAAGCTTACGACAAGTGTAGGCACCATTGCAGTGCTTGATGGAGTTAAACAAACTGATATCTGGAAAAATAAGGATAATATTGAGAGGGTGGACCACAATCGTCCCTGGATAAAAAGAGGTGTAGGAATTGCTCTAACATCGCAAGGGGCAGGACTTGGCATTGGGCTTCCTGATTACGGTGGAGCTATTCTAAGGTTCCGTGCAGACGGTGGCTTTACCGTTGGAGTAGGTCTGGTAGATTATGGACAAGGTATTGGCACTTCATTTGCACAGATTGTAGCAGAGACTATGAAATGCCCTATTTCTAAAGTGGACGTAATTCTTGGAGATACGGATCTTACGGCGGATTCTGGACCAACAAGTGCATCAAGGGGAGTATATACTGGCGGTCGTGCCTCTGTCATAGCATCAAAAAGGATGATGAGGATATTAAAAAACAAAGCTTCAGATATGCTCAACGTGAGTGAAGATCAATTGGAAGTAGATAACGCTACTTTCTATGTAAAAGAACATCCAGATATATACGTTACTTATGAACAGATTGCACTTGAATTTTTGAAAGAAGGAAAAAGTCTTCCGAAAACAGAAGGCTATTTCTTAGCGCCTATCGCAGATATAAAGATTAAAGATGCTTTTGGATTGCCGCATAACATCTTTTCTTTTTCTGCTCACCTTGCAGTCGTTGAAGTGAATGAACTTACGGGAAAAGTAAAAGTACTGGAAGGCGCAGAAGTTGTTGACGGTGGAACTGTTATAAATAGACAAGGGTTTGAGGGACAGGTTGAAGGTGGATATGTAATGGGGCTTGGATACGCTCTCACTGAAGATGTTTTGATAGACAAAGGACTATTCAAAACTCTTAATTTTTCAACGTATATCATTCCAACCTCAAAGGATGTACCGAGTAAAATTCAAACAGTCCCTGTAATTGACCCGGAAGAAACAGGCCCCTATAAAGCAAAAGGGATTGCAGAAACGGTGATGTGTGCCACTGCACCTGCCATTACAAATGCAATTTATGATGCAGCAGGAATAAGGATTTTTAAGATACCTGCAACAAGCGAATATATTTATACACTGCTTAAGGAAAAGGAGAAAAAAGAATATGCGGATTCTCATTAAGGATATTGACCTTATAGCTACGTTCAATAACAATTTGGAAGAGATCAAAAATGGCTGGATTTACATTGTTGACAATGTGATAAAAGATGTCGGAGGCGGCTCACCTCCTCCACTTATAAGGAAAGACAGAGTAATTTCTGGTAAAGGAATGCTTATCCTTCCAGGTTTTGTAAATACACACCATCATTTTTATCAATCCCTCTTCAGGGCAGTACCAGAAGTACAGAATGCAAAGCTCTTTGACTGGCTTACATTTCTGTATGAAAAATGGAAGAATATAGACGAAGAGGCAGTGATGGTTTCTACTGTTACTGCAATCCTTGAAATGATGAAAAGTGGTGTAACGACAACGACAGACCATTTGTATCTATTCCCAAAAGGTCATCCAAATCTGTTTGATGCAGAGATGGAAGGTGCAGATATTACTGGTGTGCGTTTCTACGGGACAAGGGGCAGTATGTCGCTTTCAAAAAAAGATGGTGGCTTGCCTCCTGATTCTGTCGTGCAAACGGAAGAAGAAATCCTTAAAGATTCGGAGCGAGTTGTCCAAAAGTACAATGATACTTCACGTTTTTCTATGCACAGAGTTGCACTGGCACCCTGCTCGCCATTCTCTGTCACTGAAGATTTGATGAAGGACACGGCAAAACTTGCAGAAAAGTATGATCTTTTGTTGCACACGCACCTTGCAGAAACAGAGGATGAAGAAAAATTCTGTATGGAAAAATTTGGTTTAAAACCTGTTGATTATATGGAAAAGCTTGGGTGGCTTTCTCCCAGGGTTTGGTTTGCTCATCTTGTGCACGTATCTGACACGGATATCAGAAAATTATCCCGAAACAATGTAGGGATGTCGCACTGTCCCTCCTCCAATATGCGTTTGGGTTCTGGCATTGCCCCAGTTTATAAGATGAAAAATACAGATATAAGGATTAGCCTTGGTGTTGATGGGAGCTCCTCTAACGATACGGGGAATTTTTTGCTTGAGATAAGGAATGCACTGCTTCTCCAGCGTGTAAAGTACGGAGCAAATGCACTGACGCCGCGTGAGGCATTGTACTTTGCTACAATGGGCGGCGCAAAAGTGCTGAGAATGGAAAAAGAAATTGGCTCCATAGAAAGAGGAAAAGCAGCAGACATTATTGGCTTTAAGCTGGACAAAATTGAATTTGCTGGTGGACTTTCCGACCCTGTTGCATCCCTTGTGCTCTGCGATGCAAAATCCGTTGATTTCTCTATGATTAATGGCGAAGTATTGATAGAGGATGGGCACTTCACAAAACTGAATGAAAAGGAATTTATTGATAAGCACAATGCTATTTCAAAAAAACTTCTTGGCTATTAAGAAGCATTAATGAAAATAAATGCCTATGCAAAGTTGAACCTTACACTGGAGGTCGTCGGAAAACGGAAGGATGGATTCCATAATATTAAATCGCTCTTTCAAAGAGTTTCGTTGCATGATGAAATAGAAATTGAGAAAAGCGATTCTCTTGACATTAAATGTATACCTGATGTTTGCTCTAATAATAACACAGTTTACAAAGCATACGAATTGTTCTCTCAAGAAAGCTCTGTAAAGGACAGGGTAAGAATAAAAATCAAAAAATATATTCCCTGCTGTGCAGGATTAGGAGGGGGAAGCTCAGATGCAGCAGCTTCCCTCATTTTAATGAATGAACTTTTTGGTAAGCCATTAAATGATAACAGACTAATAAAAATTGGCGGGCAGATTGGCGCTGACGTTCCATTCTTTTTTAATGGAAGCACAGCACTTGTAGAGGGAAAAGGTGAGGAAGTTTATTCACTAACTCCTATAAAAAAGTTTTATGTTTTAATTGTAATCCCGAAGTTTTCTATTTCTACAAGAGATGCTTATGAAAAAATTGATAGTTTCCAATATGGCAGGACGAATTATACTGAAAACATCCTTATGGTTCTGAAAAAAAATTATAGCCTGAAAGATCTGGAGGATTATCTTCACAATGATTTTGAAGAGATGTACAAGAGAGAAGATGAAAGATTTTTACATCTTTTCAAAGAATTATTTGACAGGACAAAAAAGAATTTTCACCTTACTGGCTCTGGCTCAGCTCTGTTTGCTATGTTTGACGACAAAACATCAGCACAAAAAACACAAGAAAAATTGGATAAAGAGTTTACAGTAGTTCAATGTCAGTTCATTTAATCTTCTACATAAATTCATTTATGAACTGTTTCAGCATTTCGCTTTTTCCCTGGCTGTTTTGTGCTAAGTCTTGTTTCAGAATCTCGCATATAGGATTTGGGATTTAGGATATAGGGTTTAGTAATGTCATTCCGGGCTTGGTCCGGAATCTCATTTTTTTGTTTTTAAAAAAAAGACCCTGAAATAAATTCAGGGTGACAAGACAGAATGATCATTTTGTTTTTTCCTTGTCATTCTGCTCTTTTCCTTGGCCGTTAGGCCAAGTCTTGTTTTCAGCATCTCATTCGCCATTGCGAGCGAAGCGAAGCAATCTCATCTTTTGTCTCTATCCTGTCATTCCGAACTTGTTTCAGCATCTCCTCTTTTACTTTTCTTTGTTTTTATCTTTTTACTCTTTTAATAGGAGTTAGAGGGAAATTTGTTCCCTCTAAGTTGAAGACCCTGAAATAAATTCAGGGTGACAATGGGGGGAGTGAAACAAGACTTGGCGTAATGCTTACCAAGGAAAGGAGCAGGGTGACAAAAATTCGCATCTTGATAATAAATGCTTTAATGATAAAATATAAGAAAAAATAGGAGGTCAATATGGAAAAGGTAAATATGACACCAGGAAAGTTAAAAGGGCTTATGAGACTTGCCGATAAGGAAGGAAAATTTAGAATGCTTGCTATTGACCAGAGAGGCTCTCTAAAAAGGATGCTTGCCAGAGCTACAGGAAAGAGCTCTGAAGAGATTGGATACAGGGACCTTGCTCTTGCCAAAAGGCTCGTTACTGAATATCTTTCTCCTTATTTCAGTGCCACGCTTATGGACCCACAGTTTGGCGTGCCAGAATCATTGAAATACCTTGATAAACAATCAGGACTGCTTATTGCAAGGGAAAAAAGCGGCACAGAGGCGGCAGGATATAATAATAGAGAGAAGAAAACAGTGTTGCTTGATGGATGGAGCGTAGAAAAGATTAAAAGGGCAGGTGCAGATGCTGCAAAACTTTTATTGTACTATAGACCGGACAGCTCTCCGGAGATTAAAGAATATCAGGAGAATATTGTAAGGCAGGTAGGAGAAGAATGCAAGAAGTACGACCTACCATTTGTGCTTGAGCCTGTAGGATATGCCTTTAAGGACGATGAGCCAGGAACGGATTCGCCAGAGTTTGCAAGAAAAAAGCCTGAGATTGTATTGGACATTACTAAAGAATTTTCAAAAGAAGAATACGGTGTAGATATTTTAAAGCTTGAGTTCCCTGTAAATTTGAAATTCGTGGAGGAGTTTCATAAGGGGTATTTTGATGGAAAGGAAAGAAAAGCAGTTTATACATTAAAGGATGCAGAAGATGCCTGTTTTGAAATTACAAAGGCATCACGTGTGCCCTGGGTTATTCTCAGTGCAGGTGTTGACATTAAAGAATTTGTTTACAATGTAGAGATTGCTTCAAAAGAAGGTGCCTCAGGGTTCCTTGCAGGCCGTGCCGTATGGAAGGAATTTACGAAATATTACCCAAACGAGGAAGATATGATTGCATGGCTTAAAACATCAGGAGTAACAAATTATTATAGATTATATGAAGCAAGCAAGGAAGCAACACCATTCTATGAAAATAAACAGTTTAAGAGCTTTGCTAATATTATAGTAAAAAATAAAGGCGAAAACTGGTATAAGGAATTTTAGGAAGATTCTATGAAGTTAAATGTAGATACATTAGATCTTGAAAAGAAAGTTAAAGAGTTAAAAAATGAAATAAATAATAAAGACAAGCAGGATAAGAGCGACCTTCTGGTCGCTCTTGGCAACGTCTACTTACTGCTATCAGAGAGAAAGAATACAAAAGAAAATCTCATCAATGCACTTTCCGCATTTAACGAAGCAGAAAAAGAGAGAAAGAATAGTGATGATATGCGTGGTACGATTGAAAATGCTAAAGGCTTTATATTTTTCAAAATGTCTTTTTTAGAAAACAAAAATGAAAATATCAAAGAGAGCATTCGGCATTATGAAAAAGCCTTAAAATTCAGGCCAAAGGAAAAGTTCCCTTACAAATACGCAACCACAAAGTTTAATCTGGGTAATGCATACCTTTCTTTGAGGGACGGAAGAGAGAAGGAAAATACACTCAAAGCAATAAAGCATTTTGAAGATTCCCTCTCCATAGAGAAAGAGAGTAAAGATTCCCTTGAGCTTGGTGGCATCAATAATGGCCTGGGGCTTTCATACCTTACATTAGCAGAAATTTCTCAGGATAAAGAGGAGAAAGCAAATTTTTTGAAGAAATCTATTTATTATTTTTCAGAAGCTTCTCAAATATTTACACCTCAATCAGAACCAGAAGATTATGCTTTAACTCAAAGCAATTTAGGTGTTTGCTTTTCGGCACTCGCAGAGTTAGGAATTGAAAAAGAAAAGAATCTAAGAGCTTCAATTGAGCATTATAAGAATGCCTTAAAAATATACACTATTGATGAATCTCCATTGGATTATGGGACATTACAGTACAACCTTGGCCTTTCCTATCATAATCTGGGTAACGTACTCGCCTATATAGAGAAAAAAGAGATGCTGCATAATGCAGAAGAGCATTTAAAATATTCTATTGAAGCATTTCCCCCTGATAAGTATCCAGAAGCTTTTGCAAGGAGCAAATACAACCTTGGCATTGTTTATCGTGATGCTTATGCAGTAGAGAAAGATAAAGATCTACTTCTAAAAGAGATAGATTGTTTGAAAGATGCATTGAAAATCTTTAAAGAGAAGAAGAATCTTTTTGCCTCTGCTACTTCTGAGTTCTATATTGGCCAGGCATTCTACTCTATGAAAGACAAGGAAAATGCAGTTATACATTATAAAGAAGCTGAAAAAATTGTAGCACCTCTTAATAAAGAAATTGCAAATAACATTCACAGGATTATAAAGGAAATAGAAAAGCTATAAGGAGAAAGATGAATAGTGCAGAGGAATGTGCAAAGTTTATAAAAGAGGCACATTTTATCGTAGCACTTACAGGAGCAGGGATATCCACCAATGCAGGTATCCCTGACTTCAGAGGGCCTCAGGGAATTTATACAACGCACAAGTATGACCCTGACAGAGTCTTTGATTTTCATTATTTTTTAAGAGACCCAAAGCCTTTCTACGATTTTGCAAGGGACTTTCTTCTTCTCTACAGGAAGGCATCACCTACTTTTACACATAGGTTTCTTGCAAAATTAGAGAAAGAAGGAAAAGTAAAAGGTATCATTACACAGAACATTGATGCATTGCATACGCTTGCAGGAAGCAAAAATGTAATTGAACTGCACGGAAGTTTTTATAAAAGCCATTGCATAAAATGCGGAAAAGAGTATTCTTTAGAAGAGATGGAAAAGAAAATAATGGAAGAAGATGTACCTCATTGTGAACAGTGTGGAGGGATAATAAAACCTGACATTGTATTTTTTGGTGAACAGGTAATGCATTTTGAGGAAGCTGAAGAACTTGTCTATCAATCTGATTTATTCTTTATAATAGGTTCTGCACTTGCTGTATATCCTGCTGCTATGCTTCCTGAATTTGCATCTCAAAAGATTGTTGTTGTTTCAAAGGGGAAAGTAAACATTGACCCTGTTTCTACAACTCTTATGGTAAATGAAGATATTGATAATTTTTTTAAAGAAGTTTCAAAATACTATTATGGAGGTGAAAAATGAGAAGTAAAGTTGTTTATTTTGGACATTCTGCATTTGCCATCGTAACAAAGGATGACGAGCATATTATCATTGACCCATTCCTTAATGATAATCCTCTTTCTCCTATTAAAGCAGAACGTAGCAGAGCTGAATATATCCTTGTAACGCATGGACATCATGATCATTTAGGTGATACAATAGAAATTGCAAAGAAAAATGATGCACTGGTTATTGCGCCGTTTGAAATTACGGAGTATCTTTCTATGCACGGTGTGAAAAGATTATATCCTATGAACATAGGAGGAAGTGCTGAATTCAGTTTTGGAAAAGTAAAGATGGTGTATGCTACGCACAGTTCATCCATTATTGAAGGGGACAAAACCCTGTATGCAGGTAATCCCTGTGGATATGTTATAGAGCTTAAGGACTTAAAAGTCTATCATGCAGGCGATACAGGACTATTCCTCGATATGGAAGTAATTGGGGGACAAACCTGGATTGATATTGCACTTCTTCCAATCGGAGGCACATTTACAATGGATATTCACGATGCAGTAATGGCAACGAAATTACTCCATCCAAGGGTTGTTATACCGATGCATTACAATACCTGGGATGTAATAAAAGTGAACCCTGAGGAGTTCAAAAAACAGATAGAAAGCGAAACAAATGCAAAATGTGTCATATTAAAACCAGGTGAGGGATACTAAACCGAACTTTTTTTAAGCTCGCCTGTCTAAAGATAAAAAGGAGGCAGCGATGAAAAAAATATTAATTGCTTTTATTGTTTTTTGTATGCTATTTTCATTTGCAATTTCTGCACAATCTTTTCCTTGGCCGCTTTATGCCAAGAATGCACAAGGGGAGAATATAAAGGTAAAAGTAACAACGGACAAGGATTATTATTTGGTAGGAGAACCCGTAAAGATTACTTATACAGTTACTAATGTTAGCGATACCCCTGTAAGATTTACCTTTAATACAGCACAGATTTATGATTTTTCAATTGTAAATGTTGGCTTAAATAAACTTGTTTACAAATGGTCCTTGCATAAAAAGTTTGCGCAGGTCATAACGCATCTTGAGATTCCTGCACATAGCAGTAAAAGCTTTACTGTGGAGTGGGATCAAAAAAGCAATACAGGCAATTCAGTGACGGTTGGGGAATACAGAGTAAGCTTTTGGCTTGTTCCAAAAACTCCTCTCAGTAAAACAGAATCTGCATATCTTGCATCTACTTTATTTACCATTTCAGATACCGTTAACCTGCCTTTCAAAGATATTACTGACCCTACTGTGCAGTACAGTGTGAGAAAGTTATATCAAAAAGGATTAATAAAGGGCTATCCTGATGGTACGTTCAAACCTAACAGGCATCTTACCAGAACGGAAGGTGCTGTACTTATTTTAAGATTAATGGGTATTAAACCAACGGGAAATTATAAACAAGATTTCTCTGATGTGAAACGAAACTTCTGGGGTTTTACATGGATTGAAGAAGCGTATAAGAGAGGAATTATAAAAGGCACGGGCAATGGTAAATTCTCTCCTAATGCAGAGATCACACGTGGAGAGTTTGTTACGATGCTCATAAGAGCTCAGAAAATTCCTCTTGTAGATAGGAAAAATCCATTTGTTGACTTGAAACCTTCTTATTTTGGGTATAAAGAAATTATTACAGCTTATTATCATGGGATAGCATTTGGTGTAAAGAGTTCAGGTAAGCTTTATTTTAAGCCTTACAGTTCTTTGACACGAGGCGAAGCAGCAAACTTTATGGAAAGAACGATGTCAATAAATCCGAAGAGCCTAAAATATTCAATTCAGTCTATAGAAGAAAAGCCTTTTGAAACAGAGCAGGAAGCATCCATTTCATATACAGCTAAAGTTCCGACATATAAGATAAAGGATATTAAAAATCTTTCTCAATACAATCTCACAGATAAAGAGCAGAATGCTCTAAAGGATAACGGCTTTTTCATAAAGAAATCAAATTACGATACGTTTAGTGATTTCTACGAAAAAAATGGAGGGAAGCCTCTTTTTATTTCCTTTGATACGTTCCTTCAGGCATATCATATCCTGATTGATATGTCCTTGAGGTATGATGAAATACACTATTTTGTAGATACCCTTGATAAGCTAAACAGAGAAATGATTATGAATTCTATTGCTCAGTATTATACTGCTCCTGACCAATTAGTAGCAGAAGCAGCCAAAAGAAATATCACTTTCTTTTACATTGGAGAGAAACTCCTCAATCCTGATTATCTACTTCCGGTTGAATTGAATCCTGATATAAAAAAGGAGGTTGAGGATACGGCAAATAAGGAATTTGCACTGATTAATGCACACAAAGGCATTGCAGTTTCACCGCTATTTGGTTATAAAGAGGATTATTCGCAGTACGTCCCGCGAGGGCATTATACAAGAAACGAAACGTTCAAACGTTACTTTAAATCAATGATGTGGTACGGAAGGATGCGTTTCCTGTTGAAGCCAGGCACATCAAAAGAAGCAATACAGATGGGACGTTCACAAACAGAGTCTGCTATCCTTATCACGCTTGTACTTTCCGATAATCCGAAGCTTTTAGCGCTGTACGATAAAATATATGAGCCTACCGTATTCTTTGTTGGAAGGTCTGACGATATCAATTTTTATAATTACATTCCAATTGTTAAAGCAATTTATGGTGAAACGGTTTCATTAAATGATTTAACAGATACAGAGAAGCTGGATGCTTTTATTGGAAAAGCACTTGCACTGCCCAATCCTAAAATTAGTACGATAGGTGCAGAAATAAATAAAGAGAAAGGCTTCAGGTTTATGGGGCAGCGGTTTACGCTGGATGCATATATTTTGCAAAACCTCGTCTACCCAAAGGCAGGGTATAGAATGTTACCTAAAGCAATGGATCTATTTAATGTTTTTGGAAATAAGGAAGCAGAAAACATTATGTTAAACGTTTATAACGAGAATAAAAACGAAGCATACGTAAACCAGGTAAAAACATTGAGAAAAGAAATAGATAGTTTTACAATAAAGGATTGGCTGCAAAACTTATACTGGGGATGGCTTTCACTTTTAAAAACTTATGCAAAAGGTAAAAGAGGTAGCGGCTATCCATTTTTTATGCAAAATGAAAATTGGTCAAGAAAAGAATTATTTACCGCTCTTGCATCTTACACGGAGCTAAAGCATGATACAATCCTTTATGCAAAACAGAGCTATACTTTAAAGACTGCTCCACCATTGCCTCAGCCAGGATACGTAGAGCCAAATATCGAAGGATACGAACGTTTACTTACGTTGCTTGATATGACAGAAAAAGGACTATCCGAGAGAGGCTTGCTTCCTGATGTTTTAAAGACAAAAATAGAGTCACTAAAGAGTCTCACAAATGAAGCTATAGTAATTTCTAAAAAGGAATTGGAAAACACACCGCTTGATAAAGAGGATAGTATGTATTTCTCAGAGTTTAAGGATGCGTTTAAAGCTCTGATGACGTTTCCAGAAGATTTTAGTAGTGACATAATGGGAGCAGGTGATGGTAAAACAGCGCTTGTCGCTGATATTCATACAGACCCAAATGGTGGGACTGTTCTTGAAGAAGGCGTAGGTAATGTATTTGAAATATACGTTGCAGCACGGTACAATAATGATTTGTATCTTTTCAAAGGGCCAGTTTTCTCTTATTATGAATTCACAGAGAAAATGTCCAACAGGCTCACAGATGAAAAATGGCAGTCAATGATTGAGAATGGGAATGCACCAGAACTCCCAAAATGGGCTAAATCTCTCATTCCCTAATTTATAGAGAAACGCTTACAGAAAAACAACAGGAGGGTTTTTAATTTGTTTTAGCATCCCGTATTTAGGATATAGGATTTAGGATATAGGATGTTGAATGTTAGATGATGGATGTTGAATGATGAATATAGGATTCGGGATATAGGATTAAGTAATGTCATGCTGCAATCTTTTCCCTGGCTGTTTTTGCCAGGTCTTGTTTCAGCATCTCTGCAGTGTCATGCTGAACTTGTTTCAGCATCTCATTTTTTGTCTTTTTCGGGGGAGTATTGAGGGGGTGCTTTTTAACCCCCTCAAATTGTCGACCCTGAAACGAGTTCAGG
>CAJXKN010000003.1 GCA_913055585.1 uncultured Caldisericota bacterium | reverse complement strand
CTTTATAAGAAACTATAGTGAGTTCAAGATTATCTTTAAGAAAATTTGCGGCGTTGCCTACTTCATCGGGAGAGAGCGATAGTTGTTCATACGTCTCCAGATCCATAAATACATAGTTTTTACTCTCTCTGTAGAGATACTGTACCTTTTTCTTCTCAAGAAAAGCTTTTTTAAACTTCTCTTCAGGCCTAAACGTCTTCTCTATGATGTTTCCTGAATCTAAATTTTTAATCTTCACCCGTACAAAAGCAGAACCTTTGCCTGGCTTTATATGCTGATAAGAAACAACAACATAAAGCTTTCCGTCCATCTCAAACGTTACGCCTGCCCTTAAATCGTTTGCCAGGATCATATAACCTCCTATTCTTTGTAAGCTATTCTCTTATAATAATAGCAAAAAGTAGCTTTTCGTCAATGAGCACATTCCTAACGAAAAAGTCAAGTCTGTCTTCTAAATATTTATAAAAGTAGTATAATAACAAAAAAAGGAGGTAATAATATGAAAGAAATTAAAAAAGCAGTGATACCTGTTGCAGGGTTTGGTACAAGGCTGTTGCCAGCAACGAAAGCGCAGCCAAAAGAAATGTTACCTATTGTAGATAAGCCTGCCGTGCAGTACGTAGTGGAAGAAGCAGTAAATTCTGGAATCGAAGAACTTTTGCTTGTTACAGGAAGAAATAAAAGAGCAATAGAAGATTATTTTGATTATGCCATCGAGCTTGAAAGGGAACTTGAAGAAAAAGGAAAAACCGATTTGCTGAATGTTGTAAGAAATGTAAGTGAAATGGTATCCATATATTATGTGAGACAGAAGGTAGCAAATGGGCTTGGCGACGCAATATACCATGCAAAAGGGTTTGTATCTGATGAACCGTTTGGTGTTCTTTTGGCAGATGATATTATTGATTCAAGTAAGCCTTGCTTAAAACAGATGATAAACGTTTATAAAAGTTATCCTGGTATTATCCTTGCTGTAATGAAAGTGCCTATAAAAGATACGAATCTTTATGGTATAATTAAAGGAAATAAAATAGATGACAGGCTATACGAAGTTGAAGATTTGATTGAAAAGCCAAATCCAATGGAAGCACCATCCAATATTGCAATTGTAGGAAGGTACATTCTTATGCCATCCATATTTGAATCACTCAAAGATACAAAACCAGGTAAAAACGGAGAGGTGCAGATAACGGATGCAATAAAAAATCTATTAATTAAAGAAAAGATTTATGCTTATGAATTTGAAGGTGCACGTTTTGATGTTGGCGAAAAACTTGGGTATCTAAAGGCAAATGTATCCTTTGCTTTGAAGAATAAAGAATTCGGCAAGGAATTCAAAAAGTATTTAAAAGATATTGTAGAGGAGGCATAGATGAACGTTTTGGTAACAGGTGGAGCAGGATTTATTGGCTCAAATGTCGTGGATGGATTACTGGACAATGGATTCAACGTAACAGTTTTGGATAATTTATCCACAGGAAAAAAAGAAAACTTAAATCCACTCTCTCGTTTTTACAAAACAGATATCAGGGATAAAAAAGCGCTTGAAGAAATCTTTAAAGAGGTGAAACCTGAGATTATCTATCACCTTGCAGCACAGATTGATGTGAGAAAATCTGTGGCAGACCCTGCATTTGATGCACTTACAAATATTATTGGCTCAATTAACTTATTTGAACTTGCTGTAAAGTATAATGTTAAAAGAATTATCTTCTCTTCGACAGGTGGCGCTCTTTATGGTGAGCCAGATAACCTTCCTGCGGATGAAAGTACGGAGATTGCACCACTTTCTCCCTATGGCGTTTCTAAGTATTGTACTGAGCAGTACCTTAATTACTTCAAAAGCATGTATGGAATAGAGAGAGTTATTTTAAGATACGCCAATGTATATGGTCCAAGGCAAGATCCCTTGGGTGAAGCAGGCGTTGTTGCAATATTTACTGGAAGAATATTAAATGGAGAAAAGCCTATTATTTATGGAGATGGGAATCAAACACGGGACTACGTGTATGTAAAGGATGTAGTAAAAGCAAATTTGCTTGCAATGGATGGAAAAGAGGGAACATATAACATTGGAACTGGCATAGAAACATCTGTAAATGTATTGTTAGAAATGCTCTCTTCCGCTTTGAACAAAAAGGTAGATCCAATATATGCACCGCCTCGCAAAGGCGAGGTACAAAGAATTTCACTTAATGGAGCTAAAGCAAAGAGAGAATTGGGATTTATCCCAGAATATTCTCTTGAGAGAGGACTTGAAGAAACCATAGAGTGGTTTAAGAAATATTCACCTGACTATTGACAAAAATATGTTACTTCATTATACTTGAGCTGAAGTAATGTCAGTTGAATAAGCCGGGGTGGCGGAACTGGCAGACGCACGGGACTTAAAATCCCGCGATGGTGACATCGTACCGGTTCGATTCCGGTCCCCGGCACCATAAGTTTTCTTAGTTTTTTTCGTACTGATGGAGAATGGATTTGATTTTTGCAATGATAATATCCATTGCAACTTTGTTGTGTCCTCCGCGGGGTATAATAATGTCAGCAAATCTCTTTGTTGGCTCTACAAATTGAATGTGCATAGGACGCACCGTATCTAAATATTGATTTATTACTGATTCAAGAGTTCTTCCTCTTTCTAATACATCCCTCTGTATGCGCCGAATGATGCGCACATCAGGATCAGTGTCAATAAAAATTTTAATGTCAAATATATCTCTTATCTCTCTGTTATAAAAAAGCAGCATTCCTTCTGTAATAATGATAGGAGTCGGACAGAGATGTTGTTTTATATCAGTTCTTTTATATTCATAAAATGAGTATACGGGTATATCTATACATTTTCCCATTTTGAGTGCTCTGAGGTGTGATAAAAAAAGTTCTGTATCAAATGCATCCGGATGATCATAATTGATTTTCTTTCTCTCTTCAAGTGAAAGATCAGCAAAATCTTTGTAATATGCATCCATAGAGATGATAGAAGCTTTCTCTTTTCCAAAGCTTTTTTGAACGATTTTAGAAACAGTTGTTTTACCTGAACCGGTACCTCCTGCAACACCTATGAATTTTGGCAATTTCATTTTTTATATTTTTGACACTACCAACTTCGTTATAGCTTTCAAGCTTGCAATGACTCCTGTCCCATTTATTGCAATAGCTTCATAATGCTGATATTTGCCTTCTTTATTTAACAATCTTTCCATCTCATACACAGGTAAAATCGGATTTAGATCTCTTTTGTTGTATTGTAGTACAAGTGGAATGTTTTCTATATTTTCTCCAAATTCCTGGAGGTTTTCCACCATATCATTAAAACTTTTGATATTTTCCTCCACTTTGCTTTGCTGCGAATCTGCAACAAAAATTAGTCCATCCGTATCTCTTAATACAGACTTTCTTGTAAGCTTATAAATGTATTGCCCTGGGACTGTGTACAAACTAAGGCGTATTTTGAATCCCTTTATCATACCCAACTCAAGCGGAAGAAAATCAAAAAACAGAGTTCTTTCTGTCTCTGTAGCAATAGTTGTAAAATTACCTTTTACCTTTCCAGGAAGAGAGCTATATATAAATCTTAAGTTTGTTGTTTTCCCACTCATTGCAGGACCATAATATACAATCTTAAAAGAAATTTCCTTTCTTGCAAAGTTTATAACACTCATATGTACAGTTCAGAATCTGTCAGAATAGATTATCTATTTCATTTTTTAATTCTTTTTTCAATTCTGGAGATGGTTTTTGTGAACCTCTCCGCTCTGCATTTTCTATGATCCCTTTTATTGTATTTCCTATCTTTTTTGCCCAGAATCTAATTGCTCCTATTGGTGCTGTATTATCAAAGACAACTGCGAGGAGTGTATTTGGAGTAATAAGAGATATGTGGATATTCGTTTCTTTCCCTTGATGAAATGTAACAGTAAATTCCTTTTCTCCAAGGATGCGTGCAAGCTCATTTGTTGCAGAAAATACACCTGCTGCAAGTGCTGAAACAGTTACTGCTGCATCTGACGTAATATCACCTGTTTTTGCTATGAGCTCACCACTCTTATTCAAAAGAATGATTTCTTTTGATTCCGATTCTACTAAATACTCTCCAAAACTCTCATCTAACTTCTTTTGTTCTTCAGCTGTAAGAACAATTTGAGTTTTGGAGAGCTTCCCTTCATCCATTTGCTACCTCCATTGTAATTAATTTTTTTTCAAGCAGATTATTTAACGCTTTACATACATTATAGTACGTTAAATTAGTTTTTTCAAGAATATCTAATATAGTGAGTCTTTTATTAACAATAATATATCTTAATACTTTCCATTCTTTGGCTTCAACATAATCTATATTAGCATCAGAAGAGACAGAAACTATTGTGTCTTTCTTAATATATTTCAGTACATTTTTACATTCCTCCCTTGCTTTAATACCATCCATAAGTAGCGACATATTATTTTTTTTAATTGTTCTTGGAGGAAGAATGAGATTCTCTATTAGGGAGAAGTGCCCATTAATTTCAAGAAATGCATCTTTTATTGCCTCCAAGCCTATGGCAAATGGAGCAAAGGCATGTATGATTTGACCGTTTTCAAAAAAAATCCCATATATGCCCATCTCTCCTCTTATCTCTAATTTACCGCTTTTCTTTCCGTTTTGTATAGCTTGGATGAGCTCCTCTAATCCAAAATCTTTTAAATCTCCTTTTAGCGACATTTTTTCTCCTTAAATCATTTTACATATAATTGATTTTTATGCAAATAACTCTATAATTTGATGGAGGTGAATAATGAATATAGAATACAAAACAAAGAATGCTTGGCTTTTGTTGGACAGAAGCGAGGTTATGAATTTTTCAGAGCAATACAAGCAGTTCATTACTGCTTGTAAAACAGAAAGAGAGGTTGTAGAAACTGTAAAGGAAAATGCCATTAAACGTGGCTATGTGGATTTATTCAGCAGTGAGTACAACAGTAACAATTTCTTAGCGATTAATAATAAAAAAAATATCTTTATTTTCAAGAAAGGTAAAGCTCCATTAGAAAAGGGAATTAACTTTATTGTAGCACATATAGACTCGCCACGGGTTGATATCAAGCAAAATCCATTGTATGAAGGTTTTGATGTAGCTATGTTTAAAACACACTACTATGGTGGTATTAAAAAGTATCAATGGGTTACGCTCCCGCTTGCCTTGCATGGTGTTATAATGTTAAAGGATGGTAAAGAACTTTCTGTATCGATTGGTGAATCTAACGAAGATCCTGTATTTGTCATTTCAGATTTGCTTCCGCACCTTGCAAGAAAACAAATGGAGAAACCTGTGAAGGAGGCAATAGTTGGCGAGTCTCTGGATCCCATCGTTGGAAGTATTCCCATTGAGGATGAAAAGGAGAAGAACAGATTTAAAAAATATATTCTTAATCTGCTTCATAAAGAATATGGTATTGTGGAAGAAGACTTCATCTCCTCCGAATTAACTCTTGTACCTGCGGGTCCTGCAAGAGATGTTGGATTCGATAGAAGTGTGCTTACAGGATACGGTCATGATGATAAAGTATGTGCGTATACTGCCTATCAAGCCTTATTTAATGCAAACGATCTGGAAAAATCCGCAATGATACTTCTTATGGATAAGGAAGAAATTGGAAGTGATGGTATTACTGGTTCGCAGAGTGATTTTCTTGAATATGCCATTGAAAAGTATATAAAGCTTAAAGGTATAAAAGAGCTATCAGCAAGAGAGGTATTGCATAACTCGTCTTGCCTTTCTGCTGATGTAAATGCAGCATTGGATCCTCTATATCGGGATGTTTTTGAAGAGCAGAATTCAGCGATATTTGGTCACGGCATTGTTATAACAAAGTTCACGGGTTCTGGTGGAAAGTATAGCTCGAGTGACGCTTCTGCTGAGCTCGTATACAAAGTGCGCAGCTTATTAAATGAAAATAATGTGCCCTGGCAGGTAGGAGAATTAGGAAAAGTAGATATTGGTGGTGGAGGAACGATTGCTAAATTTATGGCAAAGCGTGGTATAGAAACAATTGATGCGGGCCCTGCACTACTTTCTATGCATGCACCATTTGAGCTTGCATCAAAAGCAGACATTTATTCTTCCTATCTTGCTTATAAATCTTTTATAGAAAAATTTGAGTAAAAAGTGAGAAAAAAGATTTCGCTTGTAAGTTTAAGTATCATATTTGGTGTTCTCGTAGGTTGGGGTGAGGAAGTGATTCCTCGCTTCAACCTCAATCAATGGAACATCGTTAATATTCCTTTTGCTACGATTCTTATCTCTCTGTTTATTGTGCTCCTCCTTGTTTCTATTTCCAACAACTTTGGCATAGATATTTTAATTATATTTCTCTATTCTTTATCCTACATTGGTATCAAATTATTTCTTCGTTTTTATACGGTTTATTCAGCTTTGACCATCCAGAGAATTGTCTTTTTTATAATATTAGCGTTCTTTTCTATTATTTCTGCTATTTTCCTGAGTATAGGGAGGAATTTTATCTTAAGAAACAAACAGAAAATTTCAAAATTACACAAAAGAGGAGGAATAGGATTAGCTTTTCCTGTTATATTTTTTCTGTTTGTACTTCTTGTTGCCAGCATCATCACGGTTTCTGAAAGCAACGTTTTGATTGTTCTCCCATACTATCTCACCTATCTTGAGCTACTCATCGTTCTAAGTTTTCTGCTTGCTATCTTCTCATTTAATGAAATATCAGGATTTCTCATTGGTTTTTCTTCAATCTGTATTTATTTTTTGTTGGGGAAGCTCATTGAGACTAACTTCAATTTTTCTTCTATTCTTACTACAGATAGATATTTCGTTATTGTTGTTCTCTCGTATGCTGTAATTTTCGGTTTATCTACACTACTTATTGCTATGAGTAGTAGAATATTTGTAAATTCAATGATATATAAAGGATTAATTAAAGGTGAGTTAGCCTCTGTTGTAAAAAAACATATAATAAATAAAAAAGAAAAGAAACCTGCAGAAACAGTCCCAAAACCAAAGGCAAAAAAAATAATTGAAAAAGAGAAAATCTCTGATAAATCTACTGACGTATTAAAAACACCAAAAAAAGATAATAAAGAAGCTGCTCCAAAACCTTCTGATCTGGAGAAAAAAGAGTTTTCTCAAGATACAACAAAAATTAATCAGAAATAAAATGCCTCCGCTCTTTGCGGAGGCAGAAATACTCATTTTGCTAAAAACTTATTATCTGTGAAGGTTTGCTCTGATCTTTACAGCAAGCTCTTTAAGGCCATCCTCGGGAGAGATTTTACCAAGATAGATCTTTTGAAGCTCTGCACTCACATCGCCTCTGGATTGATTCCAGGCGGAGATTGGAGGCTGAACAACGCAATTAGCAAGTTGATCATAGCCAGCTTTTATCTCAGGATGGTTCGTAAGGTATTCTTTCATTTCGGGAAGATCAAGAGCAGATTTCCTTACAGGTAGATAACCTGTGCCCATTGCCCATCGTGCTGTTTGCCTTGGCTCAGTAAACCATTTTACGAACTTCCATGCACCATTTTGCTCCTCTGGAGTATGTGTTGCGCCAAATATTACTACGTTCGTTCCATACATAACGGAATGCTGACCTGCAGGACCTGCTGGCAGCGGTGCTTCTGAGATTGTGAATTTTCCAGCCACGGCTTTGTTAATCCATACATAACTTGCAACACTTGCAAAGCAGAAAGCACATTTTTCATTACCAAAGTCAGTCTGATAATTGTATCCTGTAGTGATATGGATATACTTATTCTGTACCATATCATTCATTGCTTTTGTTGCATTAAGTGCTGCATCTGTTTTATCAAATGCAACATCTGTATAATCTCTGTTAAGAACTTTTCCTCCATACTCATATACACGTGCATACCATAAATCTACGGAAGGAGTCATAGAGCAACCCCATTGACTTCCATCTGCTTTTGTAAGCAATTTGCAATCCTTTTCAAACTCGTCCCACGTTTTCGGAGGAGCAGTAATTCCATTCGCTTTAAGCATATCTGGATTGTAGTACATTACAATGTTACTCTTATTGAATGGTAACATCCACATTTTGCCATCTGGCAGATAGCCATCAGCCCACATATTGGCAAAGAAATCTTTCCTATCCTTTGGAAGTATTCCATCAGGGCCATTAATAAACTTTTCTATAGGGGTAAGATAGCCGCCAGTAATGTACTGTGCCACCCAGTTCTCATAAGCCTGAGTAAGAACAGGTGGTGTTCCACCAGTTATTGCTGCAATAGTCTTCTGCTGTAGAGCACCATAATTTGAGAAAGCTGTACCTTTAATCTCAATTCTTGGATGAGTAGCATTAAATTCTTTAA
Source organism: uncultured Caldisericota bacterium (assembly GCA_913055585.1). Taxonomy (GTDB): domain Bacteria; phylum Caldisericota; class Caldisericia; order Caldisericales; family Caldisericaceae; genus CAJXKN01. Next base: position 31,690 of record CAJXKN010000003.1, on the reverse strand, counting down.
TCATTTCACCAAGAACTGTACCTTGTTTGTAATTCATTGCATGCCAGAAACTCACTTCAACAGGTTTCCATTCGGGTGAATACTTAATTGTTACAGAACGCTCTGTACCATTCCATTTTACATCCATTCCCAAGGTCTCAGCAACGAATCTTACCGGAACCACTGTCCTTGATGTCTTTACAATAATCGTTGGTGCTGCATCAAGATACACATCATAACCATTTGCTTGAGCTTTTACATCACCAATCTTTAGAATAGCAACGTTACTGCCCAGAGTAATGGTAACCTTCCTTTCCTTACCATTCCAATCTACCTTCGCACCCATCGCCTCAGTTACAAACCTGATAGGCACCATTGTCCTGTTGTTCATAATAACAGGCGGTTGGTCTAAACTCTTCTCTACACCGTTTACATACGCTGTTGGTTTACCGATGTAAATCTTTACAGTGGTGACATTTTCTGCAGCTGTTCTTGTAATAGGTACTACTACTGTTCCAACGAGAAGAAGAGCTACAATAAGTGCAACAACTTTTTTCATAAAAAACACCTCCTTTTATTATATTATTTTTTTTAAAACACATATTTAACCTTTTAAAGCCCCCTTTGATATACCTTCTATAAATTGCTGCTGGAAGATGAGGAACACAATAAGCACAGGGACTGTTGCCATTGTAGATGCAGCAGTAAGAGGCCCCCAATCAGTTCCCTCTGCTCCAATAAAAGATCTTAGAGCAACTTCAAGCGGCATAATTGCATAACTTCTTGCTACAATTAATGGCCAGAGAAATGAATTCCAGCTTCCTAAAAAAACAAATAGAGCAAGTGTTAAAAGAGTAGGCTTTGCAAGTGGTACTGCAATGGAAAAGAAGTATCTCCATATTGAGCATCCATCCACCTGAGCTGCTTCCCAGAGTTCATTGGGAAGTGTTTTGAAAGATTGTCTTGCAAGAAATATACCAAATACGCTTGCACCCCATGGAACAATCATTGCCTGGTACGTATTCAACCAATGTAGATGCTTTAGGATAACATAGTTAGGGATAAGCAGCATTTCTCCAGGGATCATCATAAGCCCTAAAAGAAATAAGAATATCTTGTCACGCAATGGAAATTTGATCTTTGCAAAGGCAAAACCTGCAAGAGTAGAGTTAAAAACTGAAAGCGCTGTCGTGGTGGTTGCAATAAATACAGTATTCCAGATAAAACGCCACCAAGAGTAACCACCTGGTGCATTATGCCACATAGTAATGTAATTCTTAAAGTAAAAATCAGGTATGAGTTTTGGGGGGAATGCAAATAAGCTGCCTGGCTTGTTCAACGAAGAAACAACCATCCAATAGAAAGGAAAAGCAGTGAATATCAAGGCAGCTGTAAGGATTACATAAGTAAGAATGGAAGATATTTTTATTTTTTTATGCCGTTTCATTAGTCCCTCCTGTAGATGTTTCTCCTGCATAGAAAACTTTTCTCCCGGTAAATTTCATATTAAGCAAAGTAAGAGCAAAGATAATCAAAAATAGTAGTACAGCTACAGCACTTGCATATCCTGCCTTCCAATAATTGAATGCATATTCATATAGATAGAATCCTGTAGTAGTTGTTGAATGGTACGGTCCTCCGGTTTCGCCTGTCAGAATGAAGACAGGAGTGAACATTTTAAAAGCCCCAATCATAGAAATAATTAAAACAAAGAACGTGGTAGGCGAAAGCATAGGCCAGGTAATATTCCAGAAAACCCCGTTAGCATTTGCGCCATCAATACGAGCTGCTTCCTGTAGCTCTTTAGGAATAGTAGTAAGGCCTGCCATAAAAAGAATTGTAGAAAATCCTATCTCATGCCAGGATGTATATATAACGATAGAAATAAGCGCAGAAGGTACCCCTAATAGCCAGCTGGAAGTAGGCAAGTGGAGCATTTTGAGGATAGCATTAAAGAGACCATAGTCTCGATTGAACATCCACATCCATACAATGGATGTTGCAACCAGGGGTGTTACATATGCAATAAAAATACCTGTTCTGAAGAAGCCCCTCAATTTTATAGGCTTCATAAGAAGAACTGCAAGCCCAAGAGAAACACCCATCTGGAGTGGAACACTCATTGAAACATATTCAATAGTAACGAGGACAGAATGCCAGAATTCCGGGGCATAAGGCGACCTAAAGAGAAGATTAATATAATTAGTTAAACCAACAAAATGTTTTGGGCCAATCATATTCCAATTCAGCGTACTAATATAAAAAACAAAGATAGATGGGAAAATGACAAAAATGGCAAGGATTAACGTAGCAGGAGAAATGAAAATATATCCTGTTAAGTATTCCTTAATAGATTTTAAGCGCTTTCTTTTTTTAATTACAGCTTCATCTACCATTTACCTCTCCTTTCTTAAATGTACAATATTATAATCAATTAAAATAAATTTGTCAAATGGAAGATCTGTGGTCTCAAAACTTATCCACATTATCCACAAGTTGCTGTGGATAAGTTTTAATCACTGCTGACAGGGTATCCAATTTATAAGAGAGCGTCTTATTGCTGATATAATAATGCATTAAATTATCCACAGGATAATCTAATCAGTTTTTAACAAATAATTAACATAACTGTGTGCGTCTTTGCTTGATTAAACCGTAATTTTAGATATCCACAGATTTTTTATAGCTTTTATAGATCTATTATTTTTATCTAAGAAATACCTTTTTTAAAGAATGTTCTATTGAGTATTGCCTCTCGTACTTCGGGTTTCATATTTTTTATAAAACTATCTGTAATACTGTAATAAAAATTGTCTTTGCCTCTTATCTTTTTAATATACCCTTTTTTTAAAAGACTATGTATCATCCTCGCACTATTTACTCCTCTTAGCTTATCAATCTTTTTCTTTGTTGTCTTTCCTTCGTTCAGCAGAATTGCTATAACTTCAAGAGATTGTCTTGAAAGTGTACTGTGCTTTCTTTCTATAAATTTTGAAAAGAAACGTCTATACTTTTCATTTGGAGCAAACGTATATCCCTTTTTGGTAAGGACTACATTGATACCTCTATTTTTATAATTTTTTTCAAGCTCCATAAGAAGCTCTAATATTGTATCTGAACTGATGTGGAGTTCTTCTCTTAGCTTCCCTATTGTAACAGGTTTGTTAGAAACAAATAGTATTGCTTCAATTGCTGACAGGTATTCTTCTTTTTTCATCTCTATATTCTACGTATATCGGAGCAAATACATCCTGCTGTACTATCCGCACAAATTTGCTCTTTGCAAGAATAAGCAAAGCAAGGAACATTAGAATGATCTCCAGCCGAGATTTTTTATTTTCAAAGAGTTTCTGAAACACAATTTTCTTCTCACTTTTAATTTTACTTTTTAAGGTTTCTATCATCTCTTTTATAGAGATTTCGTTCCTCTTTATCTTCTTTTCCTCAAGATACTTTTCCTTTTCTAAAATTTCCTGGATGATTTTTAAAAGTCGGGATACAGGCACGTTATCATTCTTAATAACTTCCACATACCTTGGTTTTTTAAAGGTTTCTCCCTTTGATACACTTTTTTGTATGAGTGAAAAAATCTCCATAATTTCTGTATCTTCTGACATTTCTTTTTTTCTTTTGTCTCTTTGGAGAGAAAAAAGATACAATAAAAGTTCTGATTTCAGTTCCACAAGAATGCTAAGATGAAGAATTGTATTTCCCAACATCAGAAAGTTATTTTCATCCTGCACATTGTGGAATTCTTTTTCAATAATGGAGAGTAAATCTACAGCAAGTAAATTTTTTCTATCCCTTCTTGCTTTTTTTACTAACTCTGAAAGTGCTTCGTTCATATTAATCTATCTTCATTAGATACATAACTTGCTTCAAGGTTTCTGATGCAACCTTTTGTGCTTTTTTACTCCCTTCCTCAAATATTTCTGTAATTTCTTTTTCTCTTCCTGCAAGCGACTTCCTTCTATTTCTTATTTCTTTTAATGAAGCATTTAATTTCTCTGCAAGGCGCTTTTTGCAGGATACACAGCCAAGTTTCCCTGATTTGCAATCCTTTTCAATTTGTGGTGCCTCTTCCTTATTAAAGATCTTATGATATTTAAAAATTGTGCAAATCTCAGGATGCCCAATATCTCCTAAATGCACTTTTGCAGGATCTGTAATAGCACTCATAACTTTCCTTGTTGTCTCCTCTTCCGTATCTGCAATTTTTATGTCATTATTCAAACTCTTTGACATTTTTTTACCGTCAAGGCCAGGTATGGATGGAAATTCTGTGAGTAGTGCCTGTGGCTCAGGGAACAAATTCCCATAAAGATTATTGAACCTTCTTACAATCTCTCTTGTTATCTCAAGATGATGTACTTGATCCTTTCCTACAGGGACATAGTTAGCCTTGTAGATAATAATATCAGATGCCATAAGAATAGGATAACCAAGCAGTCCATACGATGCTTTTTCCCTGAGATTAAGGTCCCTTATCATCTCTTTTACCGTTGTGTTTCTTTCAACCCAGGGGAGGGGCACAATCATTGAGAGAAGCAAAGTTAAATATGTATGTTCTGGAACTTTAGATTGTATAAATAGTACACTTTTTTCAGGGTCTATACCGCTAGCAAGCCAATCAAGCATCACTTCTACCCTATTTCTTCTGATTGTTTCCGTATGTTCGTAATTTGTAGTCAACACATGAAGATCTGCAATAAAGTAATAAGAATCATACTTTTTCTGCAGTTTTACATAGTTTGAAAGTGCACCGTATAGATGCCCTATATGCAACTTTCCTGTTGGTCTCATTCCACTTAAAATTCTATTCATTATTCCCTCCTATAAAAATAATTTTAACAAAGGTGAAACAATTGTATTCAATAAATTAAGAGAAGATGGTATTAGTATCAAGATAATAAGGAGAATCATTCCATAAGTATTTACAGATTCGTCCAGAAGATATCGCTCCGGCCTCCTTGCAAAAGCAAACAAAACCTTTGAACCATCAAGTGGAGGAATAGGGATAAGGTTAAATATTCCAAGAAATATACTATACACAATGATATACTGCATTAAAACGACAATATAGCTAAAATGGGTAAGCATCATAGGAGAGACTACCGCCAATTTATAAAGAGGAGAAAGAACAATTGCCGTAATAAAATTCATAACAGGACCTGCTAAAGAGACAGTTATCATCCCTGAACGGAGATTTCGCAATGCGAAAAAATCTACGGGTACAGGTTTACCCCAGCCGAACTTAAAAAGAATCAGTGTAATTAAGCCTACGGGGTCTATATGATGCAATGGGTTAAGGCTGAGCCGCCCCATTCGTTTTGCCGTAGGATCCCCCAGCTTATATGCAGCATATGCATGCCCATATTCGTGCAGTGTAAGAACAATCAAAACTGCAGGTAATACAAAAAGCAATAATCTAATCCAATAATCTGCACTAAAGTTAAACATATCTATTACTCCTTTCTGTTTTTATTTATTATAATGTTTTTCATATTTTTAAAAAATGCTTCACTCTAAGGATACTATAATCGAACTTACCGCCCTGAGACTTCCAATAAACATAGATAGCATAATGCTTTGTTAAGAAGAGTGAGCTTCAAAATTTAGTTACTAACCAGATAAGTTATCCTACTGTTTTTCCCTTATTTTTGGAAAGTACTGTTTTTTGCTTGCAGCAATCCAAGAATCACTGTGGATGAAGCACTAAAACGAACTGCTAAGCAAAAAATATTCCAGAGTCAAAGAAATTCTAAAATCCAAAGAGCTGCTGATAAAAAGATAAGGAAGATAATTTTTTGTTTTGATTACTTAGACTACAAAAGGAGTAACGTAAAAAGTTCCAGGGTGAATTAAGCAAAAAGAGATTTGCCACAAGAAACAGCAAACCTCTAAAGCTCAAAGCCGTAGTGAGTCACTATTATTTTTCTTTCAAAACTTCTTCAATAAGTTTCAAAGCAAGGTCAATATCTTGCTCGGTAATATTCCCCATATGTCCCATTCTAAAGTATTTTCCCTTTAATTTGCCTAATGCACCTGCAACAGTAACACCTTTTTCCTTAAGAGCAGTTCTAAATTTAAAATCTTCAACACCTGCAGGATAGGAAAATACCGAAAGTGTAGGTGCAGCATCCTCTTCCCTGGGCAAATTCTCAAATCCAAATACTTTCATAGCCGTTCTTACCTTCCTGGCAAGTTTCCTGTGCTTTTCATAATAATTGTTCAAGCCTTTTTCTATAATAGTGCTTAGGGATTTCTCAAGAGCGAAGATCATATTTACAGGAGGAGTAGCAAAGTATTTGTGAGGATCATTCATTACGGGAATCCATCTCAGTATATCTCCATAGTAAGTTCTCATTTTTTTCATTTTTCTGCGTTTCTTAAGAGCACGCTCGGAAAAAGCAAGCATTGTAAGGCCAGGAGGTACTGCAATTGCTTTTTGTGAGCCAGTAAATATAACATCAATTCCCCATTTATCCATTTCTTCTGGAACGCCGCCTGTTGCACAAACACCATCCAAAACAATTAAAGTATCTGGAGAAATTTTCTTAACTAATTTACTAAATTTTTCCATATCTGCAATTACACCGGTGGATGTGTCCACATGAGTAAATGTAATTGCAGCATACTTTTTTCTATTAAGATAATCTTTCAAAGAATCTTCATGGATAGTCTTCCCTGTGTTACTTTTCAATATATCAACATCGAGCCCGAGTGTTTTGCCTATTTCTGCAAATCTGTCACCAAAATAACCGTGCGATACCACAAGGAGAGATTCTCCTTCGTTCAGAATGTTTGATAAAGATATCTCCATTCCTAATGTGCCAGAACCGGAAATAATAAATGTTTGTCCTTGAGACATTCCAAAAAATGGATGCATTTCTTCCAAAGCTTTTGCAAAAACTTTTACAAACCGCTCATCCGTATGGGATATTGTTTTTTGAGAAAGAGCATGAAGCACTTCATCACTTACAGGAGTAGGGCCTGGAATAAGTAAAAGTTCACGTCTATTAGACATTTTAACCTCCTATCTTTTATTTTATTGTAAAAGTGAGGACAATATTTTAATACTCCTCACAGAACTAACCGCCCGTGCATATTTGCATGTAGACAGGTTCAGCTGCCTTAACATCATTAAGAGATACCTACTTATTAGGCCTGTAATAGTCTTTTTATTTACCATATACTCTTGTTCTTATTGTATTTTAAAGCCTGATATCTCCATACCGCTATCTTCATTTATTTCGTTACCTTCATAAATGCAGTTTTAGCAATAAGCTGTTTGTATTTGTCTATATAAGACTTTAATCGATAAGAAACTACAAACTTTTCCTGGTACACTTATATTATACCTCCCAAATCATTATATACAAAAAAACAAAATTTAAAAAAAGAAGGGAAGATGATGGGGACATCTTCCCTGGCATGAATAAGAAAGGAGGTAGGTATCGGGTATTTAGTCCTAAATACCCATCTATTGAGATAATAGTATAACAAAATTATATTCTGTGTCAAGAGGCGAATTGAATCATCAAAAATCTATATCATTTTGTAGCCCTGTTTTTTTCTAGCACGCATTTTTTGTCACTCTGAACAATGTCATACTGCATTCCTTTCCTTGGCCGTTTTTGTGCCAAGTCTTGTTTCAGAAAACTTAAATCCTGTAGAACTAAAGAGAGAATTGTATAAACTACAGAGGAAACTATCAAGAGCATATGATAAAAAAACTCTCAATATACCAAATATATCCCCTTTGAAAAATGATAGTTTCAATATAATTAACGAAACAATCAAATGAATTTCATATAGTAAGTAATGATTCAGTCCAGGTTATGTTTCTTTCTCCCCTACAAAAACTATCATTTTAGTAAAAACTTCCCTTAATGGAGTACGAAGGAGTGGTTTTAAATGTTTCTTTAGAGGGATAAGTTTGTAGACTAATATTTTGAAATCATTCTGATTCTTTACAATATTCTCAAAGCGTTTCACTGTCATCCTATTTATGTATGTAATTCGCTCTTTTCCGTTCACTATGCCAAATCGTAAATTGACTCTCTTTTCATAGGATTTTGTATCGCTTGCAAGTTTTTTGTATGCATTTATCAGCACTGGCTCAGGAAACATTATGTGTACATAAGGAATACCAATAAGATCCGAAAGATGAGCACCATACGGATGAAAATATGGAGGAGAATTAACGAAGATTTTTCCACCTATTTTTAATACTCTTGCAACTTCTTTTAGTGTGGCTTCAGGATGTGCGAGGTGTTCAAACACATCGTTCATTACGCAAACATCAATGGAGTTAGTTGAAAAAGGCATTTTCTCTGCATTTGCTACAAAAAACTCTACATTCTTTGCACCTTTTGAAGAAGCAAATTCCTTTGCTTGCTCTATGAATTCCTTCTTAATGTCTATACCTATTACATTCTTTGCGCCGTTTAATGCATAAAATGTACTCTTTCCGCCTCCACCGGCTCCAACATCTAAAATAGTTTTACCCTGCAATTCTTTGAACAGGTTAATATCGGGCAAATAATATAAGTTAATACGTTTTGATTGGTTAAATTCCCATTCTGCAAATGTTTTTATACCTGCATCCTCAAGATTAAATGGATGGACAGGCCTTTTAAAAAATCGATTCATAAAAAGAAGAATTTCCACGCCAATGCTATCTCTATTCATCTTTACTATTTAAGCAATAGCCCCGACTCTTCCCTTCCCCGCCTTTTCACTATTCAACCAGATTGAAGGTTACTAAGGCTTTTTACTGTGGGGACATAGGACAGAGCCAGGGCAAAACCTTTAAAGCATTATATGTCTGTTTCGGACTTTGTCAATAATCAATCAAATGAAAATACAACGCTCACTGTAGCTTTTATGGAAAGCGTCCCTTCTTGAACAGGAATTGTAGCATTTTCTACGTCGTTGGAGATATTTCTATAGATTGGTGATGGAGTTGGCGTATTCATCTCTATGGAGATTGTTTTTATTCCTGTTATTTTATAGCCACTTCCTGAAAGGGATGCTTCTGCCTTTGATTTAGCATCTTTCATCGCATCTTTAATTGCTTCAAGCTTTAGTTCGTTTCTGTTTGATACATCAAACGAAATCCCATTTATAATGTTTGCACCATTTTTGCTTACTTCACCTACTATCTTGCCTGTATCTTTTATCACACATTTTACATTAAAGTATTCGCTTGCTCTGTAGTGGTCTAAAATTGATTTTCCTGTTTCTTTGTCCCAACGGTAAATAGGAGAAAGGGAGAGATTTGTCGTTTTTATATCTTCTTCTTTTATACCTGATTCTTTTAAAACATCCATAACCTTTTCTGCTCTTTCTGCAAGGTTATCCATTGCTTTTTCAGGATCTTTATCTTCTATCTGTACACCAAAGTGTATATATGCAACATCCGGCACAGCCTCAACACTACCCGTTCCCATTACAGATACTGTATGATTTTCCAAAGAGCCTGTTTTTTCTGCAGATGCATTTCCCTTTGGCAGAATCCTTCCGCCTACTACTACAACACTTAAAATTAATGCTAACACTACTAAGATTCCAACAAATTTTTTACTCATCTTGATGCCTCCTTTTTTCTTTTTTTATAGATAAGATAAACGATATATATAATAATGAGCCAGGGGATCATCCATCCAATAAATATTATAAGCCCTATGAAAGATGATACAAGTCCGTTTAAAGCTCTTTGCCATCCCTGGACGATACGAAGTGAAACCTCTGATCTACGATGCTTTATTTCCCCTTCTTCTGAAATACTTATCGTAATTTCAGAGAAATTCGTATGAAATGCAATATAATTTATTCTTCCTTTAGCTTGTTCAATTTTAGTTTCTACATTTTCAAGCTCATTCCTCAATGAAAGCATATCTTTTACGTCCTTTGCACTATCAAGCCATGATAGTAGCAGCTTCCTTTGTGACTCAAGTACTTTAATCCGTGAAGAAAGGTCTACATACTCACCTATAACATCCTTTGTTGATACATGCATATTTTCTATTTTTCCAGCTTTTGCAAGCTCATTAGTAAACGCATCAAAATCCTTTGAGGGGATCATTATGCTGATTGTTCCGTAATAGTGATCACCCTGTTTGTAATAATTGGAATTTGATATAAACCCAGAGAAGCTCTTCGCAGTAAAAATAATTTTGTTCCAAGCTCCAAAAAACTTTCCTTTTTCTGCCCGAAGGGTCACACTACCATTTTTAATGACTTTAAGTCCAAACTGAGTTTCTCCAGTGCTACCTACAGTGTAAGGAGCAGGCTGCGTAGTTGTTTGTACAGGTTTACCCTCATAACTTTTTCTTTCATAAGGTTTAGAAGTATAATCTGCCTGCTCCGGTGAAGTCGGGGTAAGAGCTCTCTTCCCAATGTTTAGACTTTCATTCCCTAAAAAAAGGTAGCTTATCCCACCAATACCTACTATCACTACAATAATGAGTAGTGCAAATATAATCTTGTTCTTCTTTAAAAAACTTACAAAATCATTCACTTTACACCTCCCTTTTTCTCTTAGACAGATAAGTAATAAAAAAGTTCGCTTCCAAAATGATTTCATATAGATTGTTAGAGACTATTGACAAAAAATATATATGTATTATAATTTCATTAAGATGAAAAATGTGAAATTTGGAAAAAGATGTGCAAATTTTGGTCTTAAGTCTGGAAATGTTTTATTGGCCGGGCTCTTACTTTTACTCATTAAAAAGCCTACATACGGGTATGTACTTGTGGAAGAATTAAAAGATATCGGAATAGATCCTTCATTTGTTCCATACAGTATTGCTTATAGGTTGCTGCACAGTATGGAAACGGAAGGGCTTGTTACATCAAAGTGGAATGTAGAGGTAGAGGGACCGTCAAAGAGGGTTTATTCTATAACAGATAAGGGTATTCAATATCTAAAAGAATGGGTAGTGGAAGCTAAAAAGAATGTAGAAGTAATAGAGAATCTAATCAAAAAAATAGAGGAGGTTGCAAATGAGCAAAATAAGTAAAACCTGGCATGGAATTCCAAGAGAAGAAATACCATGGTACCCTACGGTAAATGAAGAAAAATGCATTGGCTGCGGACTTTGCTTTGTAACCTGTGGAAGAGATGTTTATGAAATTGCAGGCAAAAAGGCAAAGGTGGTGAATCCTTATAATTGTCTCGTAGGTTGCACAACCTGTGAGACAGTATGCCCGGTTGGTGCTATCTCTTTCCCTCCGAAAGAGATGATACAAAAGATTGAAAAGGAGCATGCTGTGTTAAGGTATGTACAAAAAGAGAAAGAAAAGAAGGGTGCAAAATTAGCTCTTAGTAATGCAAGAGCTAAGGCAGAAAAGATTGTATCCGAATCTTTTCATCGTGCAGATTTCACAGTTACAGGGCATATATTAGAAAATGGCATTCCCGAAAAACTTGTTAACCTTACATCACAGTGCAATTGTGATATTGTTAATCTACAGCTTGAAGTACCATCACTTAAAGTGTGCTACGAAAAGAAAGCACCTTCAGTTGCAAAGTTCACGCTTGTTTCACAGGAATTTAAAGACATTTCAGAATGCAAAGAAAAAATTGATCAGTTATTAAACAATAACAATATTGTTATTGTTGAGCAAAAAAAGTCATCTTAAATTTATTTAAGGAGGTAAATAATGAAAAGAATTTGTTTTACAGCAGATGAACCAAACGGTTTGAACAGTGTTTTAAGCTATCACTTTGGACACTGTCCGTATTATGTTATCGTTGACGTTGATGGAAATGTAGTAAAGAATGTGAGGTCTATTCCTAATCCGGGAGCAGAATGGCACGATCCTGGAGACTTACCTGCATTTATGAAAAAAGAAGGTATTGATGTAATCATTACAGGTGGTATGGGGCCAAAAGCCCAGCAGTATTTTGCGGATTTTGGCATTGAAGCAGTGACAGGTGCTTATGGAAGAGTAAAAGATGTATTGGAGGAGTACCTACATAGTAAAGTAAACTATAAAGCTACTGAAGCAGTAGAACCAGAGGAACATAAAGAAAAAGAAAACGATGAGATAGAACGACTTAAAAAAGAGGCTGCAGCTTTAAGAGAACAATTGGCAGATCTGAAATCTATGCTGAAAAGGGTTGAGGAAAAGCTAAAGTAATGAACACCTGGGGCGCTGTAATTTATGGTATTATTGTTATTATAAGCTACACATATGCGGTTAAGAAAAGTAAAAGTAAAGCGCAAGTAGCCTTTAAAAAAGGGGGAGTACAGCTGCTAAAGCAGCTCCCCTTTATTATTGCCATTTTCCTTCTCATTGGATTGTTTGATGCATTTGTATCAAAAAATATAGTTGTTACTATCATTGGAAGAGGTAGAGGCTTTCTTTCAATTTTAAATTCGGCTATTTTTGGAACAATTGTGGGAGGACCTGTTTCTTCTGTGTATCCTCTTGGGGCGGTACTACTCAAAAAAGGTGCGACAATTGCAGCTACTGCCGTATTTATGAACTCCTGGATAATGGTAGGATTCATAACAATGCCTTTTGAAATTTCTGTATTTGGAAAACGTTTTACACTCACAAGAAATATACTTGCATTTTTTGGAGCAATTGTCATTGGAATGTTAACAGGCTTAATTCTTACGGGAAGTGTATTATGAAAATGTTGAAAAAATACTCGTTTGAAATTTTAATTGCAATAACCTATATTGTATTGTTTATTCTGTTCCCTCAAAAAACTTTAATTGCTTTTAAAGAAGGAGTGATTCTCCTGCTTAAGATGCTTCCTATTTTTATCTGTGTGGTGTTTTTTTCTTCATTTATTGCGGTATTCCTTTCTCCAAAGACAATACAGCGATATATGGGTAAAGAAACAGGATTCAAAGGAGTTGTATTGGGTGCAATTTTTGGCACTCTTATTGTTGGCCCGCTCTGGATACTTTTCCCATTATTTAATACATTCTTAAAAAAAGGAGCACGACTTGCAGTAGTTGGCGCTATGATAGGCACATTTGCAATAAAAACACCCTGGATACCTTATGCTGCAGGTTTCCTTGGATGGCCTTTTATGACAATAACTGTTGTTTTAACACTGGGTTACGGGATATTGGAAGGCATCTTAATGGAAAAAATATTGAAACATTACGATTAATCTTCTCTTACGAATATTCTTGGTACCCGTTTACCGATGCGTGAAACAATTTCATAGTTTATTGTGGTTATTTTTTTTGCAATTTCAGAGGCAGTGATTGTTTCGTTACCCTGCTTTCCAATGAGCACTACTTCATTTCCCGGGTGTATATAGGGAAAGCCTGTAACATCAATCATTGTCTGATCCATAGTGATATTTCCAATAATCTTTGCTCTTCTCTTCTTGATGAGTACCTCGCCTTTATTTGAAAGTGCTCTGGGGTATCCATCTGCATAACCAACAGGTAGTGTTGCAATAAGCGTTTCTTTTTTTGTAATAAACGTCCTTCCGTAGCTTATGCTTTTTCCTTTAGGAACTAACTTTGAGTAAATTGTTCTTGTTTTAAAATTCATAATGGGCTCGAAGTTATCTATTGCTTTGTTCAAAGGGCTTAATCCGTAGAGCAAAATACCGGGGCGTACTGCATTAAAGTAGCTTCTCTTTAGATTTAGTATAGCAGCACTGTTTGCAGTATGTATTAGAGGTGGCAAAAGATTTTTCTCTTTAAGCTGGTCCAGAATGTTTTCAAAAATGCTTAGCTGTTTATTTGCATAACTCAAATCAGTATCAGCAGTGGATAGGTGCGTATAGATCCCTTCGAAGATAATAAATGGAAGTGTGTTTAATGTATTTATAATTTCTGGAATTTCACTTGGAGTAACACCTATTCTTCCCATACCCGTATCTACATTGATGTGAATTTTTAAGGGATACTCTCCTTTGTATTCCCTTAGCCGCTTTAAGAAACGTTTATCAAAAAGCGTTACAGGAATATTGAGTTTTGCTGCAACAGGTAGAACAGATGGGTTTACATAGCCAAGTACGAGAATTGGTATTTTTATACCGCTTTCCCTGAGTTTTATTGCTTCTTCTAATGAAGCAGTGCACAATGCATAAGCACCTGCTTTTTCAAGCGTTTTAGATACTTCAACACTTCCATGTCCGTATGCATCTGCCTTTACTACTGCTATAATTTTTCTTTTACCTACAATCTTCTTTACTCTATAAAAATTTCTCTTTAATTTGCTTAAATTAATCTCGACCCATGTAGGACGTGCAAAATTCTCCATCCTCTAATTTATTTCCTCTCTAAAATCTGTTTTTCTGTTCTTCAAAAAAGTTTTGAAATATTCTGAGGCTTTATATACTGCATCTTTATCTCCAATGAGTTTAATCTTAAGCAACTTATCGCCAAGTACGGGAGGATAGGAAGCAGTTTTTATCAAATATTTTTTCTCAATTAGCTCAAGCAAATCAACAAGGTCAGCTTCTTTGAGTTTTACAAGAAATGTTTTTTCAAAGATTTCCCTTCCGCTCTTTAGAAAAGGAAATACAAAGTATGTATACATATCCTGAAATTCTATGGGTACTCCCGGAAGAACAAAAATTTGTTTATTATTTACCATAATATGCATTCCGGGAGCAACCCCTACTCTGTTCTCTATTGGCATTGCCCCTTCAATTAAGTAAGAAAGTCTATTTAAATGATTTTGATCTATTTTCCTTCCAATTCTTTTTAGGCTTTTCAATACATAATCTTGTGTTTTTTTATCTTTAATAAGTGGTTTTTTTAGAGTTTTTGAAATGGATAAGCGAGTAATATCGTCAGGCGTGAGTCCCAATCCACCAGAAGTAATTACGATATCGGAGCAGTTCAATAAAAAGAGCAAGCCTTCCTTTATAGAGTTTTCATCATCTCCCACAATAAGTAATTTGCTCAAATACAAATGTTTTCTCTTCAACATAGAAATAACAAAATGAGCGTTAGTGTCTTCTCTTTCTCCTCGTATGATTTCGTCTCCAATGAGCAGCAGGCTAATTTTCATTAAGCGCCGAATTTCTTAAGTTTTAATGAATGTGCAAGCATTAAAATAATCTCATTTGTTGCTTTAAATCTCCCTAATCCGCCTTTTGTTCCGATTTCCCGTTCAGAGAAATATTCCGCACGGTCCGGGCGTGCATAAGGAGAATATAAAACAAACGGTACACCATGAAAACTGTGTTGCTTCATCACAGCAGGTGTAGAATGGTCAGCAGTAATTGCAAACACAGCAGGGTTCAACCGGAGTATTTCAGGCACAATTTTTTTATCCACATCCTCTATGAGATGCACTTTTGCTTCGAAGTTTCCATCCTCTCCATACGAATCCGTTTTCTTTACATGAAAATAGAAAAAATCATATTTATCATAATTTTCTTTCAATGTTTCAAGCTCATCCATAATATCCATTCCATTTACTTTCAATACATCCATACCTACAAGTTTGGCAAGGCCTTTATACATAGGATACGTAGCAATGGCTGCTGGATGCAAGCCGTACAATTCTTCCATCGAAGGAATGTCAGGATAAGATGAAAATCCTCTGAGCAACAATCCATTGGCCGGATGCTCATTCTCTATTACTTTACTTGCTTGTCGGACGAATTCGTTTACAATCTCCGCAGTTTTTGCTGCTTCTTCCTCTGTATAAGTGCACTTCAATGGAGCAACACCAACAGATTGTGGGTCAGTATCGTTAATCTTATCAGAGAGCCCTTTGCCTCTAAACACTACTGCAAATCTGTAATCCATTACAGGTCGTATAAATATTTTTACATTGTTAATCTCTTTAACCTTTTCCTGAATCATTTCCGTAAGTTTTTTACAGAGTGCTGTGGGAATCCTCCCTGCCCTTCTGTCCGTAATTTTCCCGTTGCTATCAAGCGTTGCAAAATTACCTCGTGCTGCAATATCACCCTTTTCTAAAGGAAAACCAATACCTAAAGCAGCTAAAATGCCTCTTCCTATTTCATATTTAATTGGGTCATAGCCAAAAATGCCAAGATGCCCTGGGCCTGAACCGGGAGTAATACCCATTGCAACAGGGTCTGCAATACCAGTAATTGATTTTTTAACTACTGCATCTATGTTTGGGGTATTAGCAGCTTCAATTTCCGTTTTTGAAGATTCGTTTGGAAGCCCACCTACACCGTCCATTACTAACAAAACAATCTTGTTACTGTTTTTTACTGCAAGTTTCTTAATAAATTCTTGTGGAATCATTCTTCATCACTCTCCTTTTCATCTGATTTGCCCCGCATATTTACGAGGTAGCCATTTTCTAACATCCATTCAAATATCTGTGAAATCTTTGCATATGTATATTCTTCTTCTATATTCTTGTATCCTATTTCTACAATATTGTTATCTTCAATGAGGAATAAATACTGGATAATGATATTCCCTCCTTGAACCGTATCCCTGTTCTTATCTACGTAGAGATTTAAAATCTCGAAGTGAGGTATCTGCTCAGGGTCTATTCTTCCCTCTTTTGCAGCATTTTCAATCTTTTCCATAAGTGTGTCAGTGTCGTTAAAATCTTTCGCCAGTACCGTTACTACATCCGCATCATACTCTATATCACCGCCACCTGTACAGTAGAACATTGTAGGTCTTACCTTGCTTCCCCGCGAATCAAGCCTACATCCTTCTTTATCAAATGAAGATATTGCAAAAATCGGACAATTCAACTCAAGAGAAAGATTTGCTAAACCTCCGGAGACTTCATCCACCTGCTGTGAGAGATCTTGATAAATAATTGGCGTGGGTACTTTCTGAAGGTAGTCTATAAATATCGCTACTTTATCTGTCCCTGTCTCTTGCATTACCGCAAAAGCATGGCTTCGTATCCTGCTTATCGTATCTTCCCTTTTCCCCTCAATAAGATACAAATAATTCATATAATTCTCAGTATTTGCATAACCCTGTTCAAACCGTGCGGAAAGCTCAGGGTCATTCATTATGTTTGATGTTTCAAGTATAAATGGCGGTATTAGCGTTTCTTGAGAAAGAATCCTTAAGAATAATACTCTTGAAGTTTGTTCCCAGGAATAGTACAGAACGGGTATGTGTTCATTACTTGCAATATACGAAGCAATTCTAAGCATAAAGTTTGTTTTACCTCTTCTCGGTGCGCCTGCTA
Source organism: uncultured Caldisericota bacterium (assembly GCA_913055585.1). Taxonomy (GTDB): domain Bacteria; phylum Caldisericota; class Caldisericia; order Caldisericales; family Caldisericaceae; genus CAJXKN01. Next base: position 14,566 of record CAJXKN010000003.1, on the reverse strand, counting down.
AGGCATAGTAAAATCCGCGTCTTGCACCAGAAAGAGTTTCATTTAAGAAATGAAATGGTTCCAGGGAATAGCCAAGAATTAAGTTTTCATCACTCTTTCTTGTTTCGACCTCAGAGGAAAACATAATGAGCTGTGTACGCAGCGGGGAAAGTTGTTTTTTTACTCTTTTCCTCATAATATCATGTAATTCGTTAATAAGCTCTCCTGTAAATTCAGTAAGATCTTCCTTATGCCCCTTTGTATTTATATATTCTTCAATGCGTTTTCCGAGATGCATAAGCTTCTCTTCAGATTTTCTTCTTTTGAGAACATCTATATATTCAACAAGCAATTCAAAACTAATTGGTTTAACTAACTTTGCTTTTGAAATGAGCTCTCCTAATTTTATTGTGTATATACCTTTCTCTTCAAGTTCTGTCTTTATTAGGTCAGGGTCAGCTATTTCATTCTTCTTTGCATATGTTTTCAATAGATAATCAACAAGAATTTGTTCTTCTCTATTTTCAAAAAGCTCTTTATCTAAACCATTACGAATAGCATTCAGCAGAAGAAACTTATCCTGCAAGATAGAGCCAATGACTTTTATTGCAATTTCATTATCCATTCTCTCCTCCAATAATACTTTTTACAACATTTATATCTTTTACATTAGAATGAAACAAGGATCTATCCAGGATAACAAAATCTGCAAGATAACCATTCTCAATTTTACCTTTAACATTTTCTGAAAAACTTGCAAAAGCAGAACCAATCGTATAGGCATCTAAAGCTTGTTTCACAGAAATGCATTCTTCAGGGATGAAAGGTACATTATTCTGTGGCAGTCGTTTGTTAGCAGCATATATTCCAAGAAGAGGAGATGCATCCTCCACCGGTGCATCGGATCCAAAAGCAAGCAATTTACCACTATTCAGGACTGTATTCCATGCATAGGCATACCTGAAGTTTCCCAAGAGCTTCTTAACAAGCTTTGCATCCGATATGGCATGCATTGGCTGCATAGATGCAATGAATGTGCTCTCTTTCAAAAGTGGCAGATCATTCTCGTTGATAAATTGTAAATGCTCAATCCTATTTCTCATCCTTTTATTGCCAAATTTTTTGAACAGCTCCATCACGGTATGCACCGCCTTATCGCCAATGGCATGGACAGCAACTTGAATGTTGTTCCTATTTGCCAATTCAATAATCTCTTTTAGCTCCATATCTTCCATTGTAAAGGAATTAGGAAATCCTTTTACAGAATACATAGCTGCTGTTTGAGAACCCAAAGAACCATCCATAAAACATTTTACAGGTCCAAAGCATAGCTTACTACCACATAAGTTAGTACGTATACCTTCTTTTATTATATCCTTTACTGCATCTTTTGCAATGCCTTGATACACCCGCACTCTTAATTCTTTATACTCATCCATTTCTTTTAGCAGAGGGTAAACTGAAAAATCAAAATTTGTAACGGATGTAATACCCCTCTTAAGTAAATATCTTTCAACTCTCTCAATATCATTTTTAGAAATTGTTCTTTCTTTTACACTTTCAACAAGATCTATTGCTCTATCCTTGAATATCCCTATAAATTTTCCTTTATCTTTGACAAGAAACCCACCTTTTACCTCTTTTACCTCAATATTATTTTTCAATATTGCTACCCTGTTTAGAAAAACTGAATGTTCGTCTTTACTCTGAATGAACAATGGCTTGTTGTAATTAAAGAGTTCCTTCCATTGATCCATTGAAAGATAATTGAAATTGAGGTTATAAACGTATATGAACTCATCGTTACTATTTTGAATGAGATTTTTTAAATCATTAAAATTCTTACAGTTAGTTGCATCTATAGAAGAAAGAAGAAGAGCAATTTCTTTTATATGAAGATGCGCATCATTAAAACCGGGGTACAGGAAACCATCGTATCGTTCCTCTTTAACAAAAGGAAACTGTTCTCTTATTAGGCTTCTCTTGTCAATAGCTTTTATTATGCCATCCTCAACAAGGATTGAATAATCTTTCTTCTCACTACCTACATAAATATAATCAGCCGAAAAAATCTTTCTCATTATCTCTCCAATAAAAATACCTTCCCGTTTATCGTTAATTGAATCCTTTTTACAGAAGGAAATTCAGTGTAGGAAAGCATAATTTGTTGCTTAATATCATCTATATCCGCATTACCCGGTACGGTGATACTCATTGTGAGGACAAAATCTTTTACTTTATAATCAATAAGTTTGCTATCCTTTGGTATATAGGTATTATATCCTTCTTCAGGATTTTTTAGAAATTCAAAAAGAGTTTTTATCCGATCTTTTGAATGGATTGTTTCTACTAAAGGGGTAAAAAATTGCTCCCCGTTGTTATTATAAACATAATATGGTATTATTGTATCATTTTCTTCTGTTAGCCCGAAGAATCTTTTTATTGGATGTGAGATATCCACGCTTCCAAAAAGCGTGGGAATAATCTTTCCATCAATGAGAATCTGCACAGAAGTGATATCCGGTAGCTCTGTGAGTGAATTAACCAGAGATAATACAGCAAGACTTTCGTTATGCGTACCTAACGGATGTTTCAGTATGTCAGATGAAAAATCTATAACAGCAGTACCGCCCGAACGAATATAAAAATCATTTATTCTTGTATCAGCAGGCAAAAGCCTTGGGAGGCCTTTCAAAGAGCCATAGAAAAGCTCTCTAACAATTTCCTTTGCCAGAACAACAGGGTCTGAATGAGAAACAACTTCTCTTTTCTCAAGAAGCAGATTGTTTTCCATAGAATCAGGAAAATAAAGAAAGACCTCTCTTCCCATAGGTAAAATGCCAGAATAATGTGAAAGAGGGGTATCAATACGTATATAGTGATTAAAATATGTTTTTTTCTTACCATCAATGAGTATCTGGACAGAATTAATACTTGGCAGTTCTGTAATTGAATTAACTAACCCATATACTCTTATTGCCTCTTTTCTTACAGATAATTCAACAAATTTTGTAGATTCATTATTTAAATCTATTGTGCAGAGATGGTTTTTCACGCTTGCAGATCTTACTACGGTATTGCTATTCAAAGGAGGAAACAAGTTTTTTTGAGGCGGATTTTTAAGCGCATCAACAACTTTTTCCACTGCAAGTGTACTATTTTCAGGAAGCACAATCTTCTCTTGCACAGGAACAAGCTCTTTTCCAATAGGGTCATAATAGTAGAGCTTTAATAAAGTTTCTTTTCCTATTGTATGTGAACGAAAACTAACGTACAGAAAAATACCTGCTAATACAATGATAACAAACAAAGCTAAGGAAAATATTTGCAAGTTTGTTCTTTTCTTTTTCATACTCTAATTTTATCAAAAAAACGTTTTTTTAAAACCTTTTAAGCAGTTCATATCCTGGCAATGCAATGCTCTACGTATGGTTTAACCTCTTCGCAAAAATCCTGAATCTCTTCCTTAAAAAAGACCTTTTCATTTTGAAACTCCTTAGAAACCGTTTTATCATAATGTGCATTCTGTATATAGTATCTTTTTGCGCCTTTTATAAGCATTGCCATTTTTTTAAAACTTTTCTTTGTATGGAATCTTCGTATTGCTGTTGTTCTAAATTCATAATCTTTTGCAGTCATTATAAGCTTGATACTTTCTTTGATTTTTTCAGTATCCACTTTTACACCTGCAACAAGAGAATAATCCTCAAGTGGTGCTTTTATATCCATTGCAAAATAGTCAACAAGATTTTCTTGAATTGCTTTTTCAATAATTTCAGGATGAGAGCCATTTGTATCAAGTTTAATAAGGTACCCTAAATCTTTTATTTTCTTTATAACATCAAGTAAATCCTTTTGAACAGTGGGCTCTCCACCTGTAATTTCCACTGCATCAAGCAATCCTTTTCTTTTTTTAAGGAAGTTTTCTATCTCAGAAAAAGGAATAGGCTCTACAAATTGCTCAGGTAAGACAAGCTCAGGGTTGTGGCAAAAAGGGCATCTAAAATTACAACCCTGAGTAAAGATAATAGCACATACCTTATTCGGATAATCAATCAGAGAGAATTTATCAAATCCTCCTATTTTCATTTGCTCTTTTTTTCTTTATCACTACCAAATATTTCCTTGATTGTGCCTAATGAGCCAAGTATAGCAGATGATTCATAAGGAAGGAATATCTTTGTTGCAGTACCCTGTGATACTTTTTCAAGCGTATTAAGATACTGTATAGCAATTACATCCTTTGTGGGATTTCCTTGATGTATTCCGTCAAAGTATACCCTTACAGCATCTGCTCTTGCTTTTGCAACAGTAATAATTGCTTGCGCCTCGCCCTGAGCAGAAAGAATCTTTGCCTGTTTTTCTCCCTCTGCTTTAAGAATAGCTGACTGCTTTACCCCTTCGGACTCAAGAATCAGTGCTCTCTTATCTCTTTCTGCCTTCATCTGTTTTGTCATTGCTTCTAATATTTCTGGCGGAGGGTTAATTGCTTTTAACTCTACACGTGTTACTTTTACGCCCCAGGGATCAGTTGCTTTATCTACAACGGATCTGAGTTTTTCATTAACAACTTGCCGTGATGTAAGGAGCTCATCCAAAGTAAGGTTACCGCATATATCACGGATCGTTGTTTGAGAAAGTTTAAGAATCGCTTGGTCTACATCTTGTACCTCATATACAGATTTAACAGGATCCGTAATCATATAATACATAACATTATCAATTTTTACAGCTACATTATCCTTAGTGATAACATCCTGCGATGGATAATCCCATACCTGCTCCCTAAGATCAACTACCTTGCGCACAGCCTCAATAAATGGAACAATCACATGTAAGCCAGGGTCAAGCTTTCTTGAAAATTGTCCCAATCTTTCGACAATCACTGCATTAGCCTGATGCACAATAATCACACTTTTAGCACCAATAATTAATGCAATAATGATAATTAATAGCCAAAGAATAAATTGTCCCATCTTGTACCTCCTTGGAAGAATTTTACTATTTTTCCGTATTTTTGCAATAAATTGAGAATTGTTTAAAATAAGTGTTTGGTGAGGTAAAAATGTATGCAATAGTTGGGCTTGGAAATGTTGGCGAAGAATATAAATACACACGGCATAATGCAGGGTTTATGGTAATCGACCTGTTATCAGAACGGTGGAGCATTCCATTAAAGAAGGTAAAGTACTCCTCTTTTTTAGGGAGAGGCAAAGTAAAGACGGAAGAAGTAGTATTAGCAAAACCACTTACATTTATGAATCTTTCAGGAAAAGCAGTAAAGCCTCTACTTGATGCGTTAAAAATTCCTGTTTCCCATCTCATTGTTGTCCATGACGACCTGGACATTCCTGTAGGAAGAATAAAAATTAAAGTAGGTGGAGGAGCTGGAGGGCACAAAGGTGTTGCTTCTATCCTTTCTTTCATTGACCCGGAATTCATCAGAGTAAAGATTGGAATAGATAAACCGCAATCTATAGATAAAACGGTGGATTATGTCCTCTCAAGATTTGGCAAGGAAGAAGAACCTATAATAAAACAATCCATTATATATGCAGCAGATGCCATTGAATTAATTATGTTTAAAGGAGTAGAGAAAGCACAAACAATTTATAATATTCATGAAGCTTAAAACACTGTTTAATAACGATAAGCAAATTAGGCAAGCATTAGATAAGGAAAGAGTTTTTATTTCTCCTGATTTCGGTATTATTTTAGATGCAATTACAACTGAGCTAAAAGACGAGAACATCATTATTATTACAGAAAATTTTGAGGATGCAAAGCTTGCAAAACGTATCATTACAGAAGCACTGCTGAACCCTGAATTTGGTTTGTACCCATTTGAGGTTAGCCTGGTAAGCAGGGAGAGAATTGCTCAGAAAATAAGTTTCCTTGACGCACTGTATAGTAAAAAAAGAAAAATCATTGTTTCTTCTCTAAAGGGCTTATTTGACCCTATCCTTCCGAAAATGTTTGTTGATAAACTTATCATTTCGAAAAAAGATAAAGTGAATATGCATAAGTTTTCTTGCAAGCTTGCAAATTTTGGATATAAGCGTACTGCAGAAATAACAGAAAGGGGAGAATTCTCTGTAAAAGGAAACATTATTGATATTTATACGTTTATGTACGAAAAACCCATCCGTATATTGTTTGGAGAGGAAAGCGATATAGAAGTATTAAAGTTTTTTGACATTGAAACAAAACGTTCTGAAAACAGTGTTTCTTCAATAACAATCTATCCTATTACGTACTTTCCTTTTAAGGGAAGCCTCTGGAAAAAGGCATCTAAAAAATTAGAAGGTAAATTAACAGAATCAAAAGATGAATATTTGAGAGATACCGTATTAGAGAATTTTAATGCGCTAAGAAAAGGTGACACGATAGGAATAAACTATTATTTCAAATTTTTCTTTGATAATGGCATTATCTCATACCCCACTCTTATTGATACAGTAAATGATTACAGAAAGATATTCTGGAAAACAGTTGATACAGAAAATTTTATAAAGGAAACAAAAGAAATTTATGATAAAAGCGTTGATGCAAATGAAATCATCCCTTTTAATATAAATATTGCAGAAAAAGGTGTAGAAGCCTTAAGTAAGGGAAAAGTTATTTACTTAAGCAAATTTCCAAAAGAGAAGCATCTTAAATTGAAAGTTAAGATGGTATCAGAAAACTTTCTTGCGCTTTCCTCGTTTAAAGAATTTGCTTTGACTTACCTCAAGGAAAAGAATATCATTATTGTTACTGAAGCATACGAAAGAATAAAAGAGCTATTGGATCTTTATGAACTTTCAGGTAGTGGGATTTCTATAAAAAAAGGATACATAGAGCAAGGTGTCGAGACTGAAAAAACTTTGATTCTTTCTGATAAAGAGCTCTTTCCACATTACAAAACATATAAACTAAAGAAGAAGATACTGCCCAGTGAAAAGATTGCGAGCATTGAAGAACTCAATATAGGCGATTACGTTGTGCACAGTAACTTTGGTATAGGGATATTCAAAGGCCTTGTAAAACTCAATTCAGATGGAAATGAAAACGAATATCTTCTTATAGAATATAGAGATGGCGAAAAACTCTACGTCCCTATGGAAAGAATAGGCTTTGTTGAAAGATATATCGGAGATAGACGGATTGTTTCTCTCAATCGATTGCACGGAACTGAGTGGCAAAAAACAAAAGAAAATGCAAAAGAAAATGCAGTGATGCTTGCAAAGCGTCTTTTAAGAACTCAGGCTGAAAGAGCTTTAAGAGGGGGTATTTCATTTAAGCCATTCCCTAACGAAGAAAAAGTACTGGATCTATCTTTTCCTTACGTATTGACTGAGGATCAGAGAAATGCGATACAGGACGTACTAACTGATATGCAATCAAGCAATCCAATGGACCGGTTGGTCTGCGGGGATGTAGGGTATGGTAAAACAGAAGTTGCAATAAGGGCTGCTTTTAGGGCAGTGATGAATGGAAAACAGGTTGCTGTGCTTGCACCTACAACAGTCCTTGCTATGCAACACGGAAGAACATTTAGGGAACGTTTACACCTCTTTCCTGTTGAAATAGGAGTACTCTCACGCCTTACACCTAAAGGTGAAGTAAAGACAATACTAAAAAAATTGAAAGATGGTACACTTGACATATTGATTGGTACGCATAGAATTCTCTCCAAAGATGTAAAATTTAATGATTTAGGATTGCTTATTATTGATGAGGAGCAGAAGTTTGGAGTAAAGGACAAGGAAAAGATTAAGCAACTCTGTACAAGAATTGACCTGCTTACTCTCACTGCAACGCCAATTCCACGTACGCTGCATACTGCATTAATTAATTTAAAGTCCATTTCTCTTATTAATACACCCCCTCCTGGAAGATTTCCAGTGAAAACTTTCGTAATGCCATTTAACTGGGAAGTCGTGAGAAAAGCAGTCCAGTTTGAATTGAACAGGAAAGGACAGGTATTTTTTGTCCATAATAGAATTGAAGATATATATGAATTTGCCGAGAAGTTGAAATTAGCATTAAGAGATATAAAAGCACGCATTGCTGTTGCACACGGCAAAATGGATAAGGGACAACTTGAACAGGTAATGTTTGATTTCTATCAGGGCAAAATAGATCTGCTACTCTCTACAACAATCATAGAGAATGGCCTTGATATACCTACAGTAAATACATTAATTGTAGATACTGCTGAGAATTTTGGACTTTCTCAGATGTACCAATTAAGAGGAAGGGTAGGAAGGTCTCATATTAATGCATTTGCATATTTCTTTTTTACACATAAGAAAAGCTTAAAAGCCATTGCCGAGGAACGATTAGAAACGATAAAAGAGTTTACAAGCAAAGGATCTGGAATAAAAATTGCTATGAAGGACCTCGAGCTGAGAGGTGCGGGTAACATTCTTGGCAAAGAACAGCATGGACATATTGTATCTGTAGGTTATAATATGTATGTAAGCTTACTTGATGAAGCAGTAGCAGAACTCAAGGGTGAGAAACAAATAAAAATGAAAAATATTTCTGTCCGCTTGAAAGAAAAATATTATATACCTGATACGTACGTCTCAATGAATGTAGAGCGTATGAACTACTATAGAAGGATTATGAATGCAAAAGACTCCTTGGAAATTAAAAGTATTAGAGAAGAGCTTATTGATAGATTTGGTAGGATACCTTTAGAGGTAGAAAATTTACTAAAAATAGGTATGATAGAAATAGCTGCAAGGAATATAGGCATAAAAGAAATATTTGAGGAAGGAAAAAGAGTATTCTTCACAATAGATAAAGAGAATAGACTTAATGTAAACGGTATTAAACGTTTTCTTGAAAAGGGAAATAAAGTGAGGTTTGGAAAAGATTACGTTTCTTTTAGAATAGAAAAGAACGTAATAGAAGAAACGTTGAGCATGCTGAATCTGCTTGAGGAAGGAGAAAAATATGCAGAAATGGATTATAAAAAATGAAGTTGCTGTAAGTACTCTCTATTCAAAAGACGCAGTAATAGATGCACATAAAAAAGGAATACGTGCAGTTGTTTCTTTTTCGGAAAAGGAACTTCTCAAAGAATGGATTCCTTTGGATATGGAGTACAAGCATTTCTTTATGAGGGGAGAAACACCACATCTGTTCACCATAAGAGAGTTTTTGCTCTACACTAATTTTTTAAAGAGAATAAAATTTCCTTTTGTTATTTTTTCAGATGATTTGAATAAAGCTACACTTTTATCTGCAATATATCTATTGTATAATGGTAAAACAATATCAGATGCAATTGATACTGTAAGTAAAAAAACAGAATCGCAATTAACGGTTAAGCAACTGAATCTTATACGGGACGTATTCCTCCATATTGAACTATTCCATTTGAACGATAGAGTGACTAAATTCTATGAAACAGACTTATTGATTCATCTTTTGAGAAAACAATGTCCCTGGGACAGAGAACAAACGCACAAATCTCTCATTCCCGAGCTTATAGAAGAACCACTTGAGCTTGTAGAAGCAATTAAAAAATCATCTTTTAATGGAATAATAGAAGAATTGGGAGATGTAGCGCTTCAAATTCTACTGCACAGTGCGATAGGAGAAGAGGAAAATAAATTTAGCATAGATTATGTGTTTGATGGGATTTTTGCCAAGATGTACAGAAGGCATCCGCACGTATTTGGCAGGAATAAACTCAACAAAAGTAAAGAGGTATTGAGGCAATGGGAGGAAATTAAGAAAAAGGAGAAGAAGGACCGTCCTATAGATATAGCAAAGGTACTTGCAGGTTTTATTACTGCATTTGATGTACAGAATGAAGCAAGAAAAGAAGGTTTTGATTTTACATCTATAGACCAGGTGGAACAAAAAATTGGAGAAGAGTTGCAAGAGCTGAGGGATCAAATAAAAAATGGCGATGACCCATCCGAAGAATTAGGTGATCTTATCTTTTCGGTAATAAACCTTTCTCGTTTTCTAAATATTGATCCATCACATGCCTTGTTTATCTCAATGGAAAAGTTTAGAAAAAGATTTGAAAAAGTAAAGAGGAAAACAAACAATAATATAAAGAGCTTTTCAGCAGAAGAGTTAGATAAAATTTGGGAGCAGGTAAAGAATGAAGAACGAAGAAAACAAGCTTAGCAAGAAACAAATTGTAAAAGAAACGTTTTATGCACTACTTGCAGGCATTGTTGGCATTGTATTTGTTTCAATCATTACACATAATTGGAATCTTATTGCAATGGTAAAATCGTTCAAGTTATCCTATCTTATCTTTGCCTTTCTTCTGATGTTTTTAGACTGGATTGTCGAAGCGTACGTGCTGGAAATTATTGCAAATGCACTTGAGTATAAAATAGCTTTCAAGGATTGCTTGAACGTATTTCTTGTGGGAGGATTTTTTTCACGCATTACTCCGTTTTCAGGTGGTGGTGGAGAGCCTGTACAAATATACCTGCTTTCGAAGAACAACGAAATAAAGCCAGGCGATTCAACAGCCATCGTTGCTATCAAAACTTTCATAGGTACATTTACCCGTCTTACCGTATTTGCTTTGCTCCCGTTCTGGATTGCAATGACAAAAACACAGTGGAAACTTTCAAGGGCAATGAATAATCTGCTTAATGCTGGAATAATACTCACCATTTTGTTCTTTGCATTTTTTATCTTTTCCATAACAAAGCCAGAAATTGTTGAAGATTGGATAGAGAGACTTTCAAAAAAAAGATTTCTCAGAAAAATTATTCCCAAAGCAAGGATTGAAAGAGGCATAAAGCAAATGAGAAAAATTGTTTCTGATTTTGAAAAGGCACGGAATAAATTGTTTAGCTCCAAAAAAGCAAACATTGCATATGCATTTGTAATGAGTTTTATCTCATGGGGATTAGTGCTGTTCACACCTGTAATTCTTTTAAGGGGATTAGGCATAAAATCCCCCTGGCCTCAAATTGTCATCACAGCCCTTATTTTTTATTTTGCTTCAGCCTATATACCAACTCCAGGCGGAAGCGGTACCTCTGAGATAGGCATACTTGCTTTGTTTGCAGGGCTTGTGCCTCAACCCCTCATTGGCGTATTCGTTATTGTCTGGAGAATATTTACTCATTATTCACTTATTATATTAGGTGGAATAACAACTCTACGCAACTTTTCAAAGAAAAAATCTAAACCCCACTGAACAACCTCTCTCCCAAAAAACGTGGAAGTCCTATTTGAACAATTTTCTTGTATGTCGTTTCTATATCATAGGTAAAACGTATGATTTCAACAGTTTGTTTTTCCGTATCATATATGGCAAATGCACCTTTCGGATTGCCATCTCTTGGTTGACCGATACTCCCAACGTTAATGAGGTATTTCTCATCAGCTTTTAGATTAATTTTGCATCCTGAGATACAGGGAAAATAGTTTATCCTATTTTCTTTGGATTTGACAAAATAACCTGCAATATGCGAATGTCCGAAGAAGCCAACTTTTGTTTTGATGTTTTCGAAACTCAAAGATGCATCCTGCAATGAAAGTATGTAGCGAAACGGATTATTCTTCTCCAGTGAACCGTGGAAAAGAGTAAAATCCCTGTGTTCTATAAAGAATGGCAAACTCTTAAGAAAAAGTTGCGATTCTACTGTAAGCACCTTCCTCGTCCATTGCATTGCAAGCCGTGCATATACATTGAAAAGTTCTTCCTCTTCTCTGTGGTTCACTGAATAGTCATGGTTACCTACCACCGAATCAACTGAGAGTTTTTTTATTATGTTAATGCATTCTTCCGGATTAGGACCATATCCTACAATATCCCCGCAAGAAAAGACTGCATCAACATTCATTTTATCTATTATTTCTAATGCACTGTTCAATGCTTCTAAATTACTATGTATGTCCGAAACAATAGCGTACCTCATATCACTCCTTTTACCTCCATATTATAACATTTTCTTTAAAATCATACGTATTGAATAAAAAGAACTTAAAAGAATTAGCCTGTTATGGAACCAGCGAGGTAATATTTAGCCTTTGCACGTACCTTTATCACACCATTTTTGTCTTGAATATCGCCAGCAGTACTAACAATTTTATGGTGAATATTTTCGATCCATCCTCTTACTTTTAGTTCCTCTCCTATATATACAGGTTTTATGTATCTTACATACATTTCAATTGTATAAGCAACATAGCCCTGTACATACTTTACATTACCCATTGCGTCATCAAGAATTGCAGCAAGGATACCTCCATGAGCAATTCCAGGATATCCTTCATATTCTCTTGCGAGTTTAAACGTTGCAACTGCTATATCATCAATGTACTTAAATTCAATATGCAACCCCTTGGGGTTTGTTTTACTGCACACAAAACAGTAGTTTGCCTTTTTCATCAATCTAACCTCTCCATCGGTGCATACCTCAGATCCAGTTTTTTTCTTCCTATCTTTATAAAGTCCACCACTGCATAGGGAATTTCAGAGTCAGCGTTCACTTCAACTACTTTACCAACACCCCAGACTCTATGCAATACTTTTTCGCCTCTGCTGAGCATTATCTTTTTGGGTTGTTCTTTTATCTGAATAAGTTCATTCATAGGGATTTCAGAGAGAAAACGCGAAGGTCTCACTGGTGATTGCATTCCAAACCTATTTCTTCTATATGCGTACGTAAGGTAGAGCTTCTCTTTGGCGCGTGTTATACCTACATAACAGAGCCTCCTTTCTTCTTCTAAAGCTTTCTCGGATTCCATTGACTTATAGTGTGGCAAATAACCTTCTTCCATCCCTACCAAAAATACTACAGGAAATTCTAATCCTTTGGCACTATGTAAAGTAAGAAGCATCACCCTGTCCCCTTCTCTTGAATTATCTATATCTGTAATCAACGAAAGGTGGGTAAGAAATGCTGAAAGAGAATTATCCTCAGATGTTTCATAAAATTCTTTTACTACATTAATAAATTCTTTTACATTTTCTATTTTATTTTCCCCTTCTGGGCCTTTTTTTGAGAGATACGTTATATAACCTGTCTGTGAAATAATTTCCTCTATAAGTTCTGTCAATGTAAGGCGTTCAGAACTATCTTTTAAATTCTCCATCAATTGGTAAAACTCTCTAAGTTTCCTTGTTGCCGTAGAAAGTTCTTCATTTTCAGCAATGAAACGGACTGCATCATACAACGTACCCCCTTGCTTTTCCCTCGCTTCTTCAATCTTTTTTATCGTCACCTGTCCAATTTTTCTGGGAGGTACATTAATGATTCTCCTCAAACTTATATCATCGTAGGGATTATTCAAAACAGTGAGATACGAAATAATATCTTTTATCTCCTCTCTTCCGTAAAATCTCACGCCTCCAATAATCTGGTAAGGAATGCCTTCCTCCATAAAATGCTCTTCAAATATTCTTGATTGAAAATTCATTCTATAGAGAACGGCAAAGTCCCTGAAATGTTTTCCCTCTGTTCTATGAAGTTCCTTAATCTTTTTTGCAACAAACCTTGCTTCATCTACTCCATCTGCTGCTTCGTAGAAACTCACAGCATTTATTATGCTTTTATCCGTATAGAGCCTTTTTTTACTCCTCATTCTATTATGTAAAATAAGTTCATTTGCCACATTCAATATTTCCTGCGGAGAGCGGTAATTTCTCTCTAACTTTACAATCTTTACCGTAGGGAAATCATCCTGAAATAATAGCATAAATTCACTATTTGCTCCTCTAAATGAGTAAATACTCTGATCATCATCACCTACCACTGTAATTTTTTTGTGTTTCTCTGAAAGGATTTTCAATAATTCATACTGGGATTTGTTTACATCCTGATACTCATCTACAAGTATATATTTGAATTTATCTTTATAGTAATAAGCAACATCTTTATGCTCCTTGAGTAATTTTACTGTAAGCATAATAAGGTCATCAAAATCCATTGCGTTACTCTCTTTAAGGATTTTCTCGTATCTTTTATAAATTGAAGAAACTACTTCTTCTACATACTCTCTTGTGTTTAGGCTGAATTCTTTACTATCCATAAGATTTCTTTTTGCAGCAGAAATGTAATACTTTACCTTTTCGGGATTAAAGTATTTTGCATCAATGTTTGCCTGCTTCATTGCCTCTTTAACTACTCTAACAGAATCGTTTTCATCAAGAATTGTAAATTTTTTATCATATCCCAGAATGTTCCCCTCTTTTCGTAGGATTCTTGCACAGATTGAATGAAATGTTCCTATCCATAGTCCTTTTATATGCTGGCCAATGAGACCTTCCACTCTTTCTTTCATTTCATTCGCTGCTTTATTTGTAAACGTCACTGCAAGAATGCGTGAAGGAGGAATACCTAATGCCTCTACAAGATATGCAATTTTGTAGGTAATTACTTTTGTTTTCCCTGAGCCCGCTCCTGCAAATACAAGCAAAGGACCATTATTATAGAGGACTGCTTCCTTTTGTTTATCATTTAATTCTTTTAAGAAATTCTTCAAGGGGTAAAAGCTCCTTTAGGTAGTGACGGTAAAATGCTCCCAATTGCCGAGACAATTAGAGCTGTGTATATTATTAAAACTACAAATACAATAATAATTGGAATAAAGTAAATGCCTATCG
>CAJXKN010000002.1 GCA_913055585.1 uncultured Caldisericota bacterium | reverse complement strand
GTGAGTGGTGAATTTGAAGAACTCTTGACTTAAAAAAAAAAAAAAACGATTATAATAACAATAAGATGAAAAAATTGATTTGTATAAAAATAGAAAATGTGTTTTTAGAAAGTATAAATTTGTGCTACAAGGAGGTGATGAATATGAATGTTAGATACTAAATGTTAAATGCTGAATAGAGGCTAACAGATAAACTTGTTTTGTAAAAGCGGAACCTGAAAGCGAAAATTCTATATCCGGAGTGCCTCGGGAAAGGTAAGAAAAAAGTTTAATGGTGGAAGTATAAAAAGTGGATGTAAGAAAGATAGTGAGAAAATTTTAAGCAGGATTTAGTGCAGGAGAATTTAAGATTGGGTAAAATGGTTTGAAGGTGTAGAATAATGAAGTTAGATGCAAAAAGGAAATATTTATTTAATTGCCTAAAAAGGCAAAAATAAAAATTATTAAATAAGGAGGTAAAAATGTTTACTCATAAAAAATTAATAGTTATAATGATAACAATGATTTTGTTACTTGCAATGATTGGTTTTATTGCAAACTATAGTACAGTATTTGCCTGTACCGATTATGATCAACAAGTTGATTACACTCTTTATCCGGATTACACCCAATATCCTTATTCTTGGAATGAATTTTATATGTGTTACGGCTCATTAATAAATCGCAGCGAGACACACTGGAGTATTTCTACTTCAGATCCCTCCGCATTCGTTGTTAAAACATTTTCCGGATATTCGTATAACAATTATTCTCCTTATACTATTACAAACTATAATGCAGTAATTTCAGTTGGTTGGTTGGAATTTCGGCTGGATAGAATACCATGCAATGTGACTCCTGGCGAGCATATAAGCATTGACTCACCAGTTAATGGGGTCTGGGGGTTTGGAAACGGTGATGCTTATCATGTAGTCTGGGAAACATTCACCAGCAATGGTTCAGTTCAGATTATAAGTGACGTAAATTATCCTACGTGGTAAGGAGGAAGCTATGAAAAAAAATTATGAATTCTTGATAATTGCAATAATAGTAATTGCTTTTATTGGGAGTGTTTTTATCTACAAAGGTGCTCATGCCAATATAGTGTTAAAATCGCCGGGGCCTATCACACTAAATGGCTTCCAATATGGAAAAGATTTTAACATAATAGAGCCATGTTCACTTACTATAAAAAATATCAAAGTCATAAGGCTTCCGAAAAAAGAAATTAAGAATAATAAAAGAACTTATGGAACGTTTTATTCTCTTAACTGTGATGTGTATGTAAATAGCAAGGGTAAAAAAATGTCTTTTCACTTCAAAGGAACAAATAATGTTTATTATAAACCAGAGAGTAATAACTCTTTACTTCCCTTTGAAAATGGTACAATAAGTTGCTATGATGGGGCGTGCTACGATATCAAAAGCAAAAAAGCACTGGATAATTATCTGTTTCTCATTGCGCCAGATTTTTCATTTGCTAACCTCTTAATGAATCCTCCAGGTAAAAAGGGATTTGCCCTCAATGATTTCTTCCAGATTTTAGATGGAAAATGGGCTTGCATAATTCCACTTTATCAACCAGACTTATATAATAATTCAAAGACAAAGAATATCGCAATAACAAAAGAAACGAAGGCATATTTCTTTGAAAATGGGATTAAAGGAGAGGATTTCAGAAAGGTTGCAAAGGAAGGACCAATTCCTGAATTCTTAAGAAAACAACTTGGCAGAACTCCTACAAAGGAAGAAGTAATGAGTTATATAAAAAGTAAATTATCTCAGCCTTAATATCTCTAAATGTTCTACTAACTTTTATGAGTAATATTTCTTTAAATCTCTATCTGGGTAATTCTCCAAACTTTTCTCATAATTTTCCTTAAAAACATAGATGCAGTGTATAGAATTAAATGCAATCTTTCTAAACTTTCTCTCAAAACTGTGTGGTAATTTTTTATTTTAAGCATTGTATATAGTAGAAGAAGAATTTTTAAAAATGCTTCCAAAATGATGGAACTTTTTTATGAGTTAAGTGTCTTATATATAGAGATGTTGGATGTTGAATGATGAATGTTGAATATAGGATTTGGGAGTTAGGATTTTGTAAGTGGTGAGTTTGAAGGGCTCTTGACTAAAAAACGATTATAATAGTAATAAGATGAAAAAATCGGTTTGTATGAAAATAGAGAATGTGTTTTTAGAAAATATAAAATTTCGCTACAAGGAGATGGTAAATATGGATGTTGAATGGAGACTAAATGATAGGAGTAGCAACCAGAAATGAAAGAAAACAAACCTATACTAAAGCTTACGAAAGAGGTTGTATCTTATAATTTTATGGTATTTCTCTTTTTAATTAATTTTTGCTTTTTACTTCTTGAAATTGATTATGTTCATATAAGTACAAGAGAATTCAATACTTGGCTTGCAATTATCTTCATACTTACTATGGCCTCTTTTGTCTTTGGCATACCTATTTTCAGCAAAAAGTATGTGTATGATGATTCAATTCTAAACAGTATCTCACGGAAAATCCCCATTACTATAATTGTTTGTAATATAACCGCAATAATTTTATTAGCTTTATCGCTATTATCGTTATTAGCAATTTTACCAACATCGTTTAGCACTATCTATATGTACATTGCTGTTTCTCTGTTTCTCTTATCCCTCACTGTACAGATTTATTACTATTCTAAGATGAAAATTGCTTACTTCTTCATTATGCTTGCAGGAGCTTTTCTTATTGAATTTTTCCTTATTTCTCACTATACCATTTATGCTGTAAATGGAGCAATGGGAATACTCTTATTAATAATAACACTATTGACTGCATCAAATATAGTAATAGGGAGAAACGCTTAGGTAAAGAGTAGATGCTCCTATAAAGGGTTTGGAATGTTGAATGGGGGTAGCTAACGGATAATCCGGAGTGCCTCGGGAATGGTAAGAAAAAGGTTTAATAGTGGAAGTATGAAAAGTGGATGTAAGAAAGACAGTAAGAGAATTTCTGTGCGGGATTTGTTAGAGCTAAATTTGAAATTTGACAAAATAGCTTGAAGGTGTAAAATATAAAATGAAGTTAGAAGTAAAAATTATTAAGCAAGGAGGCTAAAATGTCTGCTTGGCAGAAAGTAGTTATTGCTTTGGTTACAATAATACTTGTATTTATGCTTGTTGTGTCAATGGTAAGTAATACCCGTGCTGTTAATATTGAAGAATATAAATACAAATATCATTACAAGATGTTACCTGTAAAGCAGCTTGATAATGCAACATTTCTCAGAGAATATATCTTAAAACGCCTTCCAGAAGATGCGAAACTTATACACTTTGAAACAAAGATTGTGTACTTTAACGATAGAAATACTGTAAAACTAAATTCTTCTCCTTCAACGTCTCATCGAGGGATCAGCCGTTATTACATAACCAATTTAAGCGGTCCATATGAAATGTGGGGTACACACTATATTGATACAAATGAAGGATCTGGTCCTGGGTCAAGTACAATATTTATGTTAGGAAGAGAATCAATCCCAAATTTATTTAATACCAACACAAATGCGACTGCAAATGTCATTTCTAAGAGAGTGGGATTTAGTGTAACCAAAATTTATAACCCTGCTCTTAAATGCAGTTTATCTATTCATAATTCTATTCATAATAATACATCTGGAGCAATAGAAGTATATCCTATATATGATGTTTATCACTATGATGTAATGTATAAGCCACTTATAGGCAAAGCTTATAAGGTAGGCAAAGGTGATGCAAGCAAAGCAGTCGGGATTTTCTATCTTAAATACATATGGAAGTAATAAAAATAATAGGAGGGTAAAATTATGAGTAAACGTGGTGCAGGCGTTGCTTTTTGTGCTATTTCTGCTTTTTTATTTTTTTCAAAGTACTTTTTTAAGGTTGCAATTTATGCCCTTGAAAATGGGAGTTTTATGAATGGTTTTGACCGTAGCTTTCTTGCCATTAATCTTACAGTTAATACTTTTAGCGCACTTTCTGTAGCTGCATTGATTGTAGGCATAATCTATCTTATCATTTCGGAGGTAGAAGAAAAGAAAAAACAGTAATTTAATTAAATTCATTTAGTTGCATTTTTTGTTATGTCGGATATAATAATTTGTCGGAGGAGAGATGGCCGAGTAGGCTTAAGGCACTCGCCTGCTAAGCGAGTGAGGGAGTAAAATCCTTCCGTGGGTTCGAATCCCACTCTCTCCGCCATATTAATTAAGATCAAATGGAGAAGATCAGCCTTTCTTGCTTATTTCTTTTTATAAAATATAAATTTGTGTATAATAAAGTATGTTTGATATACTTATTGCAACAAAAAATAAAGGAAAAATAAAAGAGATTAAGGAAATCTTTAAGGGATTCCCCGTTCATATTGTAGAGCTTCCAGCAGAGGACAGAGATATAATTAAAGAGGATGGCAAAACATATCTTGAAAATGCACTCAAAAAAGCAAAGCATTACGCTGAAAAATACCATCTTGCTACGCTTGCAGATGATTCTGGTCTGGAAATTGATGCTTTAAATGGAGCACCTGGCATAAATTCAGCACGTTTTCTTGGCGAGAAAACACCATTTGACAAAAAGATTGAAAGAATTTTAGCATTGCTCAAAGATAAATCAAATCGTAAGGCACGCTTCAAAACAGCTCTTGTGATGTATCTTCCAAAAGAAAAGAAATATTTTCATACTGAGGGAAAAGTAGAAGGAGAGATTTTAAGGTTACCAGAGAAAAAGGAAGGGAGTGGTTTTGGATATGACCCTATTTTTAAGCCGGATGGATTTGATAAAAGCTTTTCTGCGCTCGGAGAAGAGATTAAAAATCGCATAAGCCACAGACGTAAAGCATTGAACAAAATGAAAAAGATTATAGAAGAAAACTTTTTAGGAGGGGATAAAATGATTGAGATAAAGATAAATGGAAAAAGATTAGTAGCGAATAAGTATGTATATGATGTATTCAAATCTTTAATCTTTGCATTGCTTGGCACGCTTAAAAATATGCCAAAGATTGAAACTGTAGAAATTACAATAAAGGACGAAAAAAACTCAGAGGGTAAAATGTAATTTTACATTTTTACTCTGTAAATCTTTTGAGAAAATTTGTGCTGATATTACCCTTCTGGAAATCTTTGTCATTTAGGATTTTTTTGTGCAGGGAGATATTTGTTTTTACTCCTTTTATAAAAATTTCATCCATTGCACGCTTCCCTATTTTGATGCATTCTTCTCTCGACTTGCCGAAGACAATCAACTTGCCTAATAGAGAATCGTATATATGTGAAATCTCCTGTCCCGAATAGATGTGTGAATCTACTCTTACGCCTCTACCGCCGGGAAATATAACAAGCTCTGCTCTTCCTGCAGACGGCCTAAAATTATTTTCAGGATCTTCTGCATTGATTCTGAATTCCATTGCCCATCCTTTTTGTACAATATCCTTTTGCTTATAGCTCAGTTTCTTGCCACTTGCTACATTGATCTGCTCTTTTATTAGGTCAATACCTGTTGTTTGTTCTGTAACAGGATGCTCTACCTGAATCCTTGCATTTACTTCCATAAAATAGTAGTTATCTTTATCTACAAGGAATTCAAATGTCCCTGCGTTTGTATAATTAATACCTTTTGCAAGGCGTACTGCATCTTCTTCCAATTTTTCAATCTTCTCTTTTGAAAGTGCCATAGTAGGTGCTTCTTCCAATATTTTCTGATGTCTCCTCTGGATGGAGCACTCCCTTACTCCAAGATGTACAACGTTTCCATACTCATCTGCCAATACCTGCACTTCAACATGGCGAGGATTCTCGAGATACTTTTCAATATATAGGTTATCTGAACCAAATGATACCTTTGCCTCTTGCTGAGCGAGAGGGAATTGCTCTATTAGCTCATCTTCCTGATTTATTATTCTAATACCTCTTCCGCCTCCGCCCTGCGCAGCCTTTAGCATTATTGGGTAGCCAATCTCCTTCGCAGTTTTTCTTGCCTCTGCAACCGATTTAAGAGGAGTAACGTTACCTGGCAAAATGGGTACACCCAACTTTTTTGCAATGCTTCTTACATGTGCTTTGTCTTTTATCTTTTCCAGTACATCAGCCCGTGGCCCTATGAATTTTATCTTATAGTCCTCGCATATCCGTGCAAAAGCAGCATTCTCAGATAAGAAACCATAACCTGGGTGAATAGCATCCACATTGAGCAGCGTAGCAGCACTTATAATTTGTGCAGAATTAAGATAACTATCCTGCGGACTCCCTTTGCCGATACATACAGCTTCATCTGCAAGCATCACTGGAAGAGTGTTTCTGTCCTCCACAGAATAAGTAACGATTGAGTGAATTCCCATTTCTTTGCAAGCTCGGACAATCCTAAGGGCAATTTCCCCCCTATTTGCAATGAGTAATTTTTTAATCTTCATCTTCTTTTAATAATTCAAGCTCAAATAGAGGCTCATCGAATTCTACCATTTCACCATTTTCTGGGAATATCTTCAGGATTCGCCCACCTTTACCTGCCGACACTTCATTCATCACTTTCATTGCTTCCACAATGCAGAGTGTCTGATTTGGTTCAACAATGTCCCCTATCTCTACAAAAGGTGGTGCACCGGGAGAAGGAGAGCGATAGAATACTCCAACGAGAGGTGAGCGCACAATGAAATGTGTAGAAGGAGTAGTATCTTCCTTCTTCTTGTTAGAGAGGTCCTGAGATGCCTGCACTGCTATTTCCTTACATCCCCTGCTCTTAAAGGATATTTCTAACCTTTCTGTTTTCAATGAAAATTCTTCAAGATTGTTTTTCTTTGCAATTTCAATAATTCTTTCTATTTCCTCTGTGATGGATTTCTTTGCAGCTTGTTTTTCTTTACTCATTGTACACCCCTATATTGATGAATTTTTCCTTTCTTTTTTCAAGAAGCTTTTTCTTACTCAATCGGGATAAAGTATTAAGTGCTTTTTGAGCTTCCTTTCCCACTGCTTGTATGACTTCTTCTCTATGTCTATGTGCTCCGCCAGCAGGCTCCTCAATAATTTTATCTACTATATGTAACTTATACAGGTCATTTGCCGTAAGTTTCAAAGCATTTGCTGCTTCCTTTGCTTTGGATGCATCTCTCCAGAGGATTGATGCACAGCCTTCTGGTGAAATAACAGAATAGATTGAATATTTAAGCATAAGAAGTTTGTCTGCTATGCCAATACCCAGAGCACCCCCACTACCACCTTCACCAATAACAATAGCTACAATGGGAGTAGGTATATTAAATAATTCTTGCAGGTTATATGCAATGGCCTCTGCCTGTCCCCTTTCTTCCGCTCCTATTGTAGGAGAGGCTCCTGGAGTATCAAGCAACGTGATAATGGGCGCTTTGAATCTTTCTGAAATGAGATGTGCAACACGCAAAGCTTTTCTATATCCTTCTGGCTCAGCCATACCAAAGTTGTATCTCAAGTTTTCTTTTAAATTCCTCCCTTTTCTGTGTCCTATCACACCTGTAACCTTTCCATTAAAGTATCCTATGCCTGCAATAATTGCAGGGTCATCTCCAAATTTTCTATCACCGTGCAGCTCAAGAAAATCGGTAAAGAGTGCATTGATATAATCTGTTGTATGCGGTCTATCAGGGTGACGTGCAATCTGCACAATGTCATAGGGGGTAAGGTTACTGTAAATTTTTTTAAGTGTTTCTGCTATTTTCTCTTCTATATAATCCGTTGACTGCGCATTTTTTCTTTTCTCTTTCAATTCCTCATAGAGAGGTTTTAAGCTTTTTTCAAATGAAAGAAGTTTTACCATTTTTTACCTCGATAGTATGAAAGAATCTGGCTAAGTGTAGGCTTCAGTAATTTCCTTTCAAGAACAGCATCCAGAAATCCATGTTTTAATAGAAATTCTGCTGATTGGAAGTCTTTCGGTAATTTCTTTTTCATAATTTGCTCAATAACTCTGGGACCTGCAAATCCAATTTTTGCACCTTTTTCAGCGATATTAATATCACCAAGCATTGCAAAACTCGCAGTTGTCCCTCCATAGGTAGGATTGACAAGAACAGATATATACAAACCACCACCCTTTTTATAACTGTTAATTGCTGCAGCCGTTTTTGCCATTTGCATAAGAGAGATAATACCTTCCTGCATTCGTGCACCACCGGAAGCAGATACAATAATAAGAGGTAACTTCTCTTTAGATGCTCTTTCAGCAAGTCTTCTTATCTTTTCACCCATTACAGAGCCAAGACTTCCCCCAATGAATCCAAAATCCAGTATTCCTATAGCAGTATCATAACCGTTGAGCTTTCCTTTGCCTGTGATAATTGCACTTTTTATTTTACTATTTTTTTCAGCACGCTCTAATCTCTCTTTGTATGATTCCAGTGCCTTAAATTTCAATGGGTCATCCGAGGAAAGTGCTGCATCCCATTCCTCAAATGTATCTTTATCTATGATTTGTTCCAGTCGCTCCTGCGCTGTGAGCCTGAAGTGATAGCCACACTTCGGGCACACTTTCAGATTCTCCTTAAGCTCCTTATAGTAAATGAGATTGCCGCAGGATTTACAGCGAATCCATTTATTCTCTCCGTATTCTTTTGTAATTACCGGAACAACAATCTTTTTTCTTTTTCTAAATAAGCTCATCATTCATCTCATTATACTTCATCTTCTAAATAAAGACAATATTTTATTACTAATCAGCATAGATTCCAATTTTCCTGTATCTTTCTATACGGTTTTCCTTTAGCTTATTTCCATTTTCCTTGAGCAGCATTTCAAGCTCACTATAAATTGCATCTCCGGTTGCTTTTATAACAGTTTCTCTGTTCCTCTGAGCGCCGCCGATTGGTTCATCAATTACTCTATCAATAATACCATTATTTAATAGATTTTCTGCTGTGAATTTCAGGTTAGATGACAGTTCTTCACTTTTCCTTTTGTCGTTGTACAGGATTGATGCACCTCCTTCCGCTGAGATTACTGAAAAAAATGAGTATTTCAGCATAAGTATTTTATTTGCAATACTCATACTAAGAGCTCCTAAACCAATCCCTTCGCCAATAACGACAGCAATAACAGGGACTTCTGCTTTAAACAATGCAAGTATGGGCTCGGAAATTGCTTCTATCTGTCCTTTTCTCTCCGCATTTGTGGACACAAGTGCACCGGGTGTATCAATAAATGTAACAATAGGACTCTTAAACGTATGGGAAGCAAGATTAATAATCCTTGCCATTTTCCTGAATCCCTCTGGTTGTATCATACCATAATGGCAGGAAAGCATATCTTTTAATGTATATCCTCTTCTACTCCCTATAACGGTAATCGTTATGTCTCTCAAATTTCCTATTCCTGCAATAATTGCAGGGTCATCTCCAAATTTTCTGTCACCGTGCAGCTCAAGAAAATCGGTAAAGAGTGCATTGATATAATCCGTTGTATGCGGCCTATCAGGATGACGTGCAATCTGCGAGACTTGATAAGGCGTAAGGTTGCTGTAGATTTTTTGTAGTTCTTGCTGAATTTTTTTCTCTGTATAAATTGTTGGTTTTTCTTCTTTTTTTCTTTCTTCTAACTCCTTATATAAAGGCTCTAGAGATCTTTCAAACTGAAGTAAGTATTTCATATCCTTCTCCTATTATAGTATTTAAGAAGACGAACAATGGTTGATTTGAGTAGATGCCTATCAACAACAATATCCAGAAGTCCGTTTTCTATCAGAGACTCTGCCTGTTCTAATTTAGGCAGGATATTTTTCTTTGCAACTTGCTTTGCAAGACGTGGGCCAGAAATACTAATAGAAGCACCCTTCTCGGCTATTACAACATTGCCTGCCATAGCGATGGTAGCTGTACCGCAGTAGGTGGGATTAGTCAAAATTGATATAAACAATCCCCCGCTCTCTTTAAATGAATCTATTGCATAAATTATTTTTGCAACCTGCATTAATGAATAAATACCTTCCTGTATTCTCTCTCCGCCAGAAGAGAAAACAATAACCAGAGGCAACTCTCTTTTTTTTGCATACTCAATGAGTCTTGTGATTTTCTCGCCCGTTGCCGAGCCCAAGCTCCCACCAATGAACTCAAAAGCAAAAGTTCCAATAGCCGCATCAAATCCCCCTATTTTAGCTTTTCCAGTGACTGCTGCACTATCAAGTCCTGTTCTTTCTTTTGCTTGTTTTATACGATTCTTATACGTAACTACATCCTTGAAATTCAGCATATCAACAGCCTTTACTTCCGTATCAATTTCTGAGAACGTATCTTCATCTGCAATGAGATTTATCCTTTCCCCTGCAGTCATCCTGAAGTGATAACCACAGTATGGACATACCTTAAGATTTTTCTTTAGTTCAGCATAGCTAATTAGCCTGCCACAGGATTTACACCTTACTGGTTTTGCTCTTTCTTCCTCTGTTACGATAGGGACTTTAATTATTTTCTTTTTCCTCTTAAAAATATTCATATACGCACCTATGGAATTTAATAACCCTTTTCAATAGTTATAATATTCTTAACTTCTTTACCTGCAATGAAGTTTACCACATTTTTCACAGCATCATCCCAATTCTTTTTGATACTGTCATCGGAATAACCTGCCGTATGAGGGGAAAGAATGATATTGTCCAACAGCCAGAATGGATAATGTGAAGGATATTGAAATTCATATGGGCTTCTGGGATATATCCACCATGTATCAATCGCTGCACCCTTTAGTATGTGATTTTTCAGTGCAATGAATAGATCTTTTTCATTTATTACGGAACCTCTTGAAACATTGATCAGATACTTCCCTTTCATAAGATTCAGCATATCCATATTAATGAACCCTTTTGTTTCTTCTGTAACGGGAACTGCAATAACGATAAATTCTGCCTGTGCAATTGCATCTTTTGTGTGTGCTATCCCGTATACTTTATCTACATTTTCCAATTCTGTTACATTTTTCTTCACTCCAATGACATACATACCAAAAGCTTTTGCCAATTGCGATAGCTTCTTGCCAATACTTCCCAATCCTATAATACAGAGCGTTTTCCCCTCTACCTCTATGTTTGGCTCTCTACTCATCCAGCCGTGCCAGAACCCTTGCCTCAGGTCTCTGTCACCCTTCACGATACCTTTTGCAAGTGCAAGAAGCAAACCAAATGCATGCTCTGCAACGGATGTTGCATTACCATGAACATTGGCAAGTATGATGCCCCTGTCTCCCAATAAACTTAAGTCAAAATCTTCTACTCCTGCATACGGTACCTGTATAAATTTAAGTTTTTCTGCTTTCTCTATTTCTTTAATAGTGAGAGGTGGGGAAATAACTACATTCACCTCTTTTAGTGCTTCCTGTTTTTCTAAATCATTTTTAGGCTCTATCAAAACGATTTCTTCCTTACACCCTATTTCTTTTTTAGCTTTATCAAAAAGTGCTTTAATACCTTTTACGTGTGGCATAAAAATTCCAACTTTAATCATATTTCCTCCTGTAATTAATTTTTTCCTAAATTGAGTGATTCTTTGCCACTCTCTCAAATTATAGTCAATTTTTAGAAATTGCAAATTTTAATGTTTAATTTTTATTGATTTCTTTACGAGGATGATTAAGTTATATAGATATCTATTTTTACTACGAGGTTTTTATTCTTATAACTTATGAATCTTACCCCCTTCTACTCACATTTGCTCTTGACAGAAATGAAGATGAGAATATAATGAAAAACATATCGAATAACCTTTAGTCAAAAAACTATTTGGAACGTAGCGAAATGTAAGGAGGATATATAAAAAATTTATTGTTATATACTTTTAGAAGATAAGGAGCGAAAAGTGAATTGAAACCTTAAATTATATTGCAATTGTATGTTTATGTATTACAGATAGAGTTTTATAGAGAATGCAATGTAGTATTACATTTTTTTATTTTAAAGAAAGGAGAAAAAATGGAGAAAAAGAACTTTATGGTTGATTTGGAAGAAAAAAAAGAACTCTTAAAAAAAAGCGGCGGAGAAAAGGCAATAGAGAAACAACATTCTAAAGGTAAGCTTACCGCCAGAGAAAGGATAAATCTGCTGGTTGATCCAGGTAGTTTCCAGGAATATGATTTATTCGTTAGAACACGTTCTACATATTTCGGATTGGATAAAAAAAATATACCTGCAGACGGCGTGGTTACTGGCGTAGGATACATAAATGGGAGGAGGGTTGCACTCTATGCTCAAGATTTCACTGTGATAGGTGGCTCCTTAGGAGAAATGCACGCTCTGAAAATTGCAAAAATGCAGGACCTTGCTATGAAGTTAGGTATACCAATTATAGGAATGAATGATTCTGGTGGGGCAAGAATACAGGAAGGCATTGATTCGCTACGTGGATATGGTGAAGTATTCATAAGAAATACTAAAGCATCGGGTGTAATCCCTCAAATCACCATCATAATGGGACCTACAGCTGGGGGAGCTGTATACTCACCCTCTATTATGGACTTTATCATAATGACTGAAAAATCCACTATGTATATTACAGGCCCTGACGTTGTAAAGGCTGTTACGGGCGAACAAGTAACTCATCAGCAGCTTGGAGGAGGGCTTGTGCACAATGAAAAAAGCGGAGTTGCCCATTTTCTTGCTAAAGATGACAAAGAAGCAATTGAAGTACTTAAAAAGCTTTTGACCTTTCTTCCTGATAATTATCTTCAAGAACCTGAAGTGTTAGATAGCGATGACCCCATAGACAGGGAAGAAATAAGTCTCAGAAATATAGTTCCATTAGACCCGTCAAAAAGCTACGACGTTAGAGAAGTAATCAAAAAAGTTATAGACAATGGAGATTTTTTAGAAGTTCAATCTTTATTTGCAAAAAATGCAGTAGTTGGATTTGCTCGTATCAGTGGAAGAGTAGTAGGAATAGTTGCTAATCAGGCTAAATATCTTGCAGGTGTACTTGATATTGATGCTTCAGACAAAATTGCACGGTTTGTACGATTCTGCGATGCTTTTAATATTCCCCTTGTAACATTTGTCGATACTCCGGGCTATTTACCTGGCACTGACCAGGAACATAGAGGCGTAATACGGCATGGGGCAAAAGTTCTATATGCATATTCAGAGGCAACAGTTCCCAAAATTACAGTTATACTTCGTAAAGCATATGGGGGAGCATACATAGCGATGTGTTCGCAACATCTTGGAGCAGACGTAGTTTTTGCCTATCCACAAGCAGAAATCGCAGTTATGGGAGCCGCAGGGGCTGCAAATATTATATTTAGAAAAGAGATTAAAAATGCTGATAATCCAGAAGCTTTAAGACAAGAAAAAATAAAAGAATACAGAGAACAATTTGCAAATCCATATAAAGCCGCTGAAAGAGGATATGTAGATGATATAATTGATCCAAAGGATACAAGAGTAGTTATTGCCAAAGCACTTGAATTTCTTCGTACAAAAAGTGAAGAACCTATTCAGAAAAAGCATGGCAATATTCCATTATAAAAGGGAATCATTAAATGCAGTTTAATACAGTTGGCGATGGGGTTTTAGTTGGACTTATTGCGATGACAGGTGTGTTCCTTGTCCTTGCAATGCTTAGTGCTGTACTCTTTTTGTTTAAAGCTATATTTTATCGAGAAAAAAAGCAACCACAGGCAATAGCTGTAAAAAAAGAAGTAATAGAAACTGGTATAAGCAAGAAAAAAATTGCTATAATAAGCGCAGCTCTGTATTACTATTTAAACTTAAGCCCCAGTAAAAAGAAAGTAATAAATAGAAGAAAAATTTATAGAAATGAAACGTATAAAAAACTCAGAATAAAGAGGTGGAAAAATGGGTAAAAAATTTAAAATTACAGTAGACGGAGAAACTTTTGAGGTAGAGGTAGAAGAAATCAAATCAAAGCAAACCATTACAAAAATAAATAAAGTAAGTGAAGAATTGGTTAGCTCAGTAGAGAGAGAGCCTGAAGTAAAAGAAACTAAAAAAGAAACTGCTTCTACTAAAAACGTTATGAGCAAGCCAACATCAAGCACAGTAGCTAACCAAACGAAAACCAGTAAAGGAGTGGTTACAGCACCTCTTCCAGGAGAAATCTTATCAATAAATGTCAAAAAAGGCAACTCAGTTAAAAAAGGAGACCAACTACTTGTTATAGAAGCTATGAAAATGGAAAACGAAGTCTTTGCGTCAACAGGGGGGACAATCAAAGAAATATTTGTCAAACCTGGCGACTATGTAGAAACAGGACAAAAATTGATAGAGATTGGGGAGTAGGTAAATTCTATGGGAAACGTACTTATAACTCTGTTTAAACAAAGCGGATTCTATAATTTTACCTTTGGAGAGATTATAATGATTTGCATTGGTTTAATACTCATCTATTTAGCTATATTCAAAAAAGCAGAGCCACTCCTTCTTCTACCAATTGGATTTGGTTGCATAGTAGCAAATCTTCCACTTGCTGGCTTAACAAATCCGCCAAATGGACCTCTGAATCCAGCAGGTCTTCTATACTTCCTCTACAAATACGGGGTCTCAAATGAAGTTTTTCCTCTCATCATATTTATGGGAATAGGTGCAATGACAGACTTTGGCCCACTCATTGCAAACCCCTGGACGCTTCTTTTGGGAGCTGCCGCACAATTTGGCGTATTTATTGCCCTTATCTCAGCACAATTACTTGGGTTTACTTTAAAAGAAGCAGCGTCCATTGCAATTATTGGAGGGGCTGACGGCCCCACTTCCATATACACATCCGTTAAACTTGCTCCTCAGATACTGGGCCCTATTGCAGTTGCTGCATATACATATATGTCCCTTGTCCCAATCATACAGCCCCCTGTAATGAGGTTTCTTACTACAAAAAAAGAAAGAAGCGTTGTTATGGAACAGTTAAGACCTGTTTCTAAAATAGAAAAAATTCTCTTCCCCATTGTTGTGGCTATTCTGGTGAGTTTGCTTATTCCTGCTGCAGCACCTCTCATCGGGATGCTTATGTTAGGCAATCTCTTTAAAGAATCAGGAGTAGTAGACAGGCTTTCGCATACCGCATCAAATGAATTAATTAATATTGTTACGATATTTTTAGGTGTAACTGTTGGTGCAACAATGCATGCGGATACTTTTCTTACAGCAAGAACATTAGAGATTATAGGATTGGGTATCGTTGCATTTGCAGGAAGCACAGCAGGTGGCATACTATTAGGAAAGCTTTACTATGTTTTAAGTGGAGGCAAGGTAAATCCATTGATAGGCTCCGCAGGAGTATCAGCAGTCCCAATGGCAGCAAGGGTTTCACAGCGTGTAGGACAGGAAGAAAACCCAGGAAACTTTCTACTTATGCATGCAATGGGCCCTAACGTAGCAGGGGTCATAGGCACTGCTGTTGTGGCTGGAATTATGATTACATTACTTGCAAAATGATACGAAAATTATTAACTTCAAAATTTTTAGGAGACTAATACGGACAAACATACAATTATCATTAGAGATATGGCAGGTTTAATCACCCCAAAAGTAATGTACGAAATGATTACAAAGCTTAAGGAAGAGGTTAATCTGCCAGTCCCTTTACATTTACATTGTACGGAATCGAGGGTTGATTTTCTTGATTGTGATATTTCACCATTTAGCAAATCTTACCTATTTTCTGAGCAAAAAAGTCTAACAAACCCTTAATATTGAAAGACATACCATTTATTCCCATATCCTTTGTAACATTACAGCATAGATATACTACTTTATAGTAGGAAAGATTCATAACAAATATTAGCTACTCATTGGTTTCCTTTTCAAGCTGTCCTAAAATTTTAGTAACTCCTCCAAAGCGTGGGTTTCTCATTGCTACTCTCTCTAAATATTTTTTACCATCTTCTTTATTCCCCATTTTTATGTACGATATACCAATACCAAACAGCACCGCAAGATCGTCTTCACGCATAGGAAGCAATGGAGGCTCAAACTCTTTAAATGCCTTAATTGCATCTTCAAATCTCCTTAGATCCATCAAAGAAGCACCAAGAAGACGTGCAATCTTAATATTACTCTCCTCTACAGGAATAGGATTTAATAACTCTACTGTTTTTTTGACGTTTCCTGCATAGTAAAACATACTGGCAACAAGATACTTAAAAAAACTGCTATTAATATTATTAGCATTTTCTTTCGCTAAAATATTAGCGGCATTTCTATAACTCTTTGGATTCTTGCATCTGCCCTTAAGTAAATAACGTATATCATCAAATTTGTCCGTTAACTTTACAGTATTTAATAACAGTTTCACTCCTTTTTCACTGTTTCCTTTATCCAGGTACTTTTTCGCAGAAGTAAGAGCTCTTATAGCTTTCTGCTCAGGCCCAGATAAGTAAAAAATATGTCCTACTGCAGTAACAACAAATAAAACTATGCCAAATGTTCTTTTGCTAGGAAAGATAGTCGCAAAAAATGCAAATATATATCCAATTACAAGCAATGTAGAAGGAGAAATTGGCAAACTAACCTTATTTAGCCTATTAGACATTTTAACCTCCTCGTCTTTATTTTATTGTAATAGTGAGGATAACGTTCCCTATAGAACTGTCTCCCATCTTCATTTATTTCATTATTCCCATAAATGACTTTAGTGATAAGCTGCTTGCTATGCTCTGCCTATATCGGACTTTAGACAGGAATAAACTACAAATTTTTTCTGGCACGCCCATTAAACCTCCATTTATAAAATTATTTTTTGCCCTGCCTGCAATTATTAGGATAGTTAATATACTTAACTATATTATATCAAAACCTCCCACAAATTCAATAAGAGTTTTACCGTCTAAACATTAATAAGGGATTGGAGCATAAAATAGTTCTATTTTTTAATGGAAGAATCGCTGTATAATAAAAAGACAGGAGCAGAACAAGGCTCCTGTCTAACTGTTTCAGATTATAACAGGTTAAGAAGTTTTAACCCGACGTGGCGCTTTTGCATTAATCCCTCTCTCTCTATCTGTTCCAGGGATGATATTATCCAGTATAGCGGCTGATAAACCGCCTACTGCCATTCCTGTTCCAAGAATACCATTCAAAATGTCAGCAAGCCAAGCTGCATGATTTATTACAAGTGGGTTTGATTGTATCCAGTTTGGCAGCCCCAAACCTATGAGAAATGCAAATGCAACAATCATAATGTTCCTCATAGAGGAGAGATCTGCACGGGCAAGTACCTGAATTCCTAAACCGCCAATGATACCAAATAAGGCAATGTAAGCACCGCCAATTACAGGTGTTGGAATCGTTGCAACGACAGTACCAAACTTCCAAATAAAGCCAATAATAAGAAGAATTATAGAGCCCATCCTAATGACTCTTTTTGATGCAATACCTGTGATGGCAATAACGCCAATATTCTCCGTGTAACTCGTGCTACCGACGCCACCCATCATACCAGAAATAATGCAGCCTAAACCTTCTGAACCAATACCCCAGTTGATAACGTGCTCAGATGGTTCTGGCGCACCGGAAGCATAACATACACTATAGTAGTCACCAACTGATTCAATCATTGATGCAGTATAAGCTGCAAGAATCCCTGTAAATGCCATCGTATTAAACTTCAGGGTTTCTGCTGCTCCATAACGGAATAGTGTAGGCCATACAATCCACCTCGCCTTTGCAATTGCTGCAATATCAACATGTGATGCACTTCCTGCAGGGAACCAACCAACTAAAGTTCCAAACAAGGCAACAAGATAGACAATTACAACTGAGGAAAGCACCGCGAATTGATTGAGTTTTTTACTCTTTAAAATAAGAGAGAATGTAAAGATGAGTGCAACAACAAGAAGAGATAAAGCCCAGTTTGTTCCTGCATCACTTACTGCAACACCTGCAAGACTAAAACCAATCAACATAATCGTTGGTCCAATTGCTACCGGTGTAAGATATCTCTTCAACAAACCAATCAACCCTGAATATCCTACTACAAGTTCGTAAATACCACCATAGATCAACGCACCACCCATAGCCTGCATCATTTGCGGCACTCCGCCACCGTTCTTTTTAATACTTGAAAAAACTGCAAGCAATGGTGGAATGAATGAGAATGATGAACCCTGAACAATAGGAAGTCCACTACCAATTCTCTCATCAACATGAATGAGAGTTGCAATGCCCATAACCATATACACCGTTGCTATAAATAGGCCTAATTCTGTTGTACTCATTCCCATTGCGTGACCAAAAAGAATAGGAACAAGGGTTGTTGCACCAAAAAGCGTAAATACATGTTGCGCACCTGCCAAAGTGGCAAATCCCCATGGTGGGTAGCTATCAATTGGCCATGGCACAATTCTCTGTTTAACTTCACCGTACTCTTCGTCCGACATAATTTAACCTCCTTTTAGATTTGTTTAAAAATTTGTTTAAAAAATCTTTTCAGAAATTATTTTCCTTTTATCACCTCCTTTCACAGATTGGTCACAAAAGGGGGAAGTGTTTCCCCCTTTTGATTTATTTATTCCAGGTAAACTATTTTTCTTCTTTCTCCTTTAAAGCGTTAAGGATTTTCTCAGGTGTCAAAGGTACGCTCTTAATTCTCACTCCTAATGCGTTTTCAACAGCATTTGCAACAGCTGGCATCACAGGAATCATTGTGTGCTCTGCAATACCTCTTGCACCAAATGGCCCATCTGGTTGAGGAACCTCAACGATTATCGGTATCATTACAGGTGGCACGTCCAATGCAGTTGGAATTTTATAATCAGTAAAATTAGGATTGAGAATCCTTCCATTTTTATCGAATTTTACTTCTTCCCAGAGAGCGGTACCTAATCCCTGAACAAATCCACCAACAATTTGGTCTTTCACAAGGTCTGGATTAATTGCTTTACCTGCATCAAATGCTTCTGCCGCTTTTAAAACTTTTATTCTACCTGTTTCCTTGTCAATTTCAATCTCCACCGCACCAGCACCTGTAGTATAATGAACATTTGGATGTCCTCCCTGACCTGTTTCAGGATTTACTTTCGCAGAGGAAAACTCTGGCATAAACATACCTTTTCCCATAATTGGTCCGCCTCTATATGTACCATCAGGCATCTCTATTCCATTGATTACAAAATTCTCAAACGGGAGTTTAAATTCAGAGTCTGTATAAGATTTCACCTGTCCATCCTCAAGGTAAAGATTAGATTTATCTATATGGTATGCTCTGGATACAGTTTCCAAAATCTGGTTTCTTGCATCAATTGCTGCACGTCTTACCGCATTACCGCAGCTCCAGGTAACATGACTTGCCACTGTTTGCCATTCATATGGATTTCTATCTGTATCTGGAAGTTCCACTCTAATTTTTTCCAGAGGCAGTGAAAGCTCTTCTGCAGCAATTTTTGCCATTGCTGTCATAAATCCTTGCCCAAGTTCCATCCCTGAAACAAGAATGTTTATACTACCGTCTTCACTGAATTTGATAAATGCTGCCGATGATTCATTAGGTGGCATTGCTGGCGCCTTCCAGGCAGAAGCAAACCCTTTAGCTCTTATTTTATTTGGGTCAGGAGATTTATCCTCTTTTCCCCATTCAATTGCCTCGGCAACCTTATCTATACATTCTTGAATTCCCGTTGGATTCATTTCTACTCCATAGGCAACTTTATCCTTTCTACTTATTGCATTTTTCTTTCTAAATTCTACAGGGTCCATTTTCAACATCTTTGCCATTCTATCAATATGACTTTCCAGACCAAAATGAAATTCTGAATAACCAAAACCTCTATAAGCACCACAAGGGGGTCTATTCGTATAAATTGCATAAGAGTCAATACTTACATTTGGTATTCTATATGGACCTGTAGCAGAGAAGCCTGTTGCATTAACAACATTTGAACCATATTCTGCAGATGCACCAACATCCCAGTACAGTTTATGCTCCAGAGCTGTAATCGTGCCATCTTTTTTAACGCCCATTTTTATATGTGCGTAAAGCTCCTGCCTTTGCGATGTATTCTCAAATTCTTGTTTACGTGTCCATCTTACTTTAACAGGATGTCCTGGCACCTTCATAGCTGCAACAGCTCCTATGACTTCCATATTGATACCTGCTTTCCCTCCAAATCCACCTCCAACAAAAGATGCAATTACTCTCACATCTTTATGAGGTATCTTCAAGGAATGTGCAATAATATTTCTCTGTGTATGCGGTGACTGTGTAGAATTCCACATTGTAAGCCGACCATCAAGCGTAAACAGAGAGACTGAAATATGCGTCTCAAGTGGTGCATGCACTACATGTGGTACATGGTACCAATCCTCAAGAACAAAATCTGCTTCTTTAAATGCCTTATCAACATTGCCTTTTCTAATTTTGCGGACATGTGCAATATTAGTCCCCGGTTGCGGATACAACCATGGAACTACTTCGTAACTACCCAGATCAGGATGAATGAGTACTGCATCAGGCTTAATTGCATCAAGGGGGCTTTGAAGTACTGGCAGAGGCTCATAATCTACTTTAATGAGTTTTACGGCATTATCAGCTATTTCCTGTGTTGTTGCGATAACAGCGGCAACCTGCTCACCTACATAACGCACCCTGTCAATAGGGAAAATGGAATTATCTTTAAGGTACAGGCCAAATTTCTCAGGGAAATCCTTTCCAGAGATTACAGCTCTTACTCCTGGAACCTTTTCTGCTTCACTTGTATCAATATTTTTAATTAATGCATGTGCATACGGACTCTCAAGCACTCCTACAAAAAGAAGTTTTGGGCCAAATTCTATGTCATCAGTATACTCTGCTGCCCCTGTAATTTTTGCTAATCCATCTATCCTTACAGCATTTTTCCCGACATATTTTAATTTTTTCATAGTTCCCTCCTACTTCTTCTTTGCAACATCCAATATTGCACCAACAATGTTTTTGTATCCAGTGCATCGGCAGAGGTTTCCAGAAATGGCCTCTCTAATTTCGTTCTCATCAGGATGAGGATTATTGTTTAAAAGCTCTGTAGCAGAAATTGTAAAACCCGGGGCACAGAATCCACATTGAAATGCATTATGTTTGAGAAAAGATTTTTGCAAGTCTGTCAAACCATTCTTTTCTAAACCTTCAAGAGTCACAATTTCCTGGCCATCTACCTCAACTGCGAGTGTAATACAGCTTCGTATGCTTTTACCATTTAAGAGAACGGAACAAGCGCCACATTCGCCTCTTCCACACCCATGTTTTGGGCTTTTAACACCCAAATGGTCTCTCAATACATCCAGAAGTTTTTCATTCGGACGTACTTCTATTGATACAGGGTCTCCGTTTAATGTAAAATTAATTTCTCTTTTCATAATCTCCTCCTCACACAAGCCTATCGCCGTACTCAGGACCATTACCTTCGAGTCTTAAGACCGAGGTCTTCATTGACCTTGCAAATACTACACCGCTCATACGCATTCTGTATTCCTTACTTGCTCGGACATCACTAATGGGAGAAATCGCCTTTAGTGCAATTGGTTTTGCTTCGTTAAGAAGTTCGTCTGTAATCTCTTTTCCTTTAAGAAATTCCTCCACTTCAGTAGCTCGGACAGGTACAGGTGCAACCGCACAGAATGCCACTGAGTACTTGTTACCCTCAACTGCTAATGTAGCAACTCCCACCTGAGCAAGGTCTTCTCCACTGTATCTTCCAAGCTTTATATACGAACCGCCAAATTTGTTTTTAATTTCAGGAACTTTAATTTCAGTTACAATTTCCCCTTTTTTAAGCACAGTTTTTCTTGGTCCAACAAAGAACTCTGAAATTGGAATCTCTCTATTACCTTCCTCGCTTGCCGCTACCACAACAGCATCTCTTACTAAAAGAGCAGGGGCAGAATCTGCAGAGGGAACAGCACTGCAGATGTTTCCTACAAGAGTTGCTTTGTTTCTAATTCCTACTGATGCAATAAATCTTGATGCTTCCCAAATAATAGGAAATTTCTCTTTCACTACGCTTGATTCTATAAGTTCAGAAAATGTCGTCCTTGCACCAATATGCAGGAAGCCATCTTTTAATTCAAGTCTCTTCAGCTCTTCTATACCTTTGAGATCTATCACAACATCAGGATTAACAACGCCATCGCTCATTAAAACAACAAGGTCAGTCCCTCCAAGAAGAAGCTTAGAAGATGCTCCATACCTATCATAAAGTGCTGTTGCCTCTTTTAGAGTTAATGGCTTATAGTAGTCAAATTCCTTCATACAGCATCTCCTGCTATTTTCCCTCAGGTGATTCCCAGGCTACAACTCTACACCAGGCAGATGACATTTCTATTCCTTTAACAACAAATGCACCAATATAGGCCCTCTTATTGTTTAATTTGTCAATATCTCCACCAATATTCTCTGCATGGACAAGTCCCTTTGGGAAGAGTTTTAAGTGCATAATCTGATAGAATTTTTCCTTGGGGAACATCTCGTCCCAATCTTTACCATATTTTTCTTTCAGTTTCTTATTTGCTTCCTTGAATAATCCAGGATGCCAATCTCTCAAAATCGTATTCATAGGATGATCTGCACTACCGCAATCAACACCAATCCACTTAAGTTTCATATCCAGTGCCCAATCGGCAAATTCCGGACTTGGTCCTGGATGTTTTACCATATAACGCAATTCATCAGATTCTGGCTGGTCCCATGCATACCTATGATATCCAGTATTAATAATAAGGATATCACCTTTTCTAATGTCAGCTTTTTTCATCAGCATTTCAGGCGTATAAAGACTATAATCTTCAACCTCGTCCGAGATATCCACTACAACACCCGGACCTACCCATTCGTTAAGAGGAACTTTACCAATTGGTCTACCCGAACTAAAGAAATGGATTTCACCATCCATATGCGTCCCTACATGGTTACTTGATGTAATAATCTGTCCATTTGCACCCTGCCCCATATGTGCACCAGCAATTCTTTTAAAATACTGAATTCCAAGAGGCATATAACTTGGCCATGGTGGTGTATGAATACTAAGGGGTTGAGT
Organism: uncultured Caldisericota bacterium; assembly: GCA_913055585.1. Taxonomy (GTDB): domain Bacteria; phylum Caldisericota; class Caldisericia; order Caldisericales; family Caldisericaceae; genus CAJXKN01. The sequence goes on along the minus strand of CAJXKN010000002.1, from coordinate 17,696 downwards.
TAAATCGTACATTTTTGATTCAGTTAAAAGTTTAATGAATTCCTCATTTGTCATAATAAAATCCTCCTTTATGAATATTTTTTTGCAAAGGCAACTACAGCCTTCTTAAATACTTCCATTGGTGCATCAACAAGTCCTGCACCTACCTGACCAATACCTGGTTCCTTATGCGCAATACCAGTATCAATAAATGGCGGGATGTTCTTTTCTACCACTTTTCTTATATCGATACCAGTTGGAGTACCTCTGAAATTAAGGTAAGGAACCTGATATACGTTGTTCTCACCTATTGTTATCTCATACATTGATAATGTTTTGTTTAAACCATCCTGAGGTGTACCTCCAACAAACTGTACAATTGCAGGAGCAGCACCAATAGCAAATCCACCAAGTCCTGATGTCTCCATTATTGAGCTGTCACCAATATCGGGGTTAGCATCTTCCTTCGTAAAACCAGGGAAATATAAAGCATTAGGTGGAACAGGAGCAGGTGCCGTAAACCACTGGTCACCCAAACCAGATACCTGAATACCAAAATCAGTTCCATTTCTTGCCATTACAACTACCATTGTGCTTCCTTCAACATTTCTTGCAGGATCCAAACTTACTTTTGCAGCAGGCATAGAAAGGTTAAGGAATGTGTGATCATTCCCATCAATAAATTTTAATACTTTCTCAACCTGAGAGGCATCTTTCGTACTTTTTACCATTGCAGGAGCAATTTGCCTGAATAATAAAGAGGTTGCACCTTTATTTCTGTTATGAAGTTCATCACCCATATGCAAGGCCTGGGCAATGATATTTTTTAGATCAATCTTACCCAGTGTCCTTATTGCTCTATCCATAACAGGATACATTACATTTTCCATCCATTTTAATCGCTCAATAACATCAGGGGAGTATGCCCCCATTCTTAGAACTTTTCCAAGGCCTTCATTCATTGTTGCATAGGCTTTGTTGCCAAATGCTTCATTCTCTAAAATGTACACAGGCATAGAGGGAGAAACAATTCCTGCCATTGGCCCTACCATCTGGTGATGGTGGCAAGGCGAAAATTCAATCTCACCTGATGCCGCAATCTTTTCAGCTTCTTCCCTATCCTTTGCCTTTCCCTCATAAATTAGTGCACCAATAACGGCGCCTCTCTGTGGTCCACACATTCTCTCCCAGGTAATAGGTGGCCCTGCATGAAGAATCAAATTTTCTTTCATCCCGGGCACTACATCAATTGCCTTTCCCATTCCTACTAACATTGGTCGCGCAGATAACAACTTATTAAGCGCTTCCTTGTTGGCTTTTTCAATATCTATCATACTTATACCTCCTTTATATAATTTATTTTTTACTACCTAATAGCTTTTTAAGTGCATCCATTGTCTCCTCATCTGAAGCTGCAGGAGGTCTCCAATCTACCTGTACAACTTTTACGCCTACTTCTTCAGGGCCCTCACGAAATGAACTAAGGCCAATATTTATTACCTTTAATTCCTTTTTAAAGAGGTCTGAAATTTTTCTCATCTTACACCTCCAATATTTTTCACAATGTATGATGCAAGCTTAGCTGCTGCTGCATTTGAAGGCATCACAATTGCACCTGCATCCTCAAGCTGTTCCTTTACTTTCTTTCTATCCTGTGGATCTTTGTTTGTTCCTGTAATTGAGCATATAAAAGTAACATTCCTACCTTCTTTCTCAGCAAATTCCCTAGCCTGTTTAATAGCAGGGCTCAGTTCGTCACCCGGTTGCATATTTGAACCATATCCCAGTACAACATCCAGAAGTATCACCGCAACTTCAGGATCTTTTACTTCGTCAAGAATCTTTTTATTACGCAGGGTAAAATCAATCATAGGATGAGGCCTACCAACTGTAAATTCATCTTCTCCTAAATCTACAAATGAATTTTCTTTACTTATCCAGGAATTTTCAAGTTTAAAATCAGGATTTATCGGCGCATTGCCATAGACCTCGCCTATTATTGTACGAGAAATAAGCATTGCTTCGTCACAGAGAGTTCCTCCCGTATAAAGTCCTCTTACATATTTTTGTGTTGCTGTTTTATTTTTCGATTCTTTCTCTGCAATTTGCAGGATTTCTTTTTCTCTATCCTCCAACAACTTTTTAAATTCATCCATAGATTTTCCCTTGGAAAGAGATGCGGCTATTAAACCTGCTTCCTCAAGCGTATTCGAAGGTATTGCACCTGCTCCTTCCACAACTTTTGGGTCCCCCCCAAGGAAAATTCCAACAACAGGTTTTTTAATTTCTGATTTGATAAGATTTGCCACTTTTTTCAACACTTCAGGATGGGGTGGCTTAGAAACAAGTACTATGTATTTTGTTTCAGGGTCTTCTTCCAGCGCCTTAATCCCTTCCATAAACATAATTCCACCTACATCTTTCTTTACATCTCTTCCACCTGTCCCAATAGCCTGAGATATACCACTTCCTTCATTTGTAATAACTGAACTTACTTCCTGAAGTCCAGTACCCGAGGCAGCAACAATTCCAATATCTCCCCTATTAACAACATTCGCAAAACAGAGTGGTACCCCGTTTATAATAGCAGTGCCACAATCAGGCCCCATTACTAAAAGTCCCTGGTCTCTGCCATATTTCTTTAATTCTATCTCTTTTTCAATTGGTACATTATCAGAAAAGAGCATTACATGAAGACCTTTTTCAAGAGCTTTCATTGCTTCGTCACCTGCATACTTTCCTGCAACTGATATAATGACCATATTTGCATCAGGCATAAAATCCAACGCACCCTCAAGGCTTTTTGGCATATATTCCCCAGCTTCCTGCGATTTAGAACGTTTTGCCTTAAGAAGTTCATCCACTTTTTGTATAGCTTGATTAGCCGTTGATTCATCTTTTGCCTTTACAGCGATAAGTAAATCGGAATCCTTTGCATCTTTAAACATATCAAGAAGAATGCCTGAAGTTTCCAAAATTGATTTATTCTGTTCTGTGCCCATAACAACTGCTGCATCCTCAACGCCTTCGAGCTTTGTCACGTCTCTTGCAACGAGCATTAATGTAACAGAGTCATAATACTCGCCTTTTTTAATAATTCCTTTTATTACCATTTATTCCTCCAGTCCTAAATATTTTTTACTTGTTAAAATGAAACCTGTTCCTATATCTGCACCAGACGTTGCTCCAATGGCAAGTAATCGTCTTGTAGCAGAAATAATTGAATTTTCATCCTTAAATAATGAATAAATGAGGAGTTTAAATCTTTCAAAAAACTTCCCTTTTGATGCAAAATACAAAAATGTGTTAGTAATAATATTTTTCCCTTTTGCAAGACTGTATATTTTTTCTCTTCTTTCAGTAGTTGAGCGACCTGTAAGAAGTTGATACACATATAAAGCAGAAAGCATCCCATTGATAATATCATCACCTTGAGGGGTAAATCCAAAACCTAATCCTCTGATTTCCTTTATTGCAGAAAGCTCACCATCCAGCATTTTATCTACTCCACTTTTTAATCTATCCCTTAAATTTTTTTCAAACGGCATAATAAAGTGCTTTTCTCTTTTCCTATCCAATAGAAAAGCACTGCTTAACGGATGCGCATCTCTAATCAAAATTCTTTCAAATATCTGTAAGCCTGAAAGAAAATCTGTTTTGCTTATATCGTTAAGATGAAGAGTAGAATTGTATAATTTGGCTTCAGATAAAGGAGCTTTTGCACCATCCAAAATCAGGTTACCCTGCTCTATCTTCGCACTTTTCAACTGTAAAAAATCGACCCCACTCAGTACAATATTGTTAGGTCCGCCCCCAATTTCTTTAGATACAAGTGAAACAATACCTTCAGGGCATAAAAGGTTTACTGCATGTTGAAATGCAGAATGAATAGTAAACCATGTGTCCTTAACAGGTACACTGTTTCCAACTGAAATAATTTGCAGCTCTGCTGCTACTGTCAACCTTTTTCTCCTTTCAAATAAAACAGTCCCAGGAAAACTAATTCCTGGGACCTGGAATATTTATTTACACGTTTGCTTCAGAGGGAATAGTAAAATGTTCACTTGATTTCAGGAGATCTTCTGGCACCGGAGATTTAAGTGTTGTACCAAGATAATCCTCAAGGTATTTCTTTATTGATGCATTCCAATATTCCTTTGTTACATAAAATATCTTTGCACCACCCAATTCATGCTGATGTTCTGGCCAAGGATAAGAAGGTTGTGCCATACCAATGCCCCATCTCTTAAATCCATTGTAACTCTCGTAAGTTGCCCAAAATTCCTTCTGTCCGAGGATCTCAAAGGTGTAATAACATTTTGCATAGTACATAGCAGCACCTGCTCTTAAACCTCTCTTAAAAGCCATTGTATGAAGACTAATATTAACATCTTCATTCATAAGTCTTCCATTGCCCAGTGCTGCAAGCTCACCATCGATTACACCAACGAGCAGATAAGGATCTTTTAGTCTATTTCTATACCAACCTAAAATCTCGGCATAGACTCTTGCTCCCACAATGTCGTAAAAATCATGATCCACATCCATAAATTTTTTAATGAAAGGGAGAAGAGCAGGAGCTTCTTCTTTCTTCATCTGTCTGATTACCATTTTTTTACCGCCTCTCAGCTCAATGTACATCGGAGTCCATGGCTTTAGACTCATTGGTGGCGGACTCAACAATGGTTCTAACTCTTCAACTTTAAATACAACTTCATTCTGCGACACCTTTTCTGGTGGTTGTTTCTTCATATATACCTCCTTGTATAATGTGTTTGTATAGCACCCTCCCCAGTTGGGTAACTACAAAACTATATGTTATACGTAAGTTTAACAAAATTAAAAATCTTGTCAAGAGGGTGCACATTATAAACTTTAAACTCTTTTGAAATCCTCTCCCTCTTGCAGTTCTTTTAACTTTTCATAAGGAGTTAAACGCTATGTAACCTAATCTTATTATAGTATTCAAAATACTTTTTTAAATCATTGCCTATATCCTCTAAGGTGAGGTAGAAGTTTCTATTGTATAAATCCTCTCCAACAGCTTTATATAATCTTTCTACTTTACCATTTGTTTATGGCCTTCTTTTTATAATAGCCCAAGGGTGACTCCCTCATTTCAAATGTATTTCATAACTTTGAGAAGTCACCCAATTATAAGGCTAGCACAGAAATTTACAAAAATCTCATACAATTCGGCACTTATTCATTCTTAATTAAATCATTCCAAAGTAACGCAATATAAGATATATAGAAACTAGTATAAAAATAATGGCAAAAAATGTAAAAACTATAGAGAGCTTCCTATAATGAGAAGTAAGTCTTTTTTCGCTATGCACGCTTATCATATTAAGATAATGAGGTCTTTCAATAAATTCGAAGCCACTTTCAGTATGCTTAATGCCACCAATGAAAAATACTTTCCTTCCTTTCTCAAGTGCTTTCTCAACTGCTCTAAACCGTTTCCTTCCCCAGCTAAAGATCCCTTTTCCAACGAATGGCTGAACAATTGGGTCTTGTTTATTTCTTATCTCTCTTTTAAAAGTATAAGGCAAGTCTATCTTTGGCTTTTTGCCATCTTTTTTGATTAAGATACTGTTATCACCATTTAGGTCTTTTACAAAGAAATCAATTTCTTTTTTATCTCTCCATATATTAGTCCACTCTTTTGAGCCTCTATCTTCGTCATCCGCTACTGTACGAAGTTCTTGTAATTGTGCGTTGTACATTACAACATTCTTTTTAGAGAATGGGGCTTGCAAAGGCTGAATTGTATCAATGATACCAACAAGCTTTCCATATACCTTTTCTCTATTAGGGAAATGGGAAAGTGATATTTTTCTTGTTTTTACAATACCTGCAATTCTTTTTCTCCTGGAACGGCCCATAAAAAAGAAGACGATAGAAAAGAGAAAGAGGATGACAGAAGCCAAAAGATTCATAAGTGGATTAGAAATAAAATTTTTACCAAATTTTCCACTCTGTGTATTTATGCCTCCAAATATCTTTTTAAAGAAATTAGTAATAATGCTTGTGCCAGAAACAGAACCTGGAATTTTCGTTGTTTCTTTTGTATACAATTTGTTCAGAAAATCGTCCTGTGGCAAACTTCCATCATATAAAGACAAAATATCATTTGCATTTGTTCTCATAACAAGATATTTATCTCCCTCTTGGGGAAGATAGGTAAATGTAATTGTATCTGCATAAGGCACATCTTGTACCACAGTAAATGCCATTGCAGCAAAGTCATTTAAAAAGTCTTTCTCTTCCCCAAAATAGTTCATTGTTATGTTTACAGTATTTTTCCCTATAGCAACTTCGTCTGCAAGCGCATTAAACCCGGACAAATCGTCCCTTATCTCCTGTTCTTCGCTCCTTAAATCAATAAAATCAGCACGGTCATAAAGGTCGTTATCTGAAAGTGCACCTTTCTTCCACTGTGCAATGTCCTCACCTCGCGCTATTACCCCAGCAGCAGGGGAATCGTTTATGTATGATTCAACAACAACTGTTTTTGCAGCAGGATATTTTTCATATCCTTTTATTGCAATTGTAAGCAAAATATCAGAAAAGTTTGCAGAAATAGCAGGTGTTTCAAAACGCATAAGAAGCGAGTCATCCTCAATTGCTACATAAGCATTGTTAAAACCCATAGATTTCAATTCGTTAAATATATCTGTCTCTGCATCTGCATAAACGGATGAGATAAATAAAATAGGCAAAACCAGTATAAGAATCATTACAAGTAGTTTCTTCATCATGGCAATTCACCTCTTTTCTTTGCTAACTCAATATAGTAATCAAATCGTTTCTCTGGGAGCTTGAAACTGCCCTTGCTTCCATTTGACGCAGTAGTAGATGGATTAAATATCCATTTATGTATAATTACGCCATCATCTTTAATATCCCTTCGAACTACATCAATTTGGCCGTTTTCATCTTTTACACGTTTCAAAACAGCTTTATATTCTGCTTCATATGCAGATGCCGTTCTCTGTTTTACTGAGCATCCTAATTTATCAAGAACATAAGAAAACGGTTTAGCCAAAGTATGAGTTATTACAGTTTTTATTGTAGAGTATTTCTTCTCTGCATCTTCATATCGATTAAATTTGTTGTAAAGACTTGCTGCAAGAGGGTCTACACCTAACGCAAGTTGCGTCTTTTTGCCAGGGTCGAGGCCAGATACTTGTGTAGTCAAATCCTCAACTTTGTTACTTACATACTTTACCCCGGGTATTTTGCTTGCTACTTTCCCTGTAAATTTTGAACCGTAATATTTTATTTTGTCCCAAACACCGGGCTTTTGATCTACCTTAATTTTAATTTTTTCTGTACCATCAATCTTTTTTATCTTTATAACTTCCAACTTTTTCTTTTCTGCGATTTTTTTAATTTTCTCCTCGTTCTTTTCCTTTTGCTCTTTAGCTTTTTCATCGATTTGCTTTGTTTTGCTCTCAGGAAAGATGTGCATACCTTTATCTTCTTTTTCTTTATCCTTAGCATTCTTTCTATTTTTTAGCTCTTTTATTGTATTTATAACTATATTCTGAATCTTCTTCATTACTTCTGTCGGACTTTCCTTGGGTCCAGTGGATACAATATCCTTCAACGTTCCGCTGTAAAGAATTTTATGATGAAAGGAAAATGCAGGCCAACTAGCAAAAGGCCCTCCCCAACTATGAGTCAAATCTACACGAATCCTTACCGTTTTATCTGCATATTCTTTTGGAATCTTTATTTCAAAATCGGCATCATATTGGCTCTTTACTTTACTTGCATCATAGCTAAATCCTCCATTCGGACCGGTCCCTGCACCCGCTTCCCATGCATTCCGTCTTACGGACCAGCTCCATAAAGAAATCGTTTTACAGTTCTTCCCATAGTATTCCTCATTTGTAAGGCACTTCCCGTTTAGTGTGTATGGAGTTTCACATCCTTCTGGTTGCCTAATGTACATTGATTCAGGTAACATTGGAAATTTGCCATTTTCTTCGATTACGTCCATCGCTATTCCGACGTCATCCGCTTCTGGTAGCTGTCCCTTTGGATTAAGCTCACTCAACGCTATATGTCCTTTAATAATATAATTCTCTCCATCAAAGGATTTCTTTGTGATTTCTGCCTCTACATTCTGTGCAGAAGCTACCGAAATAAAGCCAGAAAATAAGAATAGAAAAATCAAGATAAGAACAACTGTTTTTCTAATCATATAAATTCCTCCTTTTTAGTATTCCCCCAATTGGGTAACTACAATACCATATATCACTTTGAGCATAGCAAAATGAAAAATTTTGTCAACACACTGTTCAATCCTTTATGAGTTCTATTATTATTGTACCGAACCAGAGTTAAATTGTTTGATATCTTCTGATAGTAGAGCAATTGGTTAAGAATTCCTCCTCCCTTTCCATTATATACCCATTAACCCTTGGGCATCCTGGATATATGAAATTATCTACCGCTTCTTTTAAATATCATTAATACAAATATTAATAACACTTGTACTTAAATTATAAAGGGGTTGAAACTATTTGTTTCAACCCTCTGAGTCCCTAATATATATTACTACATTTTATTCTCTTCTGTACGGTTTTAAAAGTGCAGAAGGATAAGATGCATTTCTTGCAATGAAAATTAAAACAATAATTGTAAAAAGATATGGAAGTGTTAGATAAACCTGAAATGGAATCCTGATTGCAGTACCCTGGAGCCTCAATCCAAGTGAATCGATACCCCCAAAAAGAAGAGCACCCCAAAGCACTCTTACAGGAATCCAGTTTGCAAAAATAACAAGCGCGATGGCAACCCAACCCCTTCCAGCAACAATATCAAATGTAAACATATTAAATTGTGCGAGGGTAAAGAATGCCCCGCTCATTCCTGTAAGTGAACCTGCTATCATCATAGCAATATAACGGGTTTTGTACACATTTACTCCTACTGCATCAGCCGCCTCAGGATTTTCCCCTACAGCCCTCAAAGATAATCCAAATGTCGTTTTAAAAATTACGTATCTTGCAACAAAAACTGTAACTAATGCAATATATGTTAAGGCGTACTGATTAAATAAAATCGGGCCAAGAACTGGAATTTTCCATAACAAAGGAATTTTTAGAGTATCAAATGCCTTGATTGTAGGCGGAACAGTAGGAGAGCCGATAATTGCCCTGTAAAGATAATATGCCAGTCCGCTTGCAAATATTGTGATACCAAGTCCCGAAACGTGTTGGTTTAATCCAAGTGTTACAACTAAAAATGCCATAAATACGCCAAAGAGGAATCCAGAAAGTGTTGCAAAAGTAACGCCAAGCCAGAGGCTCTTTGTGAAATAAACTGTAATAAATCCTGCGAAAGAGCCAAATAACATCATCCCTTCAATTCCAAGATTAAGGATTCCAGAGCGTTCAGCAAATGTTTCTCCAAGTGTAGCAAGAATTAAAGGGGTCGCCATCCTCACCGTTGCAGCAAGAAGCCCAACCCAAAATGTCACTGTTAAGAAGTTACTCATTTCTCCCTCCTTATCCTGTATTCGAATAAAAGAAGCATAGCAAGCATTACAATAAGAGTAACTCCCTGGATAACGTCTGCAATATACGGAGGAATGTTCATACTCCTACTCATCATCTGTGCACCCGTTATGATAATTGCAAAGTAAATCGCTGCAAGGAAAACACCAAAAGCATTAAGTCTTCCAAGCATTGCAATAACAATCCCGCTGTAGCCATATCCAGGAGAAATCTCTTGAATAAGATGGTAGTGCACACCACATACTTCTCCTACTCCTGCAAGTCCTGCAACTCCACCACTAATAATAGAAACAAGGATGATTGCTCTTATTGTATTAATTCCAAGAAAATTTGCTGCCCTTGGGTTTGTTCCGGTTGCTCTTATTTCAAACCCCAATTTTGTTCTACGCACAAGAAAATACATAAACAGTACTGCAAGGATAGCTACTATTAGTCCCATATGTACCCTGGAATGTGGTAGAAGTTTGGGGAAAAATGCATTTTGGGAAATCGTAATGGACTCAGGATACATCGTTTTAGGATTACGCCATGGTCCATTTAGTAAAGCACTCACGATATAAATCATAATGTAGTTCATTAGAAGAGTTGTAACAACATCGTCTACTTTGAACTTTGCCTTAAGATAACCGGGTATCAAAGACCAAATAGCACCTGCACCAAAACCAACAGCTATTACGAGGAGTATATATATTGCCCGTGGCAAAGGAAGATTCATTATTCCAACCCATGTCGCTGCTAATGCTCCCGCGTAGAGTTGTCCTTCTGCCCCGATATTCCAGTATTTTGCAACAAATGCAATGGCTACAGCAACGCCTGTGAGTAATAATGGAGTTGCTTTCACAAGCATTTCCTTGAATGCAAATTTTGTCCCTATTGCACCATAGAACATATAGTAAAAAGCAGTAAATGGATTCTTATGGATTAAAAGCAAAAAAATTGCAGAAATTACAAGAGATATAGCAACAGCTATAACCGGAGTGAGTACCTGAAACCACAACGGTGGTGTAGATCTTCTTTCTAATTTAAATTTCGGAAGTTTCATAATCCCTCCTTCTTTTCAGTGAACCAGCCATCATAAGTCCAAGCTCCTCAATATTTACTTTTTCCTTCTGTCTATCGATTATCCCCATAATCTCTCCTTCATACATCACCATTATCCTGTCACTAAGATTCAATATTTCATTCAAGTCCTCTGAAATGAGAAGAACGCCTGTTCCTTTGTTTTTTGTGTCCAGTATCTTTTCATGGATATACTCCATTGCTCCTACATCCAACCCTCTTGTTGGTTGTGAGGCAATAAGTACTTTCGGGTTTTGAGACAAAACTCTTGCAAGGATCACCTTTTGCAGATTTCCCCCAGAGAGAGTTTTTGTTGCTGCATAAACACTGGATGTCTTAATATTAAATTCCTTTACAAGTCTCCTCGCAGTTTTCTCTATCTCAGGATAATTTATAAGTATGCCTTTAGAGAAAGGTTCTTTATCGTAGAATTCAATAACAATGTTTTCAAAAATAGGCATATCCAAAATAAGCCCATCTTCCATTCTATCCTCAGGAATTCTTCCAATTCCCATATTAATAATTTCCTTTGGTGTTTTATTTGTAATATCTTCTCCATTAAAATACACTTTTCCATCTTTAGGCTTCCTTACACCACATATAATATCCTCTAATTCTCTCTGCCCATTCCCTGCAACACCTGCTACTCCAAGCACCTCTCCCTTCCTTAGTTTAAAAGACACTCCTTTTAAAGCCAATACGCCCTTATCATTGAGTGCGGAGAGGTTTTCCACATTGAGGATAGGCTCGCCTACTTTCACTTTTTCCTTGTGTAATACTTCTATCACCTCTCTTCCCACCATAAGACGAGCGAGTTCTTTTTTATTTGTTTCCTCTTTTTTACGTTCCCCTGTCACTATTCCATTCCTTAAAATAACAATTCTATCACTTATCTTCATTACCTCATCCAGTTTGTGTGAGATAAAAACAACGCTTTTCTCCTCTTTTTTCATTAGATTCAGCGTTTTAAAGAGGTCATCTACCTCCTGTGGGGTAAGGACTGCTGTAGGTTCATCCAGTATCAACACATCGATGTTTCTGTAAAGTGCTTTAACAATTTCGACTCTTTGCCTTTCTCCTACTGACAGTTGCCATATTTTTGCATCAGCATCGACATTTAAGCCATAACTTTTTGAAATATCTAAAAGTTTTTTTCTGGAAGAAATTAGATCCAACTGAAAACCTTTTGGAGAAGGAAGTCCAAGAATTACATTTTCGAGAACCGTAAGACTTTTTACAAGTGTAAAGTGTTGATGTACCATACCAATACCAAGAGCAATTGCATCTTTTGGTGAGTTAATTTCCACTTTTCTCCCTTTTACATAGATATCTCCACTATCCTTGCTGTACATACCATAGAGAATTTTCATTAGGGTTGTTTTCCCTGCACCATTTTCACCAAGAAGTGATACGACCTCACCTTTATAAACTGTAAAGTTTACATTATCATTTGCTATAGTATGCAAGAAGGTTTTTCTGATATTCTTCATTTCTATAATCTTTTCCATAGCCACCCCTTAATATAAATTTGGCACAGGGTAATCCCCTGTGCCATTCTAAATGAACTTTACCCTATTTAGTCACTCTTTGGTGTAGCTTCGTTGATTGGGACACGGAACTTTCCGCTCTTAATCTCTTCTACACGTTTATTCACCATATCGATTACATCTTTCGGGAGCTTGTCTTCAAATTCATGGAACGGTGCAAGTTTTGCACCACCTTTCCCCATCATAGACCAATCTTTCAAATCCTGAGCAGTATAAGATCCATTCTTTACTGATTCAATGACATACTTTACAGTAGGATACATATCCCATACTGGACCTGAAATAACATAATCAGGTGCGAGGGAATGCTGATCAAGGAGGCTACCAAAAGCATAAACTCCTTTTTCTTTGCATGCATCAATTACTCCGTACCTTTCAGCGTAGAGCACATCTGCTCCCTGCTCTATCTGAGCAAGTGCTGCTTCTTTCGCCTTTGGTGGATCAAACCAACTCCCAATAAACGCTACTTTTACCTTAACATCTGGATTTGTTTCTTTTGCACCTGCAATAAACGCATTAACAATCCTGTTCACTTCTGGGACAGGGACTCCTCCAACAACACCAATAATGTTGGATTTCGTAATTTTTCCTGCAATCATTCCGCAAACATAAGCAGGCTCCTGAATCCAGTCATCGAATACTGAAAGATTTGGATCAGATGGGCCTTCGCCAGAGCCAAATACAAACGCAATATCTGGATAATCTTTTGCAACCCTTCTAACCGCATCTTCTGAACCAAAGGCATCACCGAAAATGACATTGTAACCTTTATCTGCATACTCTCTTAACACTCTTTCAAAATCTGAATAACCTACATTTTCTGTCCACTCATAATCAATTCCAAGTTCATCCTTTGCCTTAAGTAATGCATGATGAATTGCACCATCCCAGGGTTCTTCAATCGGAGTTGCATAAATTGCAGCAACTTTAATCTTATTTTCTGCAGGCTGCGCTGGCTGCTGTGGTTGTTCTTTTGGTGCACATCCTGCAAAAACTACTACTACCATAAGCAGCGCAATGAGTAATGCTAATACTTTTCTGTTTTTCACAGTTGTTTCCTCCTTTTTTTTAAAAAATTAATTAACAAATTTATCTTTGTCTACAAGCTTGCCATGGCTAACAACATAAAGTGGCTCATCATGGTTTCTTATTACCTCTCTTAAATTGCTTTCTTTCAGAACAACAAGGTTTGCTTCCGCTCCTTTTTGTAACTTAAAGTTCTTAAGACCAATTGCTTTTGCCGCATCTATTGTAACCATATCATACAGTTTCTCCATATCACTTCTTGTGGTCATCCAGAGAATGTGTGAGGAAAGGAACACAACTTCAAGTAAGTTGTTTCTGCCGTATGGATAGTATGCATCTGATATATCATCCTGCCCTAACGCAACAAGCACACCCTGTTTAACCAACTCCCTTACTCGTGCATGAAGCGGCCCTGTATGTGGATCACTTACTACTCCCATCTGGGCCTTTTTTAGCAAGGCTGCAACCTTCTGAAAGTATGGTTCCGGGTATAGAGCCATAGCCCTTGCATGATGAGCAAGGCTTCTTCCTACCCAACCTTCTTTAATTGTTTTTACAGCAAGCATCTCTAATGTTCTTAATCCCGGGTCTCCTGCATCGTCAACGAGCATTGAGACGTCTTTATTGTACTTTTTTGCAATCTCAAACATAGCATCAATATGTGACTGCTCATCCTGATCTGTAAATTCTATCCAGGGAATTCCACCAACCACATCTGCTCCCATCTTGATTGCTTCTTCCACAAGCTCCTTTGCACCTGGTTCCCTTACAACCCCATCCTGAGGGAACGCCACAACTTGCAACTCTACTACATCCTTAAATTCTTCCTTTGCACTAAGAAGAGCTTTTATTCCTTCAAGTTTTGCTTTATTATCAACATCTGCAAACGCTCTAATATGTGTTACCCCATTCCGAGCAGCAAGTTTCATTGCTCTTCTTACATTCTTAATAATCCATTTTTCATCATATTTTTCTTTTACCCTTGCAGCAAGTTCTATTGCAGTCATTGCTTTACCCATTGTTTCCCCATGATAATCCTTTAGTGCGTCTTCATCCATCATTTCCAGTGTGTAGACCTTGCAGAGATGAAGGTGAGTATTGACAAATGATTCAGTGACCAACCTTCCATCTGCATTAATCTCTCTTTCACCTATACCCGATACTTTCTCTGCAATTTCTGCGATTTTACCATCTTTAATGGCAATATCTACAAGTCTATCACCTCCCTTTCTTGTTTTTGCATTTCTTAAAACAATGTCAAAATTTTCTTTCATTTAGAACTCCTTTCTTTTTTTATTATATATTCTTGTGCAATTTTTGCTGCCTCAAAAATCGGGGTATACCCTGTGCAGCGACAGAGATGGTGCGAAAGAGCTTCTTTTATCTCCTCATCAGAAGCATTGGGGTTTTTGTTGAACAGTGCATACAGGTGCATTATAATGCCTGGAGTGCAGAATCCGCATTGAATTGCATCGGCCTCAATAAATGCTCGTTGTAGAATATGAAGTTGTTTACCTTTGGAAAGTCCTTCAATTGTAAGAATTTCAGCGCCATCTAACATTCTAAATGGAAGATTACAACTTGTTCTTGCTTCACCATTTACTACTACTGTACAAGCTCCACACGTTCCAGTATCACAACCATGTTTTGCTCCAGTTAGTCCAAGTTTATCTCGAAGGATATCAAGAAGCATTTCATGCCCTTCGAACTCTATTGTCCGCTTTATGCCATTTATTGTAAGTGTTATCCTATTCATGCTCTTCCTCCTGTTGTTTCTTTTCCAATACCGCTTTAATTTTGTCCGGAGTTACAGGCACTTCATAAAAGTCATATCCAATTGCATCATAAATCGCATTAAGTATAGCAGGAGCTACTCCTATCATAGGATGCTCGCCAACCCCTCTTGCTCCATATGGGCCAATTTCGTCTGGTGTCTCTACGAATTCAATCGTTTGCTTCACCGGAATATCATATATCCCTGGTATTTTATATCTTATGAGATTTGGATTTAAAATTTTGCCATCCTCCCCAAATTTAATTTGTTCAGAGAGAGTTTCTCCGATCGCTTGTACTACTCCACCAAGTACCTGTCCCCTAATACCTTTTGGATTAATCACTTTCCCTACATCAATTGATGTTGCAAAATTGTCTATTAAAACTTTCCCGGTCTTTTTTTCAATCCTAATCGAGCATCCCTGGACACCCATAGTATAACTAACCCCTGTTCTACCCATTCCTGTTTCTGGGTCTGGGTTCTGCGCCCCTGGAAGCCTATAATAACTTGTAACATCCACTACTTCTCCTATAGTTGTCCCATCCTCTTTTACGTATCCCCTACATATCTTATTTACAGGAACTCTTACTTCTGGATATGAAACATCATAAATGTATTCTCCGTCATATTCCAATGTATCTGGGTCTCTATCCAATACTTTTGCAGCATTTTCCTTCAGAATTTTAATTGCTTTATTTGCTGCGCGTATAATTGCATTGCCTCCCTGGAAAGTGAACGCAGAGCCAACCGTTTGCCACTCCCATGGGGAGAACTGTGTATCAATTTCATTATACACTCTTATCTTTTCTGGAGGTATTTTCAGCGCCTCTGCTGCAATTTGCCTTGCAACTGCCCAGAGCCCCTGCCCTACGTCTGCACCTGACATATTCAAAGAAACACTTCCATCTACATTAAATTTTAAGTGACAGCCTTTTGAGGCAAATGTTGCAGCTTTTGGCGACTTTATAAGTGCTGCAAAACCTTTGCCATAATAGTAGTTTTCATCTTCTTTTGGAGTTTTTTCAGACATAATTGCTTTTTCTACGTTATCAAGGCATTTATAAAGATTTCCGTCACTCTTCTTCATTTTTTCTCCAACTGCGTTGGATTTACCCTCTGAAAGGAAATTCTTTCTTCTCAGCTCTGTGCCTGGCATTCCAAGTTTTCTTGCAAGTATATCAATTGCCCTTTCTAAAGCAAATTCAGGCTCCGGATGTCCATAGGCACGCAGAGCCCCTACAGGAGGAGTATTTGTGTAAACAGAGTATCCTACTACATGAGCGTTAGGGAAATAATATGCTCCACCGGAAGCCTGCACTGCAACAATTAAAATATTTGAGCCTGTATCAGCATACGCACCGGTAGAAAGATATAATTTTTCTTCCAGTGCTACAAGCTTTCCTTCTTTTGTCGCACCGATTTTTATCTTTGAGCGGATTCCCCTACCTATAAATGTACTTGTGAAATCTTCTCTTCTTGTAAGCCTTAATTTTACAGGATATCCAGGAACGAAACTTGCAATATATGCTACAAGAGGCTCGATTGAAGGATCCGATTTGTAACCAAAACAGCCTCCAATATGCGGGACATGGACTCTCACATCGCCAACAGGTATCTCAAATAGTTCTGCTACCTGCTCTCGCACTGCAAAGGGTCCAACATTTGCAGTCCATATCTCGAATGTTCCATCTTCCTTATTTAATGCAATTGTGGCATGTGGTTCAATTGCAACTGAAGACATATGAGGAAAATTAAACTCTTTTTCTACAGTGACATCTGCTTCTTCAAATCCTTTCTTTATATCACCTTTTTTGATTTCATACTTCAGAGCAATATTTGTACCCGGTATCGGTGCATAGAGAGGAGATACATAAAAGTGCTCCTCACTGTGTTCATGAATTAATGCTGCACCTTCTTTCATTGCTTCCAATGCATCCGTATAAACTGGCAGCGGCTCATACTGAACCTTGATTTTCTTTAAAGCTTCTTTTGCATGTCTTTCTGTGTCTGCGACAACTGCTGCAACGGGCTCTCCAATATATCTCACTTTATCAGTTGCCATAGGAAGTCTGTCATGTATACAATCACCAAATTTTCTTTTCCATCCCTGACCAGTTACAATCTTTACTACCCCTGGCATCTTTTCAGCTTCATTAACATCAATAGAAACAATTTTAGCATGCGCATATTCAGGGTATAAAATTTTAGCATACAGCATTCTCGGAAGTTTTATATCGTCGATAAAAACTGCCTTCCCTGTAGCTCTTTCTATAACATTAGGACGTTGTATATCATTTTTACCTATGTATTTAAATCCCATTCTATCACCCCTTTGACACATTATACAGATTTTCATATTTAAATCAACCCCCCTGTATAAGTTACATACATTTGAGAGTCTAAATTATTCCTGAAACAAGTTCAGGGAGTACATTGCTTATTTCAGCATCAGAAAAAAAGTTTAATCTTTTTATTTTTAAGACATTTCTTAAACTCTCAGGGTATTAAGAAACCTAATTAGTTTTTACTGCTGATATTCCCTTAAGCTTTGCCTTATTCAACATTTGCGAATGCCTTAATATATGCTACTCTATTTTGAGCAGCAAGTTTCATCGCTCTTCTAATTCTCTCTTTATCATTTTTCTTACTTCCTTTAGAGGAAGTAAGAAGCGTTTTATTGCAAACGCACAGGACGTGAAAAAAATGCCATTAGTGCACCAATAATTGCAACGGTGATAAACCAGAACAGTGCAAAATCATTGAAAAAGGATTCCGGGA
>CAJXKN010000001.1 GCA_913055585.1 uncultured Caldisericota bacterium | reverse complement strand
TATTCCTCAGAAAGTTTTAGATGGTAATCAATTGGTGCATGTTTATCCCATGACGGATATTTTATATTATGTTGTTGGTTTTTTAGTTTTGTTTTCCATAGCACTAATATCTAAAAAAATATTTTTATCTGACGAGTTGCTGACTAAAAACATAAGTTCTATTTCTTTTATATCTATAATATTCTTTACAAAAGCCTATTTGATAGTGATTCCATCTGTATCAAGTGATGATTACCATTTTGGTGAGTTTTTATTGCCTTTTTGGAGTTGGGTAAAATATGGGCAGATACCATTTCAAGATATTGTTCCTGCACGAGGTTTAATAAATTATTTAGATGGTTTTTTAGTTAATATTTTTTTTGAATTAAAAGCTTCTTATTTTGGATTTATTCAAAACTTTTTGATGCTTTTTTATGTAGCAATTTTATTATTAGTTATTAGAAAGTATTTAAATTTATTTTTTGCTTTTATAATTACTTTGATGTTTGCCAGCTGGGATCTTGGTGTGTCGGGTATAGATATTTTCAATGCTGTTCTTTTGGTTTTTTTAGCACATCTATTTATAGATAAAAAGTATTATTATTTTGTAGTTTTCTCACTTTTATTGGTTACTATATCAATACTGTTTGCCCCTGGACAAGGTGGTATTATGGCACTTTCAATTACTCCATTAGGAGTATATGCTTTGTATAAGATATTTTCTATTGATTCTAAAATTGCATTACGATTTCTTGCTTTTTTATTGACACTTTATATATTAATTATTATGCTAACTTCTATATTCGATATGTTATATGGAGCTATTTTATATGCTATAGAACAATCATCATTAAATAGTATCACTTATGGTATTCCTTGGTATTTTAGTATAAATAGTTTTGCAAATGGGAATTATTGGCTTTTTGAGATAGTTAGAAGTGGTTATATTTTTGTTATTGGCTTTAGCCTTATTGTGTTATTGAAATATTTAACTAACAAAGAACTTATAAACAGAAGAGAGGTATTAGTTTTTTCAAGTATTATTTTTATTTTCCCCCGTTATTATTCAGTTTTTCACTGAATAGTATATTCTCTTTCGTGCTTAACAAGTGACCAAATCACTTTGCTTAGATGTCTTCCCAATGAACGAACAGCCTGATTGTGTTTTTTGCCTTCACCTCGTTTTTTATCATAGTATGTCTTTGATTGAGATACACAAGCATAATGTCTTGCAGCAGCAGTCATCATTGCTGTTTTGGCACGCCTGTTTACCTGTTTTCCTCCTTTAGCTCCTGTATATTGACCGGAACTGTTATCCAAAGGTGCCATTCCAATGTATCTTGCTAAACTATCTTCTTTACTAAAGCGCTTAATTGTGCCAATTTCTCCAGCCAACTCAGCAGAACATATAATACCAAAACCTGGAATACTCTGGATGGTTTTAGCCAGTTGAGATTGAGAAATTAGTGATTCAATACGAAGCTCAATCTTCTTAATCTTCTCTATAAGCGCCAGCATACGATTGGCATCATCTATAACCATTTCACCAATGATGTCTGAATCTTTCGATAGAAAAGAGTGCTTTTGCCAGTTCCTGATAGCCTTTGCATATTTGCTGCCAACACCTTTGATTTTCATCAAGCTGGATTTATGCATGCGAACAAGAGCGTTGAAATTATCCCTGCTGGTTAAAAAACTTAGAAACCACATATTATCAACGCTTCCTGTTATTTCCACCAATCCAGGCGTAATAGCCTGAAGATCCGAATGCATGCGTCCTATGATTCTAACCTTTTCATCAACCAAACTGTTGCGTCTGCGTGTAAGAAGTTTAAGCTCATGGTTGACTTTAGAGATTTCTACAACATTACTAAGAACAGCTTTGGCTTGTGGAAGCATTGGCTGAAGTCTCATCAACTCTACAATCTTTCTTGCATCAATGGCATCTGTTTTGGCTGGAGATGGAAAGATTTCCTTGAATCTGGCCAGTTTTAGATTGTTAACATTTAACAGCTTCCAACCTTTATCAACCACCATTGTATCCAATGGCCTTGCCCAACCTCCATACCCTTCCATGCCAACGCTAACTGAAAGATGCAGTTTATGAGCATACTCCTCAACACGAGAGAAAAAATTTGCAAAGGAACCAGATCGATGTTCCATATCAAACTGATCCACAAGAACACCATCTGGCGTACCTATTGCCACACGGTGGCAACGACAACCCACATCAATACCTACCAACAACGAATCCATACAGCCTCCTTTAACCTGTTCAAGCAGGACAAGCTAAGCTAAATCATCATTCGTTGTCTCGTCTATAACACAGAGCCACAATCCTACACTTAGGATTGGCACCATCCCGGAAGACTTACCGAATGATGGTGTATGGTAGGGGCGGCATTTCGCGAATCGAGCAGAAACAAAATGTCCCGCTGACCCCAAGAGCCACACCCCCACCAGCACTTATCTTAGCACACTTAATTAATGTGTGCCATCGTCTAAAATACGATGATAGACCCCTTTATGCTTCCCAATGGAAATGGCAGACATTACAACGCACTTTATTGTCAGGTAGCTTCTCGTATAAAAGTGCTTCTTCCATTATAGTTTGCCTCTTAGATATTTATCAATTGAATCTGCAGCTTTCCTTCCTGCACCCATTGCGGTAATAACAGTTGCAGCACCTGTAACAATGTCGCCTCCTGCAAATACACCTTTTACACTGGTTGCTCCGTTTTCATCAGCCCATATCGTACCGTGGCGACCTGTCTTTAATCCTGCTGTCGTTCTTGGAATGATAGGGTTTGGTGTGGTGCCAATAGCAACGATTACCTGATCCACATCAATTGTAAATTCAGAGCCTTCTATTGGAATAGGCCTTCTTCTTCCAGATGCATCCTTTTCCCCAAGCTGCATCTTTATGCACTCGGCAGATTTAACAAATCCCCTTTCATCACCAATGTAACGCACCGGATTGGTAAGTAAATTGAACTCTATACCTTCCTCTTCTGCATGATAAATTTCTTCCTCCCTTGCTGGCATCTCTTTGCGGGAGCGCCGATATATAAGGTATACGTGCTCTGCACCCAAACGGAGAGCAGTTCTTGCAGAATCCATTGCAACGTTACCGCCACCAATAACAGCGACTCTCTTTGCTTTCTTTATTGGAGTATCGTACTCTGGAAATTTGTATGCTTTCATAAGATTTACACGTGTAAGAAATTCATTTGCCGAATAGATGCCTGCTAAATTCTCGCCTGGTATATGCATAAAACGTGGTAAACCTGCACCAGCACCTATAAATACTGCATCAAAACCATTATTCAGTAATTCTGGAATGGTCATCGTTCTGCCGATTAATACATCCGTTACAATCTTTATCCCCAATTTCTCTAACAGGTTAATTTCCTCATGAACGATTGATTTTGGCAAACGGAACTCAGGTATACCATACACAAGAACTCCACCAGTCTTATGAAAACCTTCAAATATAGTAACATCGTATCCTTTCTTTATTAGGTCTCCTGCGCAGGCAAGACCTGATGGTCCGGAACCGACAATGGCAACTCTTTTGCCGTTTGGTTTTTCTTTTTTAGGTAGTTTAAATTCTCCTTTTCTTCTGTTATCCAGATCCCAATCAGCCACGTATCTCTCCAATCTTCCAATGGCAACAGGGTCTCCTATTTTCCCCATTACGCAAACTGCCTGACATTGATCTTCCTGAGGGCATACCCTGCCTGTTACTGCAGGCAAAGAATTGGATTGATGAATAATATCTATGGCAAGCTGCATATTGTTCTCTCTAATTGCTTTTATAAAGCCTGGGATATTTATATGGACAGGGCATCCATCAATGCAGGGATGCGTAGGACATTGCAAGCAGCGGGAAGCTTCCAGTATCGCTTCTTCTTTGGAATAACCCAGAGGGACTTCATTAAAGTTATGTTTTCTTACTTCCGGTGGCTGCTCTTTCATAGGAGTTTGTTTTTTATTTATCTTCATAGTATCCTACCTCCTCTTTCCATTTTTCAAAAGAGATTTTTTCTTCTTCTTTATACGTATTCAAACGTTCCATTAATATATTAAAGTCAACAAGATGCCCATCAAAGTCAGGACCATCTGCGCAGGTAAACTTTGTTTCTCCGCCTACTATTACCCTGCATGCACCGCACATACCCATACCGCATACCATTAGAGAATTTAGACTTACCATTGTCTTTATCGCTTTTTCTCTTGTTACATCACACACTACTTTCATCATTATAGCAGGGCCAATGGCAAATACTCTGTCAATCCGTTCACCCCTGTCCATTAATCTTTTCAATATATCAGTAACAAATCCCTTTTCGCCGTAACTTCCGTCGTTTGTCGCAACAAAAACTCTATCAGAAACATTCCTTATCCTCTCTTCCCAGAAGACATAATCCTTTGACCGATACCCTACAATTGTTGTTACTTCATTGCCATTTTTCTTTAACTTTCTTGCAAGCGGGTAAATAGGTGCAACACCTACACCACCACCGATGCAAACAACTTTACCAAAGTGGTTAATTTCCGAAGGGTTTCCCAGAGGACCCAATACATCAGCTATTACATCTCCCTTATTTTTTGTAGCAAGTAGATGCGTTGTTTTACCTACTTTTTGAAATACAATGGTGATTACACCCTTATTTCTATCAAAATCTGCAATTGTCAAAGGGATTCTTTCCCCATTTTCATTGACTCTTATAACAACAAACTGTCCTGGTTCTGCTTTTTTTGCTACAAGAGGTGCCTCTATCTGCATAAGCTCTATTTTTGGCACCAACTTCTGCTTCTCTAAAATCTTGAACATATGACCTCCTTAAATAAAATTTTTGCTTTTAGGAAAAGCTCTCCTAAAATTGTTAGCAATTTTAACCTGTAGTTCCTCCAGTTCCATATTTCTCAATTCAGCGAATGTATTATATACATATTTCACAAAAATAAAAGGTTTTTCTTTCCTCTCATAGGAACAGGTGCAAGGTAGGGAGCATCCGTTTCAAAGAGTACTCTGTCAATCGGCACTGCCTTTGCAACATCTCTTAGATTTTCTCTTTTTTTAAATGTGAGCATACCTGAAAAAGAAATATACATCCCAAGATTTATTATTTCCTCAGCTTCTTTTTTCCCATAGTCAAACGAGTGAAATACACCGTTAAAATAATTGATATTTTTAATTATTGCGATGGTATCTTTAAATGCATTCCTTGAATGTACCATAAATGGCATATTTAAAGATTTTGCAAGTAGAAGTTGCCTTTCAAATGCTTTTCTTTGCAATGGGAATGCTGTAATATTTCTAAAATAATCCAATCCTATTTCACCTATCGCAATCACTCTTCTATTAGCAGCAAGAGTTTTGAGTTTTTCTATAGAAGCGTCGTCAAACTTATCTATCTCATAAGGATGCACGCCAACAGAGCAGAGAAGAGAATATCTATCAGAAAGAAGTACCACTTCCTCCGCAGTTTCCATATTATATGCTATATTATTCACAGCAAGGAGGGCTTCTTTACTGTTTTTGATAACCTTATCTAATTCACTTCCATATTCTTCTTTCAGCAGATGAGCATGTGCATCAATAAACATTAACTTACTTTCGTACCCTCTTTTACATCTTTGTCAGGCATAAGCAATGCAAACTCGTTTTCATTTGTTGCTGCAAGAAGCATCCCCTGAGACGTAATACCCATAAGCTTTCTCGGCTGCAGATTCTTTATCACAATAATTTTTCTGCCTACAAGTTCATCCGGTGTGTAATGCAGAGCAATACCTCCTACAATTGTCCGCTCTTCATCGCCCAGAGATATGCGAAGTTTAATGAGTTTACGTGATTTTGGTACTTTTTCAGCCGCAATAATCCGTGCAACCCTTAAGTCAAGCTTTGCAAAATCTTCATAAGAAATAAGATTTTCTTTTTCTTTGACAACAGTTTTTTCTATTTTTAAACGTGGAAAAAGTGGAGGCATTTTTTCTAATTTAATATGAGGCTTAAGCATTCCCCATTGCAGTTTTTTGGAAACAGGGGAATCATCACGCAGAGCCTTTGATATCCTCTCTGTGGTAAAAGGCATAAATGGAGAGAGTAAAACAGTGGTGTGCCTTATGCCTTCAAGCAGTGTATAGAGGACAGAGGAAAGTTCATCCGTACGCTCTTTTAACTGCCAGGGAGATTTCACCTGAATGTAGTTATTCAGTGCATTTACAATCTCCCATACAGCGTCAAGTGCTTTTGAGAAATTGTATCTATCCATCTCTTCTATGTATGTTTTTTCTTTATCTTTAACGAGTTTTATAATTTCTTCATCCTTTAACGTTTCTTCCGGCACAATGCCATCTCTATATTTGTACAGCATTGCAATAGTTCTGTTTATGAGGTTGCCAAAATCATTTGCAAGGTCAGAATTGTATCTTCTGTAAAACGTATCCATAGTAAAATTGCCATCCAGACCAAAGGGTACTTCTCTTGAGAGGTAGTAACGAATCGTATCCACTGCAGTTTCTTTATCAACGTTTGCTTTCTTTGCAAACTCTTCTGCAAACTCTGCAGGGTCCACTACGTTGCCTTTTGATTTAGACATCTTTGCACCTTCCAGATTCCAGAAACCATGAGCGAATATTTCCTTGGGAAGAGGCAAACCATAACTCATAAGCATAGCTGGCCATATGATACCATGAAAACGTGTAATATCTTTTCCTATAAGATGCAGATCGGCTGGCCAATAATGGTTAAACTTTTCTTTATCAGTTAAGAAGCCAACGGAAGTAAGATAATTTAATAGAGCATCAAACCAAACGTATACAGTGTGCTCCGAGTTAAACGGGACGGGAACACCAAACTTGAAAGATTTTCTTGAGACAGATACATCCTGAAGTCCTGTCTTTATTACGTTTATTACCTCATTGTAGCGTGACTCTGGACGGATAAAATCTTTGTGCTCTTCATAATACTTAAGCAGAGGTTTTTCGTATCTACTCAACCTGAAGAAATAATTTGTTTCCTTTACTCTTTGCACTTCACCACCACATATAGGGCATTTACCATCCTTAAGATCAGAATCTTTTAGAAACGTAGCATCTCTTACGCAGTACCAGCCTTCGTATTCTCCAAGATAGATATCTCCCTTGTCGTAAAGCTTTTGAAAGAAATCTTTCACTACTTCTATGTGATCTTTATCACTTGTCCTTATAAATCGTGTATAAGAAATACCAAATATATTGAATAGATTCATCCAAACTTTACTTGCTTCGTCCACAAAGAGTTGAGGATCCATATGTGCTTTTTTAGCACGTTCTGCAATTTTTTGCGCATGTTCGTCCGTACCGGTGGAGAAAAACACATCCATTCCCTGTAATCTCTTGAACCGTGCAATAATATCCGCAGCAATAGCTTCTGATATAGATCCAATGTGTGGCTTGTCATTTACATAATAAATGGCAGTCGTAATATAGAATTTATCCATATAACCCTCCTAATGGTTTAATTTATTAAGAGCTTCCATTGCGTTTGAAAGAGCAAACTTTATCAATCCTAAATTGCCTGTTGCTGTTGTAAAAAGTACAAGGATATTGCCATTGTTAAGAGTGGAGATAATAATCCTACCGGTATCTCCATTTATGATGGTATCTTTGAAATTACCCATTTTTACTCCCTGTAATATTTCGGAAAGAAAACCCTGAAGAGATGCAGTAAGACCAGCCAGTACCACAGGAGATGCATCCAAGCTTGAGCTGCTGTACAGCAAGTTGCCTTCTCTGTTAGTGAGTATAATGGCAAGTATGCCCTGTGTGTTCTTAAGCTTTGTAAGTATTTTTTCCATCAGCTAATCTTTGACCTCAACTTTGAGATGACATAATTCATTTCCAGGCGTGCTCTGCCTATGTTAGCAGGTTTTTCCATTATCATCACTATAAAATAGTCTCTGTTTACGTTTGAAATAACTGTTTCAAACTTATCCGTTGAAAAGAACAGGTCAATAAAATTACCCATATTAAGCGCTTTGCTAACCTTTGAAATATCATTAAAGATTAAAGCAATTTCAGCGCTTTCCTTTGCCTTGTCCATTTCGTGCTGCATATTTACAGTAACGGGCAGGCCGTCACTTCCAATAACAGCTGTAAAAACAGCATTACCAAACGTGCTTGAAAGATACTTCACAGCCTCTTCAAATTCTTCAACCATAATGCCCTCCTCTCTTTTTATGAATAGTATAACATAATAACCTTTTTTTCAAATATAAAATTACTGTTTCTTCCACGGTTCAATAAGGATAATAGAGGAAATAAATATTAAAGGAATGTATATAAGCCCGTTGTACGTTTCTACTGCTAATGTGTTAGCTACTCGCAAAGACCACTGGGCAAAAAATGCAAATACAAATGTTACAGTAAAGATGGACAAGAAAGTCCAATTGAGAATATGAAACCCTTCTGTTTTCTTCTCTTCGTTATAATGCATAAGAGAAATAAAATAGAAAGGAATAACAAAAAGGATAGCTTCTCTCAAAGGTAGTGCTATGTATAGAACGTTATTTGCATTGGGACGAATTATATTAAAGAATAAAGCAGAAAGCTTTAGGGAGAGAAATAGAAATAGAATAGATGAAGCGGAAATAATACTATAAGTAAACCTTTCCTTTCTACACAGTGCGGAAAGAATGAAAACAGTAATAAGCAGTATAAAGAGAGGGTATATATCTTTTAATTCTGTCTCCAGTATGAATAGTGTAGAGAATCTATTGCTGAAGAATGCAACTATCCCTATTGAAAGAAGCAGTATCCCTACTTCTATCTTGTTGAATGACTTTTCTCCATAAAGGGAGAAAAATATAAAAGTAAAAATAAAAGGAAGATAGAATAGTAGTTCTTCAGAAGCAAAGATAGGTGGAACGAGATTAAAGAACTGCGGTAAAAGTGTGCCAAATTCAAATAGATTAAAGGTAAGTCCTGATATAAGCATTAGAGAGGAGCCCATTCTTGATGCAAAAACATCCTGATTGTCATACAGAGAGAAAAGTAGAAAAAGTAGGGCAAATACAAAATAAGTTACAGTAATTTCAGAATAATGGATGAAATATCTATTCAAAAGAAGTAGAGCTATACTGCCAAAAATAGCAAATAGGAAAAATTGCTTTGCATTAAGTAGTTTTGTCCTTTTTATCATTTTTGAAACACAGAGCATAAGTAGAAGAAGTATAATAAGTATTAAGAATGTGATATTTACTGAAGAGCGTGAGGAACGTGGCTCAGCATAAACATTCATTGCAGTTTGCACTTTATTAACTGTAACAGTAACAGGGTTACTGTACATTTCAGCATAGATGTATCTTTCCTGAAACGGAGCAAAGTGCAGACTACCTTCAAATGAAGTTATTCCTCCTGATTCAACTTTTATTGAGGCATCTCCTGCTATGTTTCCCGCATTAATAATTCTTACAGCTACTCTCTTTGCAGCGGAATGTGTAACAAACGAAAGAGTAGGAAGGAAGAGAGGTGTAAACCTATTCTCTGCAATTCTTACTACTTTTGTATCCTTTGGTAAGGTCAGATCAATGATATTTCCATTCTCCTTAAAGGGAAGTTTATTGTTTTCTCCATCCAATACAACAAATCTATTATCAATGTTAAATTTTCTCTTATCTATCCTTAAACTGTTGCAACCATTAACAGTAAAAAAGAGATAGGGATATTTGCCAAACTCGTTGATATATGGATTACCCTGCATTGTGCCCTTATATCCCGCTTCATTTAGTTCGGTGATGATGCGTATGGCATTTTTAATTGTTCTTTTGCTTTTTCCAAATTTATCCTCATAATAAACAAAATCGCCCTGTTTTTCATCTCTTCTAAATTCTGGATATATAGCATAAAGTACGAGTTTGTTTAAAATTAGTTCAATATTTTTAGGTGAGAAGTCTCCATTAATTGTAACAAATATAGTCTTATTGGGGTACATTTCTCTTGCTTTTTTTAACAAATTCTCATCTATCTCACCGTTTGATCTGAGTCCTACTATATCCCCAAACTTTCCAAGAGAAAGATCAGAACTATTCAAATTTTCAACGATAAGGAGCTTTCCTTTTTTATGCAGTTCTTTTTGCAACTTTTTAAGTGTATATTCAACGGTATGAAAGTAAGTCTCATCCGGTATTACATCTGGTATATCCACAAAGAAACCGTCAAAATCAAGACTCATATTCTCTTTGCTTACTCTTTCCGAACGAGTATTAATAATGCTCACTCCCACATCATATACTTTAGATATATCATAAGCATTGAGGCGTTCCTTAATAGGCCTTGCAAGCGGTGCAAGCAAAAAATAAGTATCAATGTTATTCGTAAATTTCACAATTCTTTGTGATATGTATGAACTGCCTTTCTTTGCATTAACCTCAATTTTTTTAATGTTTATCTCTGGCTCTGAAGGTTTTGTATATGTAAGAGGTATACCATTCCTTTTTGCTATAGAAACAAAAACTGAGGATAACATTTCTCTATCTGTAATATCGTTAACTCTTAATTTGCGATAAGCCGCCTCAAGGTCACTGAGCGTTACTTTTCTATCAGATGTCTTTTTGTAAAAAAATAAGTTTAGTTTTGTAAAGAGAGGTATGGAGTGTTCATTATCAAAAAATTCGTGATTTACCAAATCCACTGCATCGTTTGTTTTATCCATTCCTATTGGAATATCAGGATACTTTGTTGCAAAGTACTGTGGAGACATTTCGGATAAAACGACTCCATTTATCAGAGGGAGCTCAGGTAAGTGATCTTTTTCCTTAGCTGGAATATAAAATGCAGCTAATAACAGTAAAACAACAAGCAAAATAATGCAGATCTTTTTCATACATTAGGATTATATAACTATTTCATTTTTTTCAAAATGTTGTATACTACCTTTTGTTGGAATTTATTTACTTTTGGTAATGGAGGCATATAGATGGCAAATTTTATAAACAATAACATCGTTTTAGCGCTGGGACTCATACTCATATTTGGTATAATTATTGCCTACTTTATAGAAAAGCTAAAATTGCCAGTCGTAACTGGCTATATTATATTAGGTATTCTGCTTGGCCCTTATATAGCTCATCTTGTGCCTAAAACTCTTCTCACACATTCAAACCTTATAGCAAACGTTGTACTAAGTATTGTTGCATTTATGATTTCGCGAAACTTCTCTTATACTACATTTAAAAAGACTGGGAAACAGATTTTATCCGTATCGTTATTGGAAGCATCCAGTTCATGGCTGTTCGTTACATTAGGCGTCTTCTTCTTTCTAAGAAAACCTCTTTACATAGCACTTTTACTCGGGGCACTCTCTGCTGCTACAGACCCTGCATCCACCCTTATGGTATCAAGAGAATACAAGACAAGGGGCCCTGTA
Organism: uncultured Caldisericota bacterium; assembly: GCA_913055585.1. Lineage (GTDB taxonomy): Bacteria > Caldisericota > Caldisericia > Caldisericales > Caldisericaceae > CAJXKN01. The sequence continues at coordinate 30,733 of CAJXKN010000001.1, read as the reverse complement.
ACAAACGTACTTCTTGGTACCGTAGCAATTGATGATGCCTGGGGCCTTATCATTTTTGTAATCTCTATGATCATTGCTATTCAAACAAAGGGAGGTAATGCTGTACATATATCGCCTATTAAGATGATTGGTAGTGCAATTCTCGAGATTGTTTATACGCTTGGGATTGGAGCTATTGCAGGTTTCGTTGCCTTGCCACTTTCTCGGCTTATTCACCACAAATCCTCAAAACTCATTCTATCCCTGGGATTCATTCTGCTTACAGCGGGGATCGCAATGTACCTTCATTATTCACCGCTACTTGCCTGTATGGCTTTAGGTACAGTGGTAGTGAACTTCGTAGAGGGAGAAAGAGATTATTTTGAAGGGATAGAATTCTTTGCTGCACCACTTCTTCTTGTGCTCTTTGTCGTCGTTGGTGCAGGGTTTAACCTTAAAGCACTTGCATCAATCGGAGCTGTCGGCGGTGTATACATAGTTATGCGTTTTATAGGCAAATACACAGGGGCAACAATTGGTGCTACGCTCTCAAAAGCCCCAAAAACTGTAAGAAAATATGTAGGAATAGGTCTTATTCCACAAGCAGGTGTTGCGCTTGGTATGGCAGTATTAGGGGAACAATATTTCCCCGGGACAGGGCAATACATACTGACTGTAATCATTGCAACAACTCTTATATTAGAAGTATTCGGTCCTCCTATAACAAAAATAGTATTTAAGAAAGCAGGAGAAATTACATTGAAGGAGGAAGAGCGATGAAAAAGATAAAAGTAAAAAGTGTAAGTACTCTTGTTACAAAGGAAGCTTCAGTGGTAAAGAGTGATGCTACTATAATGCAAATTGCAAAAGAAATAGTAAGAGACCCCAAGACAAGAAGCGTATATGTAGCAGATGAAGATAACAAGCTTTTAGGCATCATCCCCGTAATAAATCTGGTGGAGTACCTTTTCTATGACTATATACCTGAAGAAATTTTTCCTTATAAAGCACTGAACTTGGTAGGAGACGTAAGAGCAGAGGATATTATGCTTCCTCCTGTATATGTAAAAGAAACAGATGCTCTGGATGTTGCCTTTCAGAAAATGTTTTCCCAAGGGCTTAAAGAAATTCCAATAGTGGACGATAATATGCATATTATTGGTGATTTGAATATCCTTGAATTAATTAGAGCCTGGATAAAGAAAAACTCATAATGGACATACTGGACCTTTCATTAGCACTATTCGTATCAAAACTCTTAGGTGAAGGTTTTGTCCGTTTAAAGCAAATGGCTGTGTTGGGCGAGCTTTTTGCCGGTATCCTCTTTTCGCTCATAATGACATATCTTCCTACAATTCATCTCTATTATTTTGGGCATCTTTTTACATATAAAGTGCATCTCTTTGGTGAAGCATTTGATTTCTTTGCAGATATGGGCATTATCCTTTTACTTTTTGTTGCAGGAATGGAAACAAATATTGGTGATTTGAAGAAGAGTGGTAAAAGAGGGTTATATACGGCAAGCTTAGGTGTTACATTGCCATTTGTATTAGGTGCTCTATTTTCATTTAAAATGCTCCATTTTTCTGCAAGGCAGTCGCTCGTTGCAGGCTCAATTTTTACAGCAACAAGTGTAGGGGTAACAGTAAGGGCGTTAATGGACTTAAAACAACTTCGTTCTACTGCAGGACTTACTGTTATTACTGCTGCAGTTATTGATGATGTTATTGGCATTATGGTGATGACTTTCGTTTTAGGCACTGAATCCTTTGGAACACTCATTATAGGCTTTTCCATATTCATATTTATTCTTTTTATACTTGCATGGGGCCCTGTAGAGTCAATGATGCGCTTTTCTCATGAAAAGATGCATTCGCCATATGCGATTGTCTCAATTGCCATTGCTTTTGGTTTGCTTATTGCCGTACTTGCGAGGGAGGTAGGGCTTGCGCCTATTACGGGTGCATACTTTGCAGGGCTTTTACTCAGCAGAACAAGAGAGAAAAAAATTATTTCAAATCCTATAAAAAATATTACGTACGCTGTATTTGTCCCTATATTTTTTGTAAAGGTTGGTAGTTTGTTCGACTTCAGGATGTTTAAAAGTGTCGATATAAAGTACTTTTTATTTATCCCGCTTGCATTTATTGGTAAATTTATAGGATGCGGAACCGGTGCAAAACTCAGTGGCGTTGACTGGAAGGATGCAATAAGGGTGGGAGTAGGTATGATGCCTGAAATGGAAGTCGCATCGGTTATAGTAACGTATGCATACTCACAGCACATTTTCTCAAATGTAATTGGCTCACAGATGGTTTCAGTAACAATTCTCTATATCGTTACTTCTGCAACTCTTGTGCCGCTTCTCTTAAAAATACTTTTCCCAAGACAGATAGAGCAGAGTAAGGTTAACATGTGAGAGAAAAAGTTTTCATAGGAATTATTTTTATTGCCATATACCTATTGCTTATCTTCTTTCCAAAGAAAAGGCACTATATTGCATTAGCTGGTGCAGCTATTTTTATCTCTCTAAATATTGTACCTTTAAAATCTGCATTTTTTGCAATTAACTGGAATGTATTAGGTATTCTTGTAGGCACAATGGGGGTTGTAGTGCTTCTTATTGAATCACGTATTCCCTCTCTTCTGGGTGATATTATCATTGATAGGATGCCGACCGTACAGATGGCAATCTTTGCTCTTGCTTTGTTTGCAGGAGTAATTTCTGCATTTACGGAAAATGTTTCTACACTGCTTCTCGTAGCACCGGTTGCATTTTCTATCTGTAAAAGAATTGGCATATCGCCAGTACCTGTCATTATCTCTATTGCCGTATCTTCCAATCTTCAGGGCGCTGCAACGCTTGTTGGCGATCCAACATCAATGCTCCTTGCAGGATATGCACATATGAACTTCCTTGATTTCTTTTGGTATCATCACCATCTAAGTATCGCATTCCCCACAGAGGTCGGTGCACTTGCCGCATCATTAGTATTGCTCTATATCTTTAGAAAAGAAAAACAGCCGATACACCTTGAAGAGAAAACCATTGTAACGGATTGGTTTCCCGGTTATCTTGTCCTTGCAATGGTAGGCGCTCTTGTAGCTGCTTCATTTCTTCCTTTCAAAAACATTAACGGTTTGATTTGTATAATATTCCTTGCTATCGGTGTAATAAGAGAACTTATCTTAAAGAAATACTTTATGATGAAGAGAATCCTTAAAGAAACTGATTGGGATACGATACTTCTGCTTACAGGGCTGTTTATCATAATACAGGGAATAGTCAATGTAGGTATAGTAAAGGATATTGCACATTTCATAACAAATCTGTCTAAAGGTAATGTATTCCTTGGGTACATAATTATTGTGTGGGGTTCTGTGTTTTTCTCAGCATTTATTGATAACGTACCTTATGTTGCCACGATGCTTCCTATTGTAGGCAATATGGCAGTGATAATGAATGTACAGCCTGAGCTTTTTCTCTTTGGCCTTTTGATAGGAGCAACGCTTGGTGGAAATATTACACCTATTGGAGCTTCCACAAATATTGCAGCAACGGGTCTTCTGCGGAAAAAAGGATACGTAGTGAGTTTTAAACAATTTGCTTCCATTGGTCTGCCTTTCACTCTCGCAGCTGTTACAGCGGGTTCTTTATTCCTGTATGTAGTAATGCTTCATTTGACATAAGCTTACATTTATGTATATTTATCTTATGAAAAAACATATTAATGCATTGCTTATTTTTTTAATTGCTCTTTTGGTTTATCTTTCCATAGAAGTTGCAATTACAGCGAAGTATTATATAAATGACAAAAGAAGTGTAGCTGAACTTCAGAATAAGATAACAACACTTAAAAATGAAAACGCAGCCTTAAAGAATGAACTTGCAAATTCTTCTACAGAGGCATTTGTAGAAAAAGAAGCAAGGGAGAAGCTTGCACTTGCAAAAAAAGGTGAAACTATAGTGTATTTCAAATGGGAAGAAACAAAGGAAAAAGAAAAGAATAAAATTAAGAAGAACTTTTTTGAAAATATATGGGATAACCTCTTGAAACTTTTTAAAAAATAAATATATTATATATCGTATGAGTAGTAAAGAAGAGATTCAAGGAAGAGTAATAAAAATAATGCCTTATGGCGCATTTATAAAATTGGATGAAGGTGGAGTAGGCTTGATACATGTCTCCCAATTCAGTAATGAGTATGTAGAAGATGCTCATGCTTTCATAAAAGAAGGAGAGAGGGTTGTGGTAAAGGTTATTGGAAAGGGTAAGAAAAACGGTAAACTGAATCTTTCTTTTGTAAGGAAAGTTGATGGACAGGAAGTAAAGAAAAAACGTGAAGATTCTTTTGAGCAGAAGCTAAAGAAGTTTTTGCGTGAGTCTCAGGAATCCCTCTCTGCAAACAAACGTAGATTAAAAAGAAAAAGACGTTAAAAACTAAAAGAAAGGCGGCGTAGCCCAGTGGTTAGAGCATCCGGCTCATACCCGGAATGTCGAGGGTTCGAATCCCCCCGCCGCCACCAGTTAAAAGCATCCTTTTTCTCACGGTACAATTTGAAGCTACCGTGTAAATAAATCTTACAGAATAGGCATTCTTACACAAATAGCATTAAGAAAGCTGAAATAGCTGCTATAATGCCGCCAAAGTAAAAAGGCATATGCGGAGAAACGGACTGGTAAAGAATACCAGCAATAAGTGAAGCTGGAAACGCCATAATACCCACACCAAAATTATAGATACCGTATGCTGTACCTCTTGCCGATTCACGGCTAACAAGATCAGAAACAAAAGCTTTCTGTGCACCTTCAGTAAATGCGTAGTATATTCCATACAACGAAAATAAGAAGTAAAGGAGACTTGCATTTTTAGTAAGAGCAAAACCTAAGTAAGATAAACCATAGAGTGCGTAACCAATAATAATAGTAGGCTTTCTTCCTATTCTATCTGAGAGTGCTCCCAGCGGAGTGGAAAGCGCTGCATATGTAATGTTATGGATAGCCCACAAGAAAAGAATAGTAATGGAAAGCAATCCGAACGTTCCAGCATATATTGTAAGAAAAGCATCCGAACTATTGCCGATGGTAAATAGAGTAACGACAAAAATGTAATAATAAAATTTTTTACCCAAACTGAATCTGGATTTTTGCTCTGCCTTTTTAATTGTCTCTTTCAACTTCTTTTCCTTTACAAAGAGCACTAAAATCGTAGCAAATATTGCGGGTATAATAGCAAATTTGAATAAAGTTGTATACTGAGTTGTACCAAACTTATGTAGAACCCACATAGCAAATAAAGGGCCTACTACGGCTCCAGAAGTATCCAGTGCTCTATGAAAACCAAAGTACAATCCTCTGTTTTCCTTCGTTGTATATGAGGAAATTAAAGCATCTCTTGGAGCAGTTCTTATTCCTTTGCCGACTCGTTCAAGTGCTCTTACCCATAAGACAGATAGAGGTGTATGCACGAAGGGAAGAAAGCATTTTATTGCAGTAGATTCACCATATCCAAGAAATGCAAATAATTTTCTGTTCTTAAATTTGTCAGAATAGTAACCAAAGAATATTTTAAGTAGTGATGCCGTGCTTTCTGCAATCCCTTCTATTATCCCGATATAAATGCCACCTGCACCTATGGATTCAAGGAACAAGGGTAGCACCCTTACAATTGCCTCTGACGATGTATCATTTAAAAAACTTACAAATCCCAGAATTACAACGTTTCTGTTAATTTTTTTACGCACAATATTCCTCCAAATATAGAAATGTAGTCTTAATTATTAACTATACACGAACTCAATTAGTTTGTCAAGAGAAACTTCCTTGCTTTTTATCTTCTAAAATGCGCGAGAGTCATTGCAAAAAGATAAGGGAAGTGATAAAATATATAGAAATATAAAATAATGGTTAGGAGGGAATAGATGAAAAAACTGAGTGCCTTTATTATTGTTTTATTGATTATTCTTATTGCAAGTCTTGTTTTTGTTTTGCAAAACAATTCAGTGGTGGTAGCACTAAAATTCTTTGGCTGGTCTTTTCCATCTGTGTCCGTAGGTTTGCTCACTTTGATAATGTTCTTTGCAGGATTTATTGTAATGTGGCTTATTTCTCTTATGATTTATATAGGTAATGCATCAAGGCATAGGAAAGAAGTTAAAGAGAGAGATGCCCTTATTAAAAAGTTGGAAGAAGAGAAAGATAAAGCAAAGAAAGAATGCGAAGAGAAAATAAAAAAACTTGAAGAGAAATTAAAAGGTTTAGAGGGAGTCAGAAAACAAACTACACAAAAAGAAGCTGAAGAAACTCCGATTGAAGAAAAAACAAAAGAACCCTCTCCAGAAAAGGATACTACAGAAGAGAAACCAAAGAGGAGAGGTTTATTCCGCAGAAAGTGAACAGTAACGTCAAAAGACTAACAAGGATAGGTGTTATTGCCGGGTTGTACATAGCGCTTACCTATCTTACCTATACATTTTCTTTTGCGGAAATCCAAGTGAGAGTTGCCGAAGCTCTTACCGTTCTTCCTTTCATCTATCCCGAGGCTGTATGGGGAGTAACAATTGGATGCTTTATTTCTAATATTGCATCGCCATTCGGACCAATTGATATGATATTAGGGACATCATTTACTTTAATTGCAGCGCTTTTCACACGGGCACTTGCTAAAACGAAGAAACCGCATCTTGCACCTCTTCCTCCTATTATTGTTAATGCATTTGGTGTTTCTTTTTATGTAACTACTCTTGCAGGATTACTTGGACCAAAAGGCCTTACAATATCTAAAATTGCTACTTTTCCATATATATTTACACATTTTAGATTTTTACCATACATCACAGGGGTTGCCTGGATAGGCATAGGGGAAGCAATTGCAACGTACGGCCTGGGTTTGCCTTTACTCTATACGTTAATAAGAAAGGAGAAAAGAAATGAAAATTAAGTTTGCACTTGCCCAAATTAATCCAGTACTTGGAGATATAGAAAAGAATCGAAAAAAACATCTTGAATTTATAGAAAAAGCAATGGAGGAAAATGCAAATGTCATTGTGTTTCCAGAATTAAGCCTTACTGGATATAGATTGAAAGACCTTGCAATGGAGGTTGCACTGCCACCTCAAAGTGATTTTTTTAATCCCATACTTAAAAAGAGTAAAATGATTGATGTTGCAATGGGTTTTGTAGAAAGAGGAAATGATAACAATGTGTATAACTCAGCAATGTATATAGAGAACGGCAAGATTAAATCAGTGTACAGAAAAATTTATCCTCCAACACATGGTATGTTTGAAGAATTGAGGTTTATGGGCAGAGGTAAAAAAGTTACTACATTCAAAACAAGATACGGAAACTTTTCCATACTAATTTGCAGAGACCTTTTCCACCCTTCACTTTTGTTTCTTGCCTATGCACAGAATGCCGAGGTTGTATTAGGGATGAGTAATATGCCTCTCAGGGGAGTAGAAGGCAAAAAGCCTGCTATAGAGGAAACCGTAGAGAAAGCAGTGGATACATACACGAGTTTCTTTTCTCAGTTCATCGTATTTGTAAATAGAGCTGGTTTTGAAGATGGAATGGGATTTTATGGAGGCTCATTTATTGGCACTCCAATGGGAAAGAAATTAGGTTTTGCAGGGATACTAAAAGAAAAACTTACCTTTGCAACAGTTGACACTGAAGAAATTTATAGAAAAAGACAACTATTTCCGCTCTCACGAGAAGAGGATTTAAACATTATAAAGGAAAACCTTGATGCAATTTTGGAGGCGAATAATGAAAGAGTTTAGGTTAAACTATGAGCTTGTAAAAGAGTTTATCATTGAATTTATCAGAGAGGAGACATATAGCAATGGTTTTAAAAAATGTGTAGTGGGATTATCAGGTGGTGTTGACTCAGCTGTTGTTGCATATCTATCTGCAGAAGCGTTGGGTAAAGAAAATGTAAAAGCTATCATTATGCCATATAAAGATAGTGACCCTGCATCAAAGGAAGATGCTCTACTTGTTGTAAAGAAATTAGGTATTCCAAACGAATTAATAGATATTACAGAGATAGTGGATGCATATTTTAAGGGAAATGTAGCAAACGTGAGAAAAGGTAATTTTCTTGCACGAATAAGAATGTCTATTCTGTTTGATAAAGCAAAGGAATTCAAAGCGCTTGTTATGGGAACGAGTAACAAGAGTGAGTTAATATTAGGGTATAGTACGTGGTATGGAGATATGGCTGCAAGCCTCTATCCCATCGGTGATCTGTATAAAACAGAGGTATTTGAATTTGCAAGGTTTCTCAATGTTCCAGAAAGGATTATTAAGAAGAAGCCTTCTGCAGACCTCTGGCCAGGGCAGACGGATGAGAGTGAATTAGGAGCAAGCTATAAAGCACTGGATTCCGTATTAAAGCTCTACATAGATCAGCGCAGAACGAAAGAAGAAATTTTATCATTAGGCTATAAAAAGGAACTTGTAGAGAATGTATTAAATAGAATCAAGAAAACGCAATTTAAGAGGACATTGCCACCTGTTGCCAAATTTTCTCCAAGAACTGTCGGACTGGATTTCCTCTATCCTCACGATTTCAAAGTATAACTACAGACCTCTTACGATAATAATGGGAGTTTGTTGGTCCTCGTTACCTGCAGGATTATCGGAAAGTGCAATTTCAAGCTTCTCTTTAGGGACACCATTGCTGTGACCGACAACCCAGGCATTACCAAGGTCATTTGCATCAATTACAGCCCCTCTGCAACCCGTTTGTTCCTCTATTTTTTTACTTACTGCAAACGAATCTTTTGGGCCTGGTATGACGGCGTAATCAAATGGCGGGATTGCAGCAGGTGGATCATCTATCAAGGCTGCTTGCTCACCAGCAACGATATAAAACCATCCTTTTTTATGTAAAAGCCTCCCTATGGCACCAGCTACCGCCGCAAGAAGAATACGGAACTTGCCAGTTTCCTTTATTGCTATCTCCATAGCTGCAGGATTTGCAAGCGGAGCTGCTCCTCCAAAAGGTACGTCCTTATGCGATACGAAACGGGAAACAAGCCTTGCAAGAAATGAAGGAAAAATTGTATCCACCGTTGTTATTCTTCCTTCACACATTGCAGCAACACAGGAAGAGACAGTAATGATATCATTCTTTTTCCTTATTCCTTTTGTAAACTTATCAACAATTTCATAAAGATTATCTCCCTCTCTTATCAATGGAGTTCTTATTGGAATTTTTTCTACATTTTCTATATGTCCTTTTGTAGGCTTATTTCTAAAGATGAATTTTTCTTCAGGGAATTCTTCTTTAGCAAATTCAAATATTTTCTTTGCGCCAGGATGTACGTTTATACCAATTTTTAACACTTCTTTCGCCCTTTCCCTTTTCCCAATTTTTAGCAATACCTTTGCAAATTTTATAAAATCACTTTCATAAAAATCGGATGGCTCAAGCTGTATAAAAAGATCAAAATATTTATAGGAAGCTTCCATATCACCTTTATCATATGCAATATTTGAGAGGCGCTTTAAAAAATATCTGTACGGGGACATAGTGGTTTTTACTGGCTTGTCAAATAGAGAAAGTCCTTCCTTATATGTGTTAATTGCATTATCAACTTCGTTTAAGTCAAAGTAATATAAGTCGCCAAGCATTAGATAAAGCCATCTATTCTCTGGATTTGCTTGTATACCATCTTTTAAGACGGATATAGCTTTTTCTCTATTGCCTGTTTTAAAATATAACTTTGAGAGAAGTCTGTGTGCTCCAATTCGCTCTCTTTTATGCAGATTAATATAATTTTCAAGTAAGTCTATTGCTTTCTTTACATTAGTTTTCTCCAATGTCTTTGCTTCTTCTATAACATCCATCGTATCTCCTTTTATTTTTAATTTTTTAGATAGTATATAAAGATTGCTCAATTTGTGCAAGACTGCTAATTGAATCAAAATCAAAAAATGAATGAATTGGCAACCAAATTAAGCAAGAGAAGCTTATACATTTTTATTAGAGAAGTACTCTGCAAGAGCATCTTTTTGCGAAGCTTTTGTTGTGATAAAAACTTTTATTCCATAATGACTTTTAAGTTTTTCTTTTGTCTCTTCATCTATTTTCTTGCATATTAAAACCTTCACGTCGGATAGGAAACTTGCAATTTTTGCAATATTATCTATGTTACTTTCTTTTGCTAAAGTATTTTCCCTTGCAGAGATAAAATTGCCGTACTTTGTGTAAATCATAAAGTAATCCGCTTTGTCAAAATAATCATCCCATAATACACCGCTTTTATCTACAGTAATAGCAATGTATTCATTCTCTTCCTCTTCTTTCTCTATCTCTTCAAGATACGTGTTAAGTTGATCTTTATATATAAAGTTTTCTACTCTGAGCTTTACTTTTTTTACTCCAGGTACTTCTTTTACTGCACCTCTTACCATCATTGCAAGCTGTATACCTATAGGACAATTCGGAACGGTAGGCATAAACTTGAATTTTACAATGCCGTTTTTCTCATCAATATCAAAATCATACACAAGCTTCAGAGACACAACATCCGTCTTCACTTCCGGGTCTTCTACTTTTTTTAATGCGTTTAAGATATCCTCTTTTAAGCTCATATGCACCTCTTCTCTAATTTTTAAGATGATTATATCATATATCCGATTGCATTACAATGCAAGCAATATAATCTAAATCTATGTAAGGGTTCCCTTCTTATGGGGGGAAGTTATGATGGATCTGCAGTGGGTTCCTGCACGGCAGGTTGTTGATTTTTTAGTTATTTGATTTACAATGACTCAGGAGACAGGTATGAAAAAGAAATATAGAAGCATTATTGTGTTTTTGATTCTTATTCTATCATCTATTGCTATAATTTTTACTTTAGCTCAATATTTCAGCCTTGAAAATGAGCTGCAAGCATACATTTATGATGCCCCTATATCAAATTTCATCTCAATAAGTCATTTTACAGAGGGGGAATGAATCTTTTCATTCTGCTTATTTAAAAAAATCTGGCAAGCAAGGGAACAAAATTGATACAACAGTTTTAGGATTGGCAGAAGAGACATATACTCCGCCTCCTGAGCCTCTAACAAAAGGGAAGGCTGTAGAAGCTACCTTAACAGACAAAGAAATAAAGGAAATTGAAAAGCTAAACGGTATAAAAGCTGCTTATTGGTATAATGTAGTATTAGATCCTCAGTTTGATTGGTATACAAAAGTAAACGGTCAAAAATTTCAAGCGTCGCCTTTGCCTGCCAATTTTCTCAATGCTTTGCATCCATCCCTTGCTTACGGGAGATACTTCAATAAATCTGACAAGTGGAACAGTTGCATACTTTCAAGTAATATGAGCAATGCAATTTTTGGTACGTCTAATTCGATTGGAAAAACAATTACAGTTTACACCGAATCAGGTAAGTCAGTAAAGTACAGAGTTATAGGAGTTTTGAGCAAAGAAGTTACAGACCCTAAATATATGATTTCTCTGCCGTTCATTACTTTTTATGGTTTCATCATACCGTACAATCCCACCCTACGGCATAAGAGTAATTTTGCTACCCTCAATTCTCCATTTTTCAATAATTTGTTAATCATTCCCAAACAGGGTTACTACAATAGTTTAATCAAAGGGATAAAGAAAATTTTAGGAAAAGATTATCCTTATCTTGTATCTTCCCTTTCAAATTTAATGAAATACACAATTGGCGCACAAACGCGCTATAACAGAATAAAAACTCTGCTTTTGATATCTATACTTACCGTTATCACAGCTTTATTTACTCTGATTGAGTTTCTTATTCTTGAGATTAGATTAAGGAAAAAAGAGATAGGCATTAAAAGAGCACTTGGAAAAACTATTAAAAGCATTGCTTTTAATAAAGTAGCAGATGTATTTAAATATTACATTGCTGCATTTGTAGTTGCTGTAATAATTATTAAGATATCTCTTCCTCACTTACAAAACTATACGAAACTTGGATATTTTGTTCCGGGTGTTATTGCTCCAACGCTTTCCCAGATATTGCCCCTTAGACTTTCCATTCCTGCAATTATTATTGCATTCATACTTCTTTTACTCTTTATAGTATTTTCAATTATGCTATCTGTATCTAAGATGCTTGCAACTCCTCCTGCGCTTTTAATCAAGGATAGTAAAACAACGTACAAGCATAATTCCCGGATTGCTTTAATAGTAATTCTTGCACTATGTTCTACAACGTTCCTTGCATCTCTTTCTATCATAAACATTCAGAAGAAAGAAATAACTGCTCTGTATGATGAAGTAAACCCAAGCATTGTACGGCTTGTCCCTGCGACTTTTCTCTCATATAATACTTATAGAAACTTTATGAACATTACCTATGAGGATTACCTTACATTGAAAGAGAAACTCAAAGGAAAAGCTCTCATTGGATATAGGTGTGATTTCCCTTTGAGTAATGGGAAAATGGGGGATAAATCCTTTGTACGTATTTCTCAGGCTACAGAGCAGTACCCTGAATTATACGGCTTCAAAGTTGTTGAAGGAAGATTCATTAATGACAGTGATTTTAATAAATCTGTTTGTGCTGTTGGGGAAGCTCTTGCAGAAAAAAACAAATTAAAAATTGGACGTATATTTACGGGAAGAACTGTGGTAGGAATAGTGCAAGGAAACAATTTTCTTGTAAATCATACTGTTTACATTCCACTTAATAAAAGCGCAACTGCTGCAGAAATATCGCATACACCCCGCGGTAGATATGGAGGTCAGGGCCTCATCCTTTTGAAAGCAATCAATGGATATAGTAATAGTGATGTAATAAAAACAGCAAAGAAAATATTAATTCAGTATCATCCCGGAAAAGATGCTCCTTGCATAGCAAATTTAAAAGAGATAATAGACTCTGTCTATCAAGCAAGGGTAGGTATGTTTATCATTCTCTCCATATTTACACTTTTATCCCTTCTTTCTGCCTTCCTTTCTCTTTCAGCACTGCTCTTCATTGAAGTAATAAGAAGGACAAGAGAGATAGGGATAAAGAAAGCAATAGGTGCAACAAGTAGAGAAATAATAAAAGAGTTTACAATGAACGGATTAATAACAACAATAATAGCACTTGTTATGGGGATTCCCATAGGTATTGTCATTTCATTGATTATTGAAAAGACAAAAGGATGGAACTATTATATTCCTGTTAATATCCTTATCCTTATTATTCTTGTTTCTCTTGCATTGGGTTTCATCTTCTCGTTCCTTCCTGCTCTCTTTGCATCGCACATAAAACCAGTTGAAGCAATAAGAAGTGAATAAAAATTGGACAAAAAACTTTATCAGAATATAATTATAGAAAAAGGTATATATGATTTATGAAAAGAAAAGAAAAGAAAAGGAGTGCAGGTATTAAGAAATATAAACCTTGAAATAAATGAAAGGGAGGATATGTAAAATATGGCAAAGAAGCTTAAAGGCATCATTTCATTGATTATAGTTGTTGTACTCATTTTTTCCTTTTTTACGTTAGGCTTTTCTATGGCCGTACTTGACGGGAACAGTAGGGAGCTTAAAAAAGAAATGAACAGTTTGCCGTTCAAACCATTTTTCACTGCAGAAATTACTAATCCTTACTTGAAAAGTTCTAACTCTCAAATTTTAAAAAGTATTAATGACCCTTTGTTATTTTTATTAGCGATAAGTGAAGAGAAGATGCCTGAAAGCTCCCAGCCGCATAACATTAACATTAAACAGCCTGATTGGGATAAGATTAACTATATAACAGAGAAAGATGCAGAAAAACTTGAAAAGTCTCCATATATTAAAGATGCATTTGTAGCTGATACGTTTACTGCTTCTCTTCCGGTCATAAAAATCAAAGATACTGCAGCTCCTATGATGTTTATATCTCCTAAATTCTTTAATGATTTAAAAATGCCACTCGAATATGGAAGTTATTTTCCTGAGAATCCACCACCAAATGCTTTGATACTTACGGATAGGGCAAGTAAAGAAGCATTTGGCAATGAAAATCCTGTTGGCAAAACCATTCTGGGAACTTCCTTTTCAGATACAATAAACTTCGACATAAATAATGCAGGGTCTATATATTCTACAAAAAAATATACCGTTATAGGTGTATTGAAACCTTTGTCAAACAACGTATTGCTCTCGTCATTCGGAGAGATTGAAGCATTTGCTCCACTTCCAAAGAACTTTGCACCGTTATTTAAATTCCATAAATGGGAGATAAATACCGAAACTACTAAAGGAGAGTATTGGCTCGGAAAGACTCTTTATGTACTTCCAGAGAAAGGCAAATATAGGGAAGCGCTCTCCGTATTGAAAAAGGCGATGAAAAATAAAGGAGAAAAAGGAAGAAAGGATGTCTCGCCAATCATTACCTCAATAGATGAAAATATATCTACTTTTTTATCAATAAAATCACGACAAGAAAAGATTAAATACATCCTTTATGCGGAAATATTCCTTATCTTTGTTTCCATATTTACTGCAGCAAGCTTTTTAGTCCTTGAGTTGATTAATAAGAAACGAGAAATTTCTGTTAAGAGAGCAATCGGAGAAAGTAAGAGAATGCTGTTCAATGAGTTTCTTAAAAAATATATCCCTATTTCCCTTATATCTTTATCCATAGCTTTTATTATCCTCCTCATTCTTTCTCCTGCATTGAAAGAGATGAACATTGCAGGAAGTGTGAGTGCAGTCGGTATTCCCTTATCAATGATGTTTACACCACATTCTCTGTATATTGGTTGGAGGACGATAATCACAGGTATTGTAGCAGCAGTTGGAATTTCATTTTTATCAGTTTATTTTTCCTTGAAAAGGATTGTACAAATTTCACCTGCTGAAGGAATGCGAGCAGGAAAAACAGCAGAAAATAGAAGCCGATTTAGTATAACAAAAGTCATCCTTATAGCTATTATTGCAGTTTCAATCAGTGGGATACTGTTTCCTGCAGTTTTAAGAGAGACTTCCATTAAAAGAACCGTTTCAGTTTATAAAGAAGTGTATCCTGAGATAATACGCATTACTTTTAATCTCCCTTTATTAAGTTTAAACAAGCAGTCTGGGAATAATTTTGCACTGGGCAATGCGTGCTATACGTATGATGATTATCTTGCCGTAAAGAAACTTATAGGGGATAGAGGTATAGTAGATTTCAGAAGCAGAAGGCCTGAAGTGGATAAAGGGGTAAGGAAGCTCAGTGCTACTCCAACAACTCTTGCAATATATGGTTTGAAGATGGCAAAAGGAAGATTTATTGAAGAGAAGGATATAGGGAAAAACGTTTGTGTACTCGGTGCAAAATATGCAGAAAAAACACATTTAGATGTGGGAAATGTTGCGGTATTTCATGACATAAGCAAAGGTTTGCATGGTCCATCAACTTATACTGTAATTGGTATTGTTGCACCTTCTAATCCCCTGATAGATGAAACGATATTCTTTCCTTCAGGCTCAACACCTTCTTTGAGTATGATGATGGGAAATCTTTCAGATTTTCTTGGAGGCGGCATTATTCTTATTAAAGCAAATAATCCTAAAGATAGACTTACACTTGCAAATGAAGCACTTGCACTCTTAAATAAAAGACATCCCAATAAAAATCCTGGAGAAATATACGACATTAAAAAATATTCAGATATCCTGCTAAGAACTTCTACTTCTCTATACACCCTGCTCTCTGTCTTTATATTCCTTGCCCTTCTTTCTGCCTTCCTTTCTCTTTCAGCACTGCTCTTCATTGAAGTAATAAGAAGGACAAGAGAGATAGGGATAAAGAAAGCAATAGGTGCAACAAGTAGAGAAATAATAAAAGAGTTTACAATGAACGGATTAATAACAACAATAATAGCACTTGTTATGGGGATTCCCATAGGTATTGTCATTTCATTGATTATTGAAAAGACAAAAGGATGGAACTATTATATTCCTGTTAATATCCTTATCCTTATTATTCTTGTTTCTCTTGCATTGGGTTTCATCTTCTCGTTCCTTCCTGCTCTCTTTGCATCGCACATAAAACCAGTTGAAGCAATAAGAAGTGAATAAAAATTCTATAATTATAAAAGGAGGCATATATGATAGAGCTAAAAAACGTATGGAAGGTTTATGAAAAGAAAGGTGTAGAAATAGTAGCATTGAGAGATATAAACCTTGAAATAAATGAAAGGGAGCATATCTCTGTTATGGCACCGTCTGGGGCAGGGAAAACAACGCTACTCAACGTGATAGGTTCTCTTGATTTCCCTACAAAAGGCAAAGTACTGTTTGAAGGAAAAGACATTACACAAATGAATGACAATGAAATATCAAGTTTCAGAAGAAAGTATATCGGTTTTGTATTTCAGGCATACAATCTCATATCTGACTTAACAGCCTGGGAGAATGTAGCTCTTCCTATGTATTATGACGGAATAAAAAACGAAGCAAAGAGAAAAGAAAGAGCAATGGAATTATTGGAGAGAGTAGGACTAAAGGAACGTGCAGAGCATTATCCTTCAGAGCTATCAGGAGGAGAGGAACAGAGAGTTGCAATAGCAAGAGCTCTCGTAAACCATCCGAAGCTTATCCTTGCAGATGAACCTACAGGAAACCTTGATTCAAAATCAAGCGATGAGATAATGAAACTGTTTGAGGAAATCTATGAAAAAGAAAATATCACCCTTATTGTTGTAACTCATGAGAGGCACATTGCAGAGAGAGCGGAGAAGATTATACACCTGCTTGACGGACAAATAACAAATATTGAAAAATTAAAAACATTTTCAAAGATTTAGATAAGGAGGAGAGATGAAAAAGATTATTACTGTATTAATGATTGTAGCTTTTACTGGAATGTTTATTGTTGGCTGCGGCAAAACATCGGTACCTACTACACCTTCCCAAAGAAAAACAGTGCAGGGAAAAGTGATGGAAGTAACTACACTGCCAGATGATACGGATTTGCTTGTAACAAATGTGTATGTAAATTCTCCGTATGATGTAAATACAGGGAAGGATAATAGCAAAAAGACTATTGTAATAGATTTAAAGGTAAAGAATGAGGGAAATATGATGAAGTTCTATAAGCCTACCGACTTCATATTGAAAGATAAAGATGGAAACATTTATTACAATGACAGAGGAATAAAATCGCAGCAACTGGTATTCCTTGTGAGTAACTCAGAGCCAGGCAGTACAGGCAGTACAGTACAGGGAAGGATAGGATTTACTGTACCTAAAACGGAAACAGGATTTACTCTTATTTATAAAGGAGCAACAGGCGACATAGCAATTGATTTATCAAAAGAAAAGCAAAAATAAAAATTACACCTAACTGATTTTAGGTAGTTAGAGTAGCGGATTGCTTTATCGGATTTTTCCTCTTTGTAGTGGCATACCGTATCTAAACGAGAGTAAGGTTATTTTTTGTAGAACAATCCGCATATTGACAAAAATAATGTTATTTGTACAATAAAAATGAGATGAGAAAAAAAATAATAACTTTTGCCATAATAGTGTTGTTTGCTTTGGGGATCATTTATCTATTGAAGTATGTACAAGTAGCACAGAGCAATGTGCAAAAAAAGGATGTACTGCAAACGAAATCTCCTATTGTAGGAATGGCAAATCTGGGTGATGCCATTGTTATTGGAACAAATGGGGGAAAGGTCATTGTATTGGATACAAAAGGGAACGTCTTATGGCAAACAAAAATTGATTCCTCTATTTTTGATATAGCAGGAGATGCTAAGAAAGGAACGATTGTTGTAGCTGGAGTTAATTTCTATCTGTTTGACAAAAGCGGAAAACAAATTTTCAAAAAGGGATTTAAAAACTACATAGGAGTAAAGGGTAAATGTCTTTCAAATGGTAATATAGAGCTTTTATACCAATCCTTGTCGAACCTTTCATACATTGCCGTAACAACGGATAAAACAGGAAAAACACTATTTGAAGAGAAAATACCTGATTTGGGCGAATCATCCCAAATAGATATTTCTCCAGATGGAGAACTTCTCTTCGCAGGAGAAAGGGGTGAACTCTACCTCATTGATAAAGATGGAGTAGAAGCGCATACGCTTTTGAAAGTATCTACGAGTAATCTTCACTCAGTTTATGCATATTTTATCGGCAATAAGATTGTTGCGGGCTACAAAATAGATACCAAAAAAAATCCTGAAATTCCTGTATTCTTTTATAGTAAAGATTTTAAGAATGTTTCTAAAGTAGTTCTGCATAATAATATCAATAATATCTTCCTTCAAAACGATGATATTGTCTTTGCAACGGAAAACAAATTTATTACGTTTAATAAAGATGGAAAAGAAATAAGTAGTATGGAAAAGTTAGGATTTTCTCCGTTTAGCTTTTCATCAGGAAGTGATGGTAAACTTTATCTCTATATGAAGAGTTCAGATTCTTCCGAACAGAATAAAAAGAATATTTATTATCTTTCGCTCGTTAAAGATAATACGGAAATAGCAAAATACGTTTTTTCCTCTGCCTTTACACCAGTAGTCTCTTTAAGTAAAAAAAGTGATATTACCTTCATAGTAAATAATAATAAGCTAACCATTGTAAACCTAATAGGGGCAAAGAAGTGAAAATAGATGTTTCTAACGTAACTTATGAACAGGCAAAGAAGCGCCTTAAAGAATTGAGGCATCTACTTCACTATCATAGTTACCTTTACTACGTGCTGAACAAACCCAAAATTTCTGATTATGAATATGATAGGCTTTTTCAAGAGCTCCTTGCACTTGAAAAAAAATTTCCTTCGCTTATTACTCCTGATTCTCCATCACAACGTGTCGGTGCTCCTCCACTTAAAACGTTTAAAACGGTACATCACAGGATCCCTATGCTCTCATTGGGTAATGCATTTGATGATACAGATTTAATGAACTTTGACAAACGGGTGAAAAGAGAATTGAGTATTCCAACGGTAGAATACGTAACAGAGCTAAAAATGGATGGGCTTGCAGTATCCATTCGTTATGAGAACGGTATACTGGTACAGGGAGCAACACGTGGTGATGGTACAACAGGTGAAGATGTCACATTAAATGTGAGAACGATAAGGAACGTTCCGTTAAAATTGTTTGGCGATGACATTCCGCCTCTCATTGAGGTACGCGGAGAAGTAATTATGTACAAAAAGGATTTTGAAGAGTTAAATAAAGAAAGAGAAAGAAAGGGGGAATCTTTATTTGCTAACCCGAGGAATGCATCGGCAGGTTCTTTAAGGCAGCTTGATTCTCATATTACAGCAGAGAGAAAACTCCATATGATTGCATATGGGATCGGAGAAGTCCAGGGGAAAATGTTTAAAACGCAATTCGAAATTCTTCAATATCTAAAAAAGATTGGCTTCAGAATAAGTCCTGAAGCTGCGATATGCCCTGACATTGAAGAAGTAATAAAGCGGTGCAAATATTATACGGCACATAGAAATGATTATCCCTTTGGTGCAGATGGAGTAGTTGTTAAAGTAAACAGTATTGAGCTGCAGAATAAGTTAGGTGCCACTTCACATGAACCGCGGTGGGCTATTGCCTATAAATTTCCTCCGGAAGAAGCGGAAACAGTGGTGAGGGACATTATAGTACAGGTAGGAAGGACTGGCACAGTGACACCTGTTGCAATCTTTGAGCCTGTTGAGTTAGAGGGAAGCACAGTCTCACGTGCAACTCTGCACAACGAAGACCAGGTTAAAAAACTCGATATTAGAATTAATGACCACATAATTGTAAGGAAAGCAGGCTCTGTCATTCCCGAGGTTGTGAGAGTATTAAAAGAAAAACGTACGGGTAAAGAAATACCATTTGAAATGCCTAAGAGATGTCCTGTATGTGGAGGACCATTGGTAAGATTACCAGGAGAGGTAGCGGTACGATGTATTAACGCAAGCTGCCCTGCACAGGTAAAAGAACGTATTATCCACTTTGCTTCAAGAGATGCAATGGACATTGATGCATTAGGAGAGAAGATTATTAACTCTCTCGTTGATATGAAAATCATTTCTGACTATGCTGACCTCTACTACCTAAAAAAAGAGGATTTGTTGAAGCTTGAGCGAATGGGCGATAAGCTTGCTACTAAAATAATAAAGAATATTCAGGAAAGTAAAAACAGAAAGCTTGCAAATCTCATCTATGCACTCGGCATATTTCAGGTAGGAAAATATACATCAGAACTTCTTGCAAATAAATTCAAAAGCATTGATGCAATAAGGAATGCTTCTGAAGAGGAAATAGCCGAGATAGAAGGTATTGGCCCCATTACAGCAAAAAGTATAAGAAACTTTTTCTCGTCAGAGCAGAACATTAAAGTTATAGAAAAGTTGAGAAAAGCAGGCGTAAAGATGGAAGAAAAAATAGAAAAGAAGGGAATGCCCCTAAAGGGAGAGAAATTTGTTTTTACTGGTAGTCTAAAGGATTTTACACGTAGTGAAGCAGAGGAGCTTGTTAAAGAGTTAGGGGCAGAAGCAACGGAGACTGTTACAAAGAAAACAACCATTGTTGTAGTAGGCGAAAAGCCTGGAAAGAAATATGAAAAAGCTAAAAAATTAGGAATAAAGATAATAAATGAAGAAGAATTTAAAAAACTCATCGGAGGTAAAAAATGATTGACATAGAGAAGATTGAGCATCTTGCTGCGCTTGAATTAAAGGAAGGAGAAAAAGAAAAGATACAGAAAGATATAGAGGAAATCATCCATTACTTTGAAATATTAAAGGAAGTAGATACTAATGGGATAGAACCGTACATCTATATGAAAGGTGCGCATCTCTTTCTCAGGAAGGATCAAGTGAAAAAGGGATTAGATAGAGAGGATTTGAAGAAAAATAGAATTCTTTCACAGAATAAATTTTATAAAGTGAAACGCATTATGGGAGAATAAAATGGACATTACAGAGCTTTCCATTAGTCAGCTTGTTAAAAACATCAAAAGCGGAGAAATCAGTGTAAAAGAAGTAATGAAGAGTTACATTGAGAATATTAATAAAAAAGAAAGTAAAATAAAGGCATTTATCCATCTTGATATTGATAACGCTTTGAAAAAAGCAGAAGAGTTAGATAGAATGAGAGAAAAAAATGGTGTACTATTTGGCGTCCCTTTTGCAGTAAAAGACAATATAAATGTACTGAATACAGAAACAACAGCTGGCTCTAAAATTTTGAAGGGTTACATCTCGCCTTATGACGCAACAGCTGTAGAGAAAGTTAAGAAAGAAAATGCTATTATCATAGGGAAAACAAACATGGATGAATTTGCAATGGGTTCCTCCACAGAAAACTCTGCATTTTTTCCTACACATAATCCGGTAAACGTTGAATATGTGCCGGGTGGTTCATCAGGCGGCTCTGCAGCAGCAGTAAAAAGTAAGGAAGTATTAGCAGCGCTTGGCTCTGATACAGGTGGCTCTGTAAGGGAACCTGCTTCATTCTGCGGCATTGTAGGATTAAAACCTACGTACGGTCTTGTTTCACGCTATGGGCTTATTGCATTTTCATCATCCCTTGATCAGATTGGTCCTCTTGCAAGAAATGTGGAAGATGCTGCTGTACTATTAAATGTGATAGCAGGGTTTGATTCCAGGGATGAAACATCTGTAAACATTGAAAAGAAGGATTATACAGCACTTCTTGGGAAAGAGATAAAAGGTAAAAAAATAGGTATAATAAAAGAGATAACAGATTTTGATCTGCAGCAAGAGATAAAAAGCGCATTGAACAAAACAGTGGATACTCTGAATAAACTCCAAGCAGAAGTAATTGAAGTTTCTATTCCTCACCTTAAGTATGCATTACCTGTTTATTATATCATTGCACCATCCGAAGCTTCCGCAAACCTTGCACGCTTTGATGGTGTAAGATACGGTCTTATTAGAGAAGGAAACAATCTAAAAGAAACGTATCAGCTTACCCGCACGGAAGGTTTTGGAGAAGAAGTAAAGAGAAGAATTCTCATAGGCACATTTGCCCTTTCCAGTGGATATTATGATGCATATTATCTCAAAGCTTCAAAGGTAAGAAGAATTATTGCAAATGAATTTGAAAATGCGTTTAAGAAGGTGGATGCTCTTCTCCTTCCTACAACTGCTACAACTGCATTTAAGATCGGAGAAAAAAAGAGTCCTCTTGAAATGTATGCAACGGATATCTTTACAATACCTGTGAATCTTGCAGGTCTACCTGCTATATCAATTCCTTCTGGTAATGATAAAAAAGGTCTTCCCATAGGGATGCAGCTCATAGGTAAATGGTTCAAGGAAGAAGAACTTTTGCAGATTGCGTATAGTATAGAAAATGGGGGGTAAAATGAGTGAATATAAACCAACGATAGGGTTAGAAATACACGTGCAGCTTGCAACAAAAACAAAAATCTTCTGCAGCTGCTCTACAGAGTTTGGTGATGAGCCAAATACAAATGTATGTCCCGTTTGTTTAGGACTGCCAGGTGCTCTGCCTGTATTAAATGAAAAGGTTGTGGAATATGCTGTACGATTAGGTAGTGCTCTAAATATGACGATCAATAAAGTATCTACTTTTTATAGAAAGAATTATTTTTACCCTGACTTGCCAAAGGGATATCAGATTACACAGTATGCAATACCCATTGCAAGTGAAGGCTTTTTAGAGATAAAAACAAAAAAAGGAAAAAGGAAAATTCGCATTCAACGTGGGCACATTGAAGAAGATGCAGGCAAATCAATTCATACAGGTGATATTACAGAGTCTCAATATTCTTACATTGATTTTAACAGATCCGGTGTACCTCTAATGGAGATTGTTACATACCCTGATATTGAAACAGCGGAAGAAGCATACGAATTTCTTGTGCTACTACGGAAGACCGTCCGTTACTTAGGCGTATCAAGCGGAGATATGGAGAAAGGTGCATTGCGTTGCGATGTGAACGTATCCGTTTCAAAGAATGATAAGATAGGTACAAAAGTAGAGATCAAAAATCTTAACTCGTTCAAGAGCGTAAGAAGAGCAGTGGAATATGAAGTGAAAAGACAAATTGACGTATTAGAAAATGGTGGTTCCGTCGTGCAGGAGACACGCCACCTCAATGAAAAGACAGGCGAGACGGTGGCAATGCGTACAAAAGAGGAATTAAACGATTATAGATATTTTCCTGAGCCTGATCTACCGCCCCTTATTCTGACGGATGAATTCATAGAGAAGATAAAGAAAGAACTTCCCGAATTACCATTGCAAAAGGAAGAGAGATTCATAAAAGAATACGGTATAAAAGAGGATTATGCACATGATATTGCATCTTCTATTGAGCTTGCAAATTATTTTGAGGCAGTCTGTAGAGCAACAAAGAAACCAAAAGAAGTTGCTAATTTTCTTATGACAAACATTATGAAGTATCTTAATAAAACAGGAAAGCAAATAACAGAAATTAGCTTTAACGAAAAGAAGTTTGCTGAGTTTTTATCTCTCATTGATAATGGCACTATTTCGAAAAACATTGCAAAGGAAGTGATTGACCAATCGCTTGAAACTGGTAAATCACCAAAAGAAATTGTGAAAGAAAGGGGTCTTGTACAAATAACTGATGAAGATGCAATTAAAGAAATTGTTCTTGAAGTATTAAAAGAAAATCCTAAGCCCGTATCGCAATACTTATCAGGAAAAACACAAACAATAGGTTTCTTGATAGGGCAAGTAATGAAAAAGACAAAAGGGAAAGCAAACCCACAAATTGTAAATAAACTTCTTCGTAACGCTCTTATGAAAATGAAAAAATGAAAAAATTTCTTTTGTTGTTTACCATTTTTTTTGTCATCTTCGCAACTATCCCTGTGAAATATACAGATGCATCGGAAAAAATGAAAGGTATCTGTGTGCACGGAGAAGATATAGAAAAGTTTGGTGTAGAAAAAACTGTCTCTGAAATCAAAAATTATGGTTACAATACAATCTTTTTTCTTGTAAAAAATCCTTCAGGCAAGGTTTTCTATAAGAGTAGTTTTATACCATTGGAAAAAAATGTGCTACCTTCACTTATTAAGGAAACACATAGAGAAGGGATTAAACTGTATGTTTATTTCCCTGTTTGTATGGACAAAACGTATGGGCTTTCACATCCAGATGAGCTGATGCAAAGAGTGGATGGGGAAAAAAGTTCTTATTACGTTTCGCTTATAAGTGACAATTACCTCAACTATATAAAGATGTTCTTAAGTGAAATATTAAGGTTCGACGTTGATGGCATAGTACTTGATTATATACGTTTTCCAAATGGTAGTTATGATTTTTCGGATAGATTTAATAAACTTGCAGAGGAAAACGGTATAGATGTAGATGATGTAAAAAAACTTGCATATAAAACTTTTATTAATCCTGCTGATTGGAAAACAATTTTCCTTACGAGTCAGAAAGATAAAAACGTTGCTAAATGGGAAAACTTAAGAAGAAACATTGTAGAAAAAGTTGCTTTCATTTTGAAGGATTATATAAAGTCTGTGAAACCTACTGTTCAGGTGGGTGCATTTTCGGTTGCAAGAGGATTAATGTACAAAGACATATATGTAGCTGAAAAAGGAAAAGGCATTAAGTACAGTATGCCTTATCAAATAATAAATTTTGGACAGTGTCCTTCTGAGTTTTACGGATTTGACTTTGTTATTCCTATGGTATATCTTAAATCCCTGGAAGTCACGTCCCGTTTTGCTCTTAATGTTATTGAGAGAATCGATCTCGAAGTAGTAAAACAGTTCCCTGTTTATATAGGAGTAAATCCTTATGGAGTAAGTAGTAAAGAAACGGAAGAAGAGATCTTTTATGCTTTGAAATACGGGCAAGGTGTAGTAGTTTTTAGGTTTCCTCTATTCTCAATGGGAAAATGCGTCTTTACTTCTTCAACCCCTATTCCTGGAGAAAGTATAACTGCACAAATACAAACAAGCAAAGGCGTTGAAAAAGAAATTAATATTATTATGCCGCACAACGATTTTATGCCTACGTATGATGATACTATCTTTTTAGGTACATTCTTAGATTATCATTTTATTACTCTTACCATTGGAAGCAAGAGTTACACTACGGATTCTGATTTTTACGAAGGTGGAGAGAAATATTTGATGGATACTGCACCATTCATAAAAGATTCACGCACATTTGTACCTATCCGTTTTGTTTCGGAAAGTCTCGGGGCAAAGGTGAGCTGGGATAATGAAAAAAAGCAGGTGACAATAGAATCATTCAGTGAATAAATATTCAATTCGTGCTATTGACAGGAATTAAAAAATTGTTAATCTATAAGAGAATTTATTTTAAGGAGGTATAAATGCCAATATTAAAAGCTTCGAAAAAATCAGTAAGAAAAGATGCTAAAAGAAGAGAGAGGAATGAGAGATATAGAGTAGCAATGAAAAAAGCACTTGATTTTGCTAGAAAAGATAGTTACAGTGAAAGCAAAGTGAAAGAAGCAATAAAAATTGTTGATAAATTAGAAGCGAAGGGAATCATTCATCCTAACAATGCTGCAAGGAAAAAATCTTTATTAATGAAGAGATTCAACGAAGCAAAGAAAAGTAACAAAGAAGCATAAATGAGTCATATGCTTTGAATGAAAAGCTGAAAAGCAAGGGGAAGATCCATTTCCCCTATTTTGCTTTTTACATCAATTTCTTCAAGTTTATGAAATGTTCCTACAAGCTGTGAAAATGTAAATTTCTTTGCAATAGGCAAAAGTTTGTATACAGAAAAGAGAGGAATATTTAACTTCTCTGATATGGAAGCTGCACTTATACTTTCATTATTATTTATTAATTCTTTAATGAGAATTATCTGAGAGAAAGTTTTTAGGAGCCAAAAGAATGCTAAATTAACAGAAGTAGCATCCGTGGAAAGCATCTGCTTAAACATCTTTAAGGCTGCTCTTTTTTTCTTTGCAACGATTGCATCAATTAAGGCAAATACCTTTGTTTCCGGTATGTATTTTACCACTTTTTCTACATCCTCCTGCTCTATTTTTTTTCTTTCGCCAATGTATAATACAAGCTTATTAATTTCAGAAAGTAGGAGAAAGAAATCACCATCAACCCTGCTTATAAGTTCATCAATAGCAGCAGCTGATATTTCTTTACCGTTCTCCCTGCATCTATCCTTTATCCATTTTTTTGTAAGCTGAGAAGTGACTGTATATTTAGAAACAAGGACAGTATCTTCTTCGGAAACTTTCGGTTTTCTCTTTGATTCTAAAATAATAACAAGGGTTGAAAATGAAGGTATCTCCATTGAGTAAATCTTTTTCATTTCTGCACTCTCTGCTTCATTAACACTTCTTAGAACTACCAATTTTCTCTTACCAAGCGGAGCTGTGTTTAAGGCATTTGATACGTCAAGTGCAGTAATATCCTTCCCGCTTAGTTCAATAAAATCAAATGCTTCTGTTTGCTCATCAACAAATTTACGCTTGATTTTTTTTATAATTTGCAACTTAAGATACCTACCATCTTTTCCGGATAGAAGGTAGATGCGATGAAGTTTATTCTTTTCTAATTCATTTAGTACGTTGAGTGCACTCTGCTCAATCATGGATATATTTTATCAAGCAGGCGAGGAAATGGTATTGTCTCTCTTACATGAGGGAGTTTTGCAATCCATGCAACGGTTCTTTCAATCCCCAAACCAAATCCTCCATGCGGCACAGAGCCATACTTTCGAAGGTCGAGATACCAATCATAATCCTCCTTTGAAAGGTTATTTGCTTTAAGCCTCTCAAGTAATAGGTCATAGTCATCTATTCTTTGACTTCCGCCAACGATTTCTCCATATCCTTCTGGAGCAAGAAGATCCGCTGCAAGAACGGTACTTGGATCGTCAGGATCTGGCTTCATATAAAAGGCTTTTGTCTCTACAGGGAAATGATGCACGAATACAGGCTTGTTAAATTCATCTGCAAGTATTGTTTCTTCGTCGCCACCAAAATCCTGTCCCCATTCTACTTCTTTACCGTGTTTTTTTAGAATTGCAAGTGCTTCCTTATAATGTATTCTTGGAAAAGGGGGAGTAATTTTCTCTAACGGTGATGTATCCCTACCTATAATCTCTAATTCCTCCTTACAGTTTTTTAATACTTCTTTAACAACATACGTAACCATCTCCTCCTGAAGCCGCATATTCTCTTCAAATGTGATATAGGCAATCTCAGGTTCAATCATCCAGAACTCTGTAAGAT
Organism: uncultured Caldisericota bacterium; assembly: GCA_913055585.1. GTDB lineage: Bacteria > Caldisericota > Caldisericia > Caldisericales > Caldisericaceae > CAJXKN01. The sequence continues at coordinate 3,570 of CAJXKN010000001.1, read as the reverse complement.
GCCTTCGCGTCTTTGACTTCTCGGCTCTAAATGTAGGACCAAAACAATATACCTTACCAAATGCCATTGCTGCTGCTTCCATATAGAGCTGTCCACTTTGAGAAAGGAAAGCTGGTTTTCCGAAGTAGTCTGTCTGAAATAACGTGGTAGACCCTTCACAGGCATTTGGCGTAAGGATAGGTGCATCAATAAGAGTAAAACCTCTGTTATCAAAGAAATCTCTCAATGATTTTTCAACTCTGTGTCTGATACGTAAAATTGCCCACTGTCTCTTTGACCTGAGCCAGAGGTGCCTGTGTGCCATTAAGAAACCTACCCCATGTTCTTTCAGGGAGATGGGATAATCTTTTGTAATGTTTACCCATACCAATTTTTTTAGACTTAGTTCGTATCCGCCAGGTGCTCTTTTGTCCGGATGCACTGTTCCTCGTACAATAATAGAAGATTCTTGTGTGAGAGCTTTTAACTTATCGAATACTTCATCACCTACATCGCTTTTAGATGCTACACACTGCATAATGCCTGTCCCATCTCTCAACAAGATAAAAATAATCTTGCCACTTGAGCGCATATTATACACCCAGCCTTTAATTTCTATTTCTTTTCCTACATACTTTTTAGCTTCATTTATGTACATACTTTTATCCCAGTTTACGGGAATCACCTCCTTTTTTGAAAAAAGAATACAAAATATTTAAGAATTATCAAGTGCTCTGCATTTAGGACAGAGCGGATAAGGCGGAATTTCTACTATTAAAAGTTCCTTCACTATTTCAGATGTATCTATATAATTACTGTGATAAATGAACGTATCCAAATCTTCTCTGCTTAATTCTTTTTCTCGCATATCTGTAACTGCCAAACTTTCGGGAAGATACTTTTCTTTAAAATCTATTTCAAACTGCTTTTTAAATTTTGAAAGACATCTTACACAGGTAAGCAGGACAGTTGCTGAAATATGCCCTTTGAAATGTACTTCATAACCTACGCCAATGCTCATTTCTCCATCCAGCACAGCAGGTCCAACAAGCTTAGCCTCACTACCTAAATCAATCCTCTCTATCAATTCATGAATTTTCAACGGACTATGCAAGATCCGTACTATCGGAACTTTCATCCTTCAAATCCTCTTTTCCTTGTCTCACTGCTGCTTGCGCCTTCTCTAAAATTGCTTCTACTTTTGATAAAAGCTTAAAAGCATAATCCTCTGCTTCTTTCTCAATTCTCTCTGCCTCCTGCTGTGCTTCTGCGATTATCTTCTCTCTTTCCTCTTTTGCCTCCCTTAGAATATCCGAATTCTGGACAATTTCATCACGCCTGCTTCTTGCAGTTTCAAGTATTCTCTCTCTTTCCTCGTTTGCTTTTTTTAGAATTGCACTCTTCCTTTTATAAATAAGATATGCCTCTTTTACCTCACTGGGAAGAGAGTTTTCTATCTGCTCAATTGCTACAAGATATTTCTCTTTATCTATCGCTACAAGATTTGAAAGTGGTATATGCTTTGCTGTCTGAATCATTTGTTTTAATGATTCAATCTTTTTAATTATAGATTCATCTTCCACTTTTCTTAAACCTCCTTTTAAGTGCCTCTTCTACACAGGATGGGACAAATTTTGAAACGTCGCCATTGAAGTATGCAATTTCCCTTACAACACTTGAACTTAAGAATATATAGTTGTTGCTGCTCATTATAAATACTGTTTCTAAATCTGAATAAAGATTTTTATTTGTAAAAGCGAGTTGAAGCTCATAATCAAAATCAGAAACAGCCCGCAGGCCCCTTAAAACAAATTTTATATTGTTTTCCTTTAGGAAGGATACTAAGAGTCCTTCGAGGGGCGATACAGAAACATTATTGAATTGCTTTATAGCGCATTTTACCATTTCTATTCTTTCATTCATCGTAAATAAAGGATGCTTATTTTCTCCTTTTGCAACGAGAATAATAAGCTCATCAAATATTTCCCTTCCTCTTGCTATTATATCCAGGTGACCATTTGTTATTGGATCAAACGTTCCCGGGTACACTGCAATCCGTTTCATATTTATTAGTATATAGTTTTATAAAGATGTTGCAAATATTTTGAAAAAATAATAAAATAGGTGTATGAAAAAAATATTAATATTCATATTAATAGCATTGCTTCTTTTGCCTATTTTAGGATGCAATAGAAAGGAAGTAAAGATAGTTAAAGTTCCTGATATTACGAATCTTAAAGTAGATGAGGCGGAAAAGAAGCTCTCGGACATAGGCCTTATGTTAGAGATAACAAATTCAGAGTATAGCGAAACAGTGCCACTGGACCACATTATTTCTCAATCGCCTCAGAGCGGGGAAAGTGTAAAACAGGGAACAGTAGTAAAAGCGATAGTAAGTAATGGACCAAAGAATATCACTGTACCTAACCTTGTCGGTAAGAACTTCAGTGAAGCATTATCAATACTCAAAGATATAGGACTAACAGTTGGGGACATTACGGATAAAGAGGATAAATCTCCTGTAGGAACAGTGCTTTTACAGGATCCTGCGGCAGGAAGCATTGTGCCTCCTGGAAAGAGCGTAAGAATGACGGTAAGTATAGGAACGTTTGTCATAGTTCCTAATCTTATTGGAATGAATATTGATGATGCGAAGAAGCTTCTTTCAAAAGAAGGTTTTCGTATAGAAAGAATTGATGAAACTGATATCGCAAAAGGAACAAAGGGAATGGTTCTTTACCAGTATCCTATGCCGGGATTAAAAGTAAGAGCAGGTGCTGAAATCAGGTTAAAGATATCAAAATGAAATTTATTATTGCACCTTCTATTCTTGCCGCAGATTTTGCACATCTCTCAAGAGAGATAGACAAAATTCAACAGATGCCGAACAGCTGGGTACATCTGGATATTATGGATGCACATTTTGTACCAAACCTCTCATTTGGCGTTCCAGTTATAAAAAGCATAAGAAGTATTACACCACTTCCGTTTGATGCACACCTTATGGTGGACAATCCTGAGTTCTTTTTCTCTCCCCTCAAGGATGCAGGGGTAAATTACATTACATTTCACATAGAGCAAACAAACGTACCTCTAAAGCTTATACGCAAAATAAAAAACCTTGGTCTAAAAGCAGGAATCTCTTTAAAACCTGCAACACCTATAAGCGAAGTAGAGAATATACTTCCCTATGTGGACATTCTTCTTGTTATGAGTGTAGAGCCTGGATTTTCAGGTCAGAAGTTTATAAACTCTTCACTTCAAAAAATCGAAAAAGCAAAAGAGATAAGGGAATCAAAAAAACTGCACTATCTCATATCAGTTGATGGAGGAATAAATAATAAAACAGCAGTGGATGTACTAAAAGCAGGAGCAGATATACTTGTAATGGGAAGCTACTTTTTTAAAAATCCTTTTAAAGTAGTAAAAGCTCAAATAGAGAAACTCATAGAAAGTAATTTTTGATAAGGAAAATAAACAACGAAATTTTTTAATGGCTATTGACTTGAAAAAAATAATTATAACAGTAGCAGAATGGAAAGATTGATTCGTATAAAAATAGAAAGATACAGATTGTTAATAAAGAAGCAG